>NZ_CP097267.1:0-332500 GCF_028473605.1 Acidovorax sp. NCPPB 3576 | reverse complement strand
AGCTTCTCCGGATGATCTCGCAACGCTCTCGGTTTATTGAACACCCGTGCCCCTTCCCGTTCGGCTTGCTCCAAAAGGTGGGTCGCATAAAAGTATTCGCTATCAAAGGGCGGGTCCTTGCGCATAAGCACGCATCCGAACCCCGCCAGCGGCACTTCACGGTTTCGCTGAACGGTGAACCACGCGTCGGACTGCCCGGTGAGCAAGATGTCCTGCACCCGCGCCATCACTTGCCCGCCGCGCTGCCAAGCGATTTGCGAAGGCTGGCACACCGAAATCGCATGGCCGCGCCGCTGGGCCTCGCGCATCATGGCGAACGTGGTGTCCTTGTAGATCTTGAAGTGTTCGAGCGGATCGGCAATGAAAAGGATGTTCATGGTCTGCGAAGGAAAGGATCGGCTACACGCTCGGTGCGCGCTTGCGGCCGTACTGTTGCACAAATAGCGCGAGGCTGCCGGCCACCACGCCAGACCGCCAAACCAACACCCACGATGTCACGCCGCTCAAGGTGGCGACGAAAAGGATGAAAGGGATGAGCGCGCCGCCTTGCGATGCGCATCGTCCCTAAAGCCATTGGCTTTTAAATCTCGATCTTGGAGCCCAGCTCCACCACCGCATTGCCCGGCAGATTCAGGAAGCCGGCGGCACCGCTTGCGTTGTGGTGCATCTGCGCGAAGAGTTTCTCGCGCCAAGGGGCCATGCCGCTGCCGATCGTGGGAATGACGACGTCCCTCGACAGGAAATAGCTGGTGGTCATGGCCTCCAGTTCGCAGCCTCGCCCCCGCATCAGCGCCAGGGCGCCGGGCAGGTCGGGATCGTTCTTGAAGCCGTAGTGCACCACGACCTGCCAACAATCGCCGCCCAGGGGCTCGACCTGAAGCCGCCGCTCCAGGCCGATCCAGGGGACTTCATGGCTGCGCACGGTGACGAACAGGTTCTGCTCGTGCAGCACCTTGTTGTGCTTGAGGTTGTGCAGCAGCGCATTGGGCACCGAGCCCGTCTCGGCCGTGAGGAAGACGGCGGTGCCCTCCACGCGGGTGGGAGGACTGACGAAGACCGCAGTGAGGAAGTCGCGCAGGTCCAGCGAGTCGTCGCGCAGCTTTTCGTTGAGTAATTCGCGTCCACGCTTCCAGGTCATCATCAAAGTGAAGACGATGCCGCCGATCAGCAGCGGGAACCACCCCCCCTGGAACAGCTTGAGCAGGTTGGAGCTGAAAAACGCCAGATCCACCACGAAGAACGAGCCCGTGGCCGCCACGCACAGGGCGAGCGGGTATTTCCAGCCGTAGCGGATCACGAAGAAGGTGAGCACGGTGGTGATGAGCATGTCCAGCGTGACAGCGATGCCATAGGCGGCCGCCAGGTTGCTGCTGGAGCGGAACATGACCACGGCCAGCACGATGGCGACGAACAGCATCCAGTTCACGAACGGGATGTAGATCTGGCCCGTGTCCCGCACGCTGGTGTGCAGGATGTTCAGGCGCGGCAGGTAGCCGAGCTGGATGACCTGCTTGGTCACGCTGAAGGCGCCGGTGATGAGCGCCTGGGAGGCAATGACGGTGGCCATGGTGGCCATGATGACCAGCGGAATCAGCGCCCAGTCGGGGGCCATCATGTAGAACGGATTCTTCACCGCTTCGGGCTCGGCCAGCAGCAGCGCGCCCTGGCCGAAATAGTTGACGGTGAGCGCCGGCATCGCCACGCTGAACCACGCCAGACGGATGGGCTTTTTGCCGAAGTGGCCCAGGTCGGCATAGAGCGCCTCGGCGCCGGTCACGCACAGCACCACAGCGCCCAGCACGATGAAGCTGGTGCCCGGGTTGTTCCAGATGAAGCCCAGCGCATGGTGGGGACTCAGGGCGCCCAGGATTTCCGGGTGGCCGATGATGTGCGGGATGCCCAGGGCGGTCAGGGTCAGGAACCACACCAGGGTGATGGGCCCGAAATAGCGCCCGATCCCGCCGGTGCCGCGTTTTTGCACCGCGAACAGGCAAAACAGCACGACGAGGGTGAGAGGAATGACGGCCTTGCCGAAATGCGGCGAGACCACCTCGAGCCCCTCGACCGCCGACAGCACCGAAATCGCCGGGGTGATGACCCCGTCGCCATAGAAGAGCGAGGTGCCGAAGATGCCGATGCACAGCAGGACGCTGCGCAGCCGGGGCTTGTCTTTCACCGCCTGGGACGCCAGCGCCAGCATGGCGATGAGCCCCCCTTCTCCGTTGTTGTCGGCCCGCAGGACCAGCACCACGTATTTGAGCGAGACGATGGTGGTCAGCGTCCAGAAGAAGATGGACAGGATGCCGTAGACGTTCTGGGGCGTGAAGGCCACGTGTCCCGAGCCGAACACCTCCTTGACCGCATACAGCACGCTGGTGCCGATATCGCCATAAACGACGCCGATGGCGCCCAGGGTGAGCGCCGCGAGCGAGGACTTGGAACTTTGCACAGACTGGCCCGCTGGCACCGAGGCCCACCGGGATTCCGATATTTGGGGACCGCTATTGTGGCGCGGGTCGCACCCGGTGAATCAGCCCCCACCCGGTTGTTGCAATGCAGCAACTGAGGGATGCGCCCGGTGCCTCCCTTTCGGATCGTCAGTCGTAGATCTCGGCCTCGGGGTTGGTGGCCTCCAGCTCGTAGCTGGCGGCGAGCATCGCCAGGCGCGCCACCACGCCATACATATAGAAGCGGTTGGGCGCGCTGGCTCCGGGGCGGGCGCCGGGCTGGGGCAGGTGCGTGCTGTGCTCGAAGGCCAGGGGCACGAAGCTCGCACCGGGGGCATTGAGGTTCTCGTCCACGCCGCGCTCGGCATGCATGCGGTAAAAGCCCCCGACCACGTAGCGGTCCATCATGTAGACGACCGGCTCGGCCACGGCCTCGTGCACCCGCTCCTGCGTGAGCACGCCTTCCTGGATGATCACGTCGCTCACCGTCTGCCCGTCCTTGATGACGGCCATCTTGTTCTTGGTTTTGCGGTTGAGCGCATCCAGGTCCTTGACGTCGCGCACGGTCATGATGCCCATGCCGTAGGTGCCGTTGTCGGCCTTCACGATGACAAAAGGCTTTTCGTTGATGCCGTATTCCTTGTACTTGCGGCGCACCTTGCCCAATTGCGCATCGACGGCGGCGCGCAGCCCCTCCATGCCCGTGCCCTCGTTGAAATCGACGCCTTCGCAGCGGCTGAACAGCGGGTTGATCAGCCACGGGTCGATGCCCAGCAGCTTGCCGAAGCGCTTGGACACCTCTTCGTAGCTCTGGAAATGGCGGCTCTTGCGGCGCACGCTCCAGCCGGCGTGCAGCGGCGGCAGCAGGTATTGCTCGTGGATGTCCTCCAGGATGCCCGGAGGGCCGGCCGAGAGGTCGTTGTTGAGCAAGATGGTGCAGGGGTCGAAGTTCTTGAGCCCCAGGCGCCCCTTGGTGCGCACCACGGGCTCGAGCGTGACGGAATCGCCGTTGGGCAGCGTGACCGTGGTGGGTTTCTTGATCTCGGGGCTGATGGAGCCCACGCGCACGTTGAGCCCCGCCATGTTGAAGATGCGCTGCAGCTGGATCACGTTCGCCAGGTAGAACGTGTTGCGGCTGTGGTTCTCCGGCACGATCAGCAGGTTGCGGGCTTCGGGGCAGATCTTCTCGATGGCCGCCATGGCCGCCTGCACGGCCAGGGGCAGCATGTCGGTGGTCAGGTTGTTCCAGCCGCCGGGAAACAGGTTGGTGTCCACGGGGGCGAGCTTGAAGCCGGCGTTGCGGATGTCCACCGAGGTATAGAACGGCGGCGTGTGCTCCATCCACTCCAGGCGGAACCAACGCTCGATCGCGGGCATGGAATCGAGAATGCGCTGTTCAAGCTCGTTGATCGGCCCCGTGAGGGCTGTGATGAGATGCGGAACCATGGAAGCCCTCGGAAGACGAAAGACGTGGTGAATTGTAGGGATATGGGGACGCGCCCCGGCTTCGCAACCCCGCCCCCCGGCTTTCGCCCTTCAGGCGTCCAAGGACGCTACCGCCGCCAGAACGCCGGGGTGAGCAACACCATGAAGCTCAGGATCTCCAGCCGCCCGAGCAGCATGGCCAGGGTGCAGACCCAGAGCTGGAATTCCGTCAGCACCGCGTAGGTGGCCGACGGCCCGAGCAGCCCCAGCCCCGGCCCCGTGCAGTTGACGCTGGCCAGCACCGCGGAGAAGGCGCTCACCAGGTCCAGATCGGTCAGCAGCAGCACCATGCTCAGCACCATGACCGTGGCGCCATAGACCAGCATGAACGCCAGCACCGAGAAGATCATGCGGTGGTCCACCACCGCGCGGCCCAGGCGCACGGGCTGCACGGCGCGGGGGTGGGCCAGGCGCGTCATTTCTCGGCGGGCTTGCTTCAGCAAGATCAGCATGCGGACCATCTTGATGCCGCCGCCCGTCGAGCCCGCGCTGGTGGCCACGCCCGACAGCATGAGCATGAAGATCGGCGCGAACACCGGCCAGGCCAGGTAGTCGGTGGTGGCGAAACCCGTCGTCGTGGCGACCGACACCACATGGAAGAACCCGTGCCGCAGCGCCGCCAGCGGCGCATAGACGTCCTTGGCCCACAGCAGCAGCGCGACGAACAGGCCGCCGCCCAGCAGCGTGAGCACGGTGGCGCGCATCTCGGGGTCGCACCACAGGCTGCGCCAGTGGCCCTTGCGCAGCGCGACGAAATACAGCGCGAAATTGCAGCTGGCCACCACCATGAACACCACCGCGATCGATTCGAGCAGCGGCGACTGGAAGTAGCCGAAGCTGCTGTCGTGCGACGACAGCCCGCCCAGGCTCACCGTGGTGAACATGTGCATGACGGCATCGGCCGGCGGCATGCCGCCCAGCCAGTAAGCGAGCGCACACGCCAGCGAAAAGAGCACGTACACGCCCCACAGCCCCTTGGCGGTTTCGGTCATGCGCGGGGTGAGCTTGGTGTCCTTGACCGGGCCGGCGGCCTCGGCCTTGAAGAGCTGGCTCGCGCCCACGCCCAGCAGCGGCAGCACGGCCACCGCCAGGATCAGGATGCCCATGCCGCCCAGCCACTGCATGAAGGTGCGCCACACGTTGATCGACAGCGGCAGCACATCCAGCCCCGTCAGCACCGTGCCGCCCGTGGTTGTCAAGCCCGAGACGGCCTCGAAGTACGCATGCGTGAACGATATCGTCCGGCCGATCTGGTGCATGGCCAGCAGCAGCGGCAGCGCGGCAAAGAGCGGCAGCACCACCCACACGAGCGCGACGAGGATGATGCCGTGGCGCGGCTGCAGCTCGCGCGCCTGGTGGCGCAGCCCCGCCCACAGTCCGCTGCCGCACAGCAGCGTGGCGCCCAGGGCGCCGGCGTATTGCGGCCACAGGCCATCGCCCGTCCACCAGGAGGCGGCCAGCGGCACGCCGAAGGCCAGCGAGAACATGGCGAGCAGGGCGCCCAGCACGCGCAGAACGGGAAGAAGATCCGCCATGGTGTCGATGTGGAAACGAAGAAGGTCGGGGGCGCGGGTTCAGAAAAACGTCGCGCCCAGGCGGAAGGCCTTTTCCACATCGCGCACCAGGCGCTTGTTCGGCAGGAAGAACACCACGTGGTCTCCGCTTTCGATCACCGTGTGGCTGCGCGGGATGATGACCTGGGGCTCGGCCAAAGGCTCGGGGCCGCCGGCCTGGGCCGCATCCGCTTGCGGCTCCGCACCCGACAGCCCGCGCACGATCAGCCCCATGTGCACCTCGGGCGGCAGGTGCAGGTCGCTCACCTTGCGGCCCACCACGCGCGAGCTTTTGCGGTCGCCGCGCGCCACGATCTCCAGCGCCTCGGCCACGCCCCGGCGCAGGCTGTGCACGGCCTGCACGTCGCCGCGCCGCACGTAGGCCAGCAGCTCGCCCAGCATGGCCTGCGCAGGCGACAGCGCGATGTCGATCTGCGTGCCGTGCATCAGGTCGGCGTAGGAGCGCCGGTTGATCAGCGCCAGCACGCGGCTCGCGCCCATGCGCTTGGCCAGCAGGCAGGCCATGATGTTGTCCTCGTCGTCGTCGGTGAGCGCGAGGAACAGGTCCACCTCCTCGACGTTCTCGTCGCCCAGCAGGTCTTCGTCGGTGGCATCGCCCTGCAGCACCAGCACCTCGGAGGGCAGCGTGGAGGCCAGCTCGACGCAGCGGTCCGGATCGCCCTCGATCACCTTGATGTGAAAGCGCCCCTGCTGCGCCAGCTGCCGCGCCAGGCGCAGGCCCACGCGGCCGCCGCCGGCGATCATGATGCGGCGCACCGCCCGCGCGGGCTGGCCCTCGCGCTGGTGCATCGCGGCCAGCACCTGGGGAATGTGCTCGCGCGCGGACAGCACGAAGACCTCGTCGCCCGCCGCGATGCGCGTGTCGCCGTCGCAGGCGATGAAGCGGTCGGGCTCTTCGGGAAAGCGGCGGTAGATGGCCACCATGCGCATGGCCAGGTCCGGGGCGCCGGCCCGCATGTCGGCGATGCGCACGCCCGCCACCGGCGCGCCGGCCCGCACGCGCACCGACACCAGGCAGGCCCGGCCGCCCGCGAATTCGCGCACCTGCAGCGCCTCGGGGTACTCCACCAGCTTGCCGATGTAGCGCGTCAGCGACTCCTCGGGGCAGATGATGCGGTCCACCGCGAAACCGTCCTTGCCCAGCAGCAGCGCGGCCTGCTCGCGGTCGTGTTCGAAGCCGGAGGAGCGCACCCGCGCGATGCGTGTGGGCACGTTGAAGAGCAGTTGCGCGACCTTGCAGCACACGAGGTTGGTCTCGTCCTGCGCGGCGCAGGCGATGAGCAGGTCGGTGTCGCGCGCGCCGGCCTCGGCCAGCACCTCGGGGTCGATGCCGTTGCCCACCACGCCGCGCAGGTCGAAGCGCGATTCCAGATCGCGCAGGCGCTGGGCGTCCGTGTCGATGACGGTGATGTCGTTCTGCTCGGACACGAGGCTGTCGGCCACGCTGCAGCCGACGCGGCCCGCGCCGAGGATGATGATTTTCATGTCAGTGTGGGGCTGGGCCGGACCGCGGGCTCGATGGGGGTCGTCAGCCGCGCACTTCGCCCTCGCCCAGCACCACGTACTTGAGCGAGGTCAGGCCCTCGATGCCCACCGGGCCGCGGGCGTGGAACTTGTCGGTGCTGATGCCGATTTCGGCGCCCAGCCCGTACTCGAAGCCGTCGGCGAACCGGGTGCTGGCGTTGACCATCACGCTGGCCGAGTCCACCTCGCGCAGGAAGCGCTGGGCGTGGCCGTGGTGGGTGGTGAGGATGGCGTCGGTGTGGTGGCTGGAGTAGCGGTTGATGTGGGCGATGGCCTCGTCCAGGCCGTCCACCACCTTCACGCTGATGATCGGGGCGAGGTATTCCTCGCTCCAGTCCTGCTCGGTGGCGGGCACCAGTTTGGCGTTCGGCACGCCGGCCAGCAGGGCCAGCGATTCGGGGCAGCCGCGCATCTCCACGCCCTTGGCGGCATAGACCGCGCCGATCTGCGGCAAAAAGGCGGCCGCCGCGCCGCGCGCCACCAGCAGGCTCTCGCTGGCGTTGCACGGGCTGTACTTGTTGGTCTTGGCGTTGTCGGCCACCTTCACCGCCATGGCGATGTCGCAGGGGTCGTCCACATAGGTGTGGCAGTTGCCATCCAGGTGCTTGATGACCGGCACCTTGGCGTCGCGGCTGATGCGCTCGATCAGGCCCTTGCCGCCGCGCGGGATGATGACGTCCACGTATTCGGGCATGGCGATCAGGTGGCCGACGGCCTCGCGGTCGGTGGTCTGCACCAGCTGCACCGCGTCCTCGGGCAGGCCGGCTTCGGCCAGGGCCTGCTGCACCAGGGCCGCCAGGGCCTTGTTGGAGTCGATCGCCTCGGAGCCGCCGCGCAGGATGCAGGCGTTGCCGCTCTTGATGCTGAGGCTGGCGGCCTCGATGGTGACGTTGGGGCGGCTCTCGTAGATCATGCCGAACACGCCGATGGGCACGCGCATCTGGCCGACACGGATGCCGCTGGGCTGCTGGCGCATGCCGGTGATCTCGCCGATCACGTCGCCCATGGCGGCGAGCTGCTCGCAGCCGAGCGCGCAGGTTTCCAGCACCTTGGAGGTGAGTTTCAGGCGATCGACCAGGGGCTCGGCCAGGCCGGCGGCGCGGGCGCGCTCCAGGTCGCGGGCGTTGCTCTCCTGCAGCGGGGCGGTCTGCTCGCGCAGCAGGCGGGCCAGGGAAAGAAGTGCTTTGCTTTTGATAGCAGCCGGTGCCCTTGCCATCAGCGCGGAAGCTGCTTTTGCCTGGATGCCGAGGCCATGGGTGTATTCGGCGATGTGGAGCGCGTTCATGGGCGTGATTTTGACGCAGTTGGATACCGGAGCGCGAGCGCAGGGTTGCCGGGCGTGGGGCCAAAGGGCGCCGGTGCCGGGGCTGCGCACCCCTTCAAAACGGATTTACTCCTGATTTGATAGCAACATGCCCTAGTGGATATTGCGCTGGAGCCCGATTTGATCAAAAGCCTTTTCACGAGGCCACGGCGGATCATCGCCCCCGCCATCAGCCCAGTCCGACGGGCGTGTCCAGATCGCGCAGCACGCCCGGGTCGTCCACCGCGCACCGCTGCGCGGCCGGCCAGTCCAGCGCCCGGCGCACGCCGTCGTCGCCCGACAGCCCCTCCAGCCGGGGATACAGCGGTGCCGGAATCAGCCGCGGATTGCCCGGCTGGCCGCCGAACACCGGCAGCACGGGCTGCCCCGGCTGGCGCTGCCAGGCCGCGATGAGCGTGCGCACGGTGGCCGCCCGAACGTCCCCCATATCGGCCAGCGCGACCACGATGGCCGGCGCGCGGCGCACCAGCGGCAGGGCGGCCGACAGCGAGGCCGCCAGCCCCGCGCTGCGCCGGAACGACCAGGCCACCTCGACCTGCAGGCGCCAGCACAGCATCAGCCCCCAGGCATCGCCGGGCGGCAGCACAGCGACGACGCGCGGGCACACGGCCTGCAGCGGCGCGAGCGCGGCCTCCATCAGCGAGCCGTGGCCGGGCCAGGGCACGCGGCGCTTGTCGCTGCCGAAGCGCCGCGCGTGGCCCGCCGCCAGCAGCACGCCGACCACGCCGTGGGCCGGCGCCGTGGGCAGGGCTTCGTCGCAGGCGGTGTCCATGGCGCGGCCTACACCGCGAGGTACGCGCGGCGCACGTCCTCGTTGCGCGACAGCGCCTCGATCGAGCCTTCGTAGCGGATCTGGCCCTTTTCCAGCACATAGGCCCGGTCGGACACCATCTCGGCAAAGCGCACGTTCTGCTCGGACAGCAGGATGCTCGCGCCCCGGGCCTTGAGCTGCAGGATCGTCTGCGCCATCTGCTCGACGATCACGGGCGCCACCCCTTCGGAGGGCTCGTCCAGCAGCACCAGGTACGGGTTGCCCATGAGCGTGCGCGCCACGGTGAGCATCTGCTGCTCGCCGCCGCTCATCTGCCCGCCGGGCCGGTCCTGCATGGCACCCAGATTGGGAAAGAGCTGGTACAGCGCGGCCGGCGTCCAGGACGGCGCCTCGCTGCCGTCGGGCCAGCGCCGGGGCGGCTGGCGGCCGACCGCGAGGTTCTCGGTGACGGTGAGGTCGGCGAACACGCGCCGGTCCTCGGGCACGAAGCCCAGGCCCATCCGCGCGATCTCGTAGGGCTGCAGCCCCGCGATCGGGCGGCCGAGAAAATCCACCCGCCCCTGCCGCCGCGCGAGCAGCCCCATGATGGCCTTGAACGTGGTGGACTTGCCCGCGCCGTTGCGGCCCATCAGCGCCACGACCTCGCCGCGGCGCACCTGCAGCGACACGTCGAACAGGATGTGCGCCGCGCCGTACCAGGCGTTCAGGCCGGAGACTTCCAGCAGCAGCGGCGGCATCGGCGCGGGGACCGTCATGCCGCGCCCTCCGGCACCGTTTCATGGCGCGCGCCGCGTTGCCCGAAGGTCGTGCCGGCGCCCAGGTACACCGCCTGCACCCCGGGGTGGTTGCGGATCGCGTGGGCATCGCCCTCGGCGATGAGCCGGCCCTGCGCCAGCACGATGATGCGGTCGGCATAGGCGAACACCACGTCCATGCTGTGCTCGGTGAACAGCACCGCCATGCGGCGCTCGGCCACGAGCCGCCGGGTGAGCGCCATGAGGTCGCTGCGCTCCTGCGGCGCCATGCCGGCCGTGGGCTCGTCCATCAGCAGCAGTTGTGGATCGTTGGCGAGCGCCAGGGCCAGTTCCACGCGCTTGACGTCGCCGTAGGCCAGTTCGCTGCACGGGCGGTCGGCCTGCGCGTCCATGCCAACCTGGGCCAGCAGCGCCATGGCCTCGGCGCGGTGTTGCGAGGCGGCGGGCCGCCACAGCGCGAACACGCGCCGGTGGTGCGCCAGCAGCGCCATCTGCACGTTCTCCACCACGGTGAGCGAGGCGAACGTGGCCGCGATCTGGAAGGTGCGGCCCACGCCCAGGCGCGCGATGGCACGGGGCTTCATGCCCGCCAGCTCGCGCCCCTGCAGCCGCACCGAGCCGGCCGTGGCCGGCGTCTGCCCGCCCACCATGTCGAAGGTGGTGGACTTGCCCGCGCCGTTGGGGCCGATGAGCGCGAGCAGCTCCCCGGGCGCCAGGTCGAAGTCGATGCCATCCACGGCCTGCACGCCGCCATACGATTTGCGCAGGCCGCGCACCTGCAGCAGCGTCATGGCGGTGGCCCCCGGGGGATGGCCGGCGCCACCGCCCGCCGTGCCGCCCAGCGCTGCGCGAGCTGCTGCGCAAAGCCGGCGATGCCCTGCGGAAAGGCCAGCACCAGCAGCAGGATCACGCCCCCGAACAGCGCGCGCCAATACTCCGTGGCCCGCAGGATGGTGTCCTGCAGCACGCTGAACGCCGCCGCGCCGACGATGGGGCCCAGCAGCGTCTGCAGGCCGCCCAGCAGCACCATGACCAGCCCGTTCACCGACTGGCCCACGGCCATCGCCTCCGGCGAAATGCTGCCCTTGGAGAACACGAACAGGCTGCCCGCCAGGCCCGCGAACCCGCCCGCGATCACGAAGGCCATCCACTGCACGCGCTGCACGTCGATGCCCACCGCCTCGGCCCGCAGCGCCGAGTCGCGCCCCGCGCGCAGCGCATAGCCGAACGGCGCGAACAGCACGCGCCGCAGCGCGAACACCGACAGCCCCACCAGCGCCAGCGTGAGGTAGTAGTACGCCGTGCCGCCCAGCCACGGCGCGGGCCACACGCCGATCAGGCCGTTGGAGCCGCCCGTGACGGCATCCCACTGGAACACCACCGACCACACGATCTGCGAGAACGCGAGCGTCAGCATGGCCAGGTACACGCCCGACAGGCGCACGCAGAACCAGCCGAAGACCAGCGCACCGGCCCCGGCCACCAGCGGCGCGAGCGCCATGGCCAGCGGCATGGGCATGCTGAAGGCCTTGAGCAGCACCGCCGCGCCGTATGCGCCGAGGCCGTAGTAGGCCGCGTGGCCGAACGAATGCAGGCCGCCCGGGCCCATGATGAAGTGCAGGCTCACCGCGAAAAGCACGGCCACCAGCACGTCCTGCGCCAGCACCGTGGCATACGGCAGCCAGGCCGACAGCAGCGGCAGCGCGGCCAGGGCGGCCAGCACGGCCACCGCCGCGGCCTGGAACAGCGGCGTGCCCGGGCGCAGCGGCGCCTCCGCCGGCGCCGAGTTGCGGCTCGCGGCCTGGGGCCGGCCCATCAGTCCCCAGGGCCGGAACACCAGCACCAGGGCCATCACCAGGAACTCCACCACCAGCGTGAGCTTGGAGAACGACACCTCGATGCCGAACCACTGCACCGTGCCCAGCCCCACGCACAGCGCCTTGATCTCGGCGATCAGCAGCGCGGCCACGTAGGCGCCCGGGATCGACCCCATGCCGCCCACCACCACGATCACGAACGCCTCGCCGATGGCGCGCAAGTCCAGCGCCAGGCTGGCCGGCTCGCGCGGCAGCTGCACCGCGCCGCCCAGCCCCGCCAGCATCGCGCCCAGCGCGAACACGCCCGTGAAGAGCCACGCCTGGTTGACGCCCAGCGCGCCGAGCATTTCGCGGTCCTGCGTGGCCGCGCGCACCAGCGTGCCCCACCGGGTGCGGGTGAGCAGCAGCCACAGCAGGCCCAGCACCAGCGGGCCCAGGGCGATCAAGAACAGGTTGTAGGTCGGGTACTGCCGGCCCATCCACTCGACCGAGCCCGCCAGGCCCGGCGCGCGCCGGCCCAGCAATTCCTCGGGGCCCCAGAGCCACAGCACCGCGTCGCTCACCACCAGCACCAGCGCGAACGTGGCCAGCAGCTGGAACAGCTCCGGCGCGCGGTAGATGCGCCGCAGCAGCACCACCTCCACCAGCGCGCCGAAGGCGCCCACCGCCAGCGCCGCCAGCAGCAGGCCGAGCCAGTAGCCCATCGGCCCGCCCGCCAGGCCCGCAAGCCCCACCATGTGCTCGACCAGCGAATACGCCAGGTACAGCCCCAGCATGTAGAACGAGCCGTGCGCGAAGTTGACGATGCGCGTCACCCCGAAGATCAGCGACAGGCCGGCCGCCACCAGGAAGAGCGACGACGCCTCGGCCAGCCCGTTGAGCAGTTGGGTCAGGAAGCCGGAAAAATCCATCGCGGGGGTGAAAGCGGGGGCAGGCGCAGAACGCGGAGAACCAGGCGGGCCCGGCGCGTCAGGGCGCGGGGCGCAGCGCGCGCACCTCGGCCTCGGGCGGCAGCAGGGTGTCGCCGGGCACGTAGCGGTAATCGACCATCACGCCCTTGCCGTCCTTGAGCGCGATCTTGCCCACGTACACGCCCAGCGTGGACTGGTGGTCGATCGCACGGTATTCGATGGGGCCGTCGGGCGTGGACACCTGGAGGCCGCTGAAGGCTTTCACCAGCGACTCGGCATCGGTCTTGCCGCCCGCGCGCTTCACGCCCGCGGCCAGCGACTGGATGGTGTCGTAGCCGATCAGCGCGCCCAGGCGCAGGTCTTCCTTGCCGTACTTGGCCTGGTAGGCCGCGACGAACGCCTTGTGGGCCGGCGTGTCGATGCTGTACCAGGGGTAGCCGGTGACGATCCAGCCCACGGGCGCCTCGTCGCGCAGCGGCTCCAGGTATTCGGGCTCGCCGGTCAGCAGGCTCACCACCGGGGTGCTCTTGAACAGGCCGCGCGTGGTGCCTTCGCGCACGAACTTGGCCAGATCGGGGCCGAACAGTGCGTTGAAGATGGCGTCGGGCCTGGCATCGGCGATGGCCTGGGCCACGCTGCCCGCGTCCAGCTTGCCCAGCGGCGCGGCCTGCTCGGTGACGAACTCGATGTCGGGCTGCTGCGCTTTCATGCGCTTTTTGAACGTGTCCACCGCCGACTGGCCGTATTCGTAGTTGGGATAGACGATGGCCCAGCGCTTTTTCTTGAGCTTGAGCGCCTCGGGCACCAGGGCCGACGACAGCATGTAGGTGGACGAGCGCAGGCGGTACGCATAGGCGTTGCCGTTTTGCCAGGTGATCTTGTCGGTGAGCGCTTCGCTGGCCAGGAAGAAGCGCTTCTTTTGCTTGGCGTAGTCGGACAGCGCCAGGCCGATGTGGGACAGGAAGGTGCCCGCCAGGATGTCCACCCGCTCGCGCGAGACCAGTTCGTCGGCCAGCCGCACGGCCTCGCCGGGGTTGGCGTTGTCGTCGCGCGTGACCAGTTCGAGCTTCCTGCCGCCGATGCCGCCGGCGGCATTCACCTCATCGACCGCCAGGTACATGCCCTTTTTGTAGGCCTCCAGGAACACCGGCTGGGCCTTGTAGCTGTTGATCTCGCCGATCTTGATCGTGCCCTGCGCCCACGCGGGCGCCACGGACAATGCGCCCAGCGCGGCGATGCAGGTAGCGGCCAGCCAGCGGGTGCCCGGCCGTGGTGCGGCGCAGGGAAGGTGAGGAAAGCCCATGACATCTCCTAGCGAAATAAACGACGCCCCATGCCACCGCATGCCCCAGGCCCTGCGCGCCCGCACGGCCAGGGCCATGGTGCGCGTTCCAAAATGACTTACAAAATCCGTTCCAGCCCTGGGCCCTCCCGGAATCCGCAGCGGCCGCCGCTGTGCGGCCACTGCGCATCCTATCCCAGGCCCCGGCGCCGATGCAGCGAACGAGGCGGGACATGGAGGGGGATGCAGGCCGCCGCAAGATGCTATTCATTTGATAGCGACATGCCCTAGTGGATATTGCGGTGGCGGCCTAAAACATGCTTCAACGGTAGAACGGCACTTCGCACGCCCGGCCCATCGGCCGCCCCGATCCCGCTCAGTCCGAGAACGACGGCACCGCCACCGGCAGCGTCGGCGCCACCCAGCGGTAGCCGGCCTCATCCAGCACATTGCGTTCCGGCGAAGCCCCCGCCCATTGGATGTTCAACAGATCGGCCAGGGTCCACCCCGCCCAGTCGGCGCGAAACGGCCGCTGCGCCATGGCGGCGGACACCGGCTGCGCCGCCTCGTTGCGCCAGATCACCGCGGGAATGCGGTAGCCCGAGGCGGTGGCCGGGCTGTGGCCCGCGCGGTCGCTGCCGTGGCCGACCTCCTGGCCGTGGTCGGACAGGTACATCCACGCCCGGTATTCGCCCGGCCGCACTCCGGCGCGCGTGAGCTGCAGCGTCTCGGACACCACGAAGTCTTGGTACAGCAGCGCCGCGTCGTACTGCTGGCGATAGCGCCGCACCCAGGCCGAACGGCCCTGGCCGGCCAGCTGCGCCTCGACCGCGTCCACGTGGTCATCGAACGGGTTGTCCCCGCTCGGAAAGCGCAGCCGGTAGTGCGGGTGCGCGCCCATCAGGTGCACCACGATCAGCTTGCGCTCGGCGGGGTCGTCCAGCGCCTCCTGCACGCAGTCCAGCAGCTCGCCGTCCAGCGAGGCGCCCGCGCGGCCCGGCGTGCGGTTCACCATGTCCACCACGTCGGCCAGGCGCGCATGCTGCTGCTCGATCGCCACGTCGTCGTGGTTGCTCATCCACCAGACCTTGTAGCCCGCGGCGCGGGCCAGCGCGACCACGTGCTGCCCGTCGGCCCGGCCCGGCTGCCCGAAGCCGAAGAGGTTGGCCATCGCCGGCAGCGTGCTGGCATCGACCGACCACGCGTTGCGCAGCACCGCCATCTCGCCGCCCAGTTGCCGCTGCTGCGCCTCCAGCCGGGGCGTGGTAGGGCGCGCGTAGCCGTACAGGCCCATGTTGTCGCGGTTGATGCTGTCGGTCACCACCAGCACCACGGTGGACGGGCCAGCACGCGTGATCACGGGCGCCGCCTGCCGCGCGCGCGCCAGCAGGTCGCCGCGCTGGCGCTCCTGGTCGGCCCAGCCGCTGCGCAGTCCGTGGACCGAGGCGTTCCAGTGCATCCAGTACGCGACCGGGTGCAGCCGGCGCCACGGCTTGCTGGCATAGCCCAGGGCGCTGAACGCCACCAAGGCGCACAGCAGCGCCGCCAGGCCCCGCGGCCAGCGCACAGCCGTGCGCAGCCCGCGGCGCGCGCTGCGCCCCACCAGCCACGCGGCGCACACCAGCGCCGCCGACCACACGGCCACCGAGCGCCAGTGCATCGACAGGTATTCGGCGCTCTCGCGGCCCGTGGTGTTGGCGGCGGCGCCCAGCACCAGCGTGCTGTCGGGCGCGGCCTGGTAGGCGTCCAGCAGGTAGGCCCGAGCCACGCCGTCGAGCGCGAAGGCCATGGCCCACAGCCACACGGCGGCGGTGCGCAGCCGGTGCACGGCGTCGCTGCGCACCGGCCAGGCCAGCCACAGCAGCGCGGGCAGGGCCAGGGCCATCAATTGCGCCACGCGGCGGCCATCGTGCCCGAGGGCCACCAGCGCCAGCACCGTGGCGGTGGCCAGGCCCAGGGCGCGCAGCGCCTGCCGCGGCGCGGGCGGCGGGGCCGCGGAAAGGGAGGAAGGGTCTGGCACGTTCGGGATCACGCTCGTCGGGGTGGCGCGGATTCTGACAGCGGGCCCAAGCCCCCGCACACGCCAGGGCCGGCACGGCCCCAGGCCGGCAGGGGCTTCTATAATCCGCGCTCCCTTGGGGAGTAGCCGGCTTTCGTGCAATGTATTTCGAGCGTTGTACGAAGGCGCCTGCGTCAACACACTCGGCATGCTGCATGCCGTGGCGCCGGCAACCGTTGCGGTTGGCGAGACCATCGGCATGCCACCGCGACGACAGGTCGGGCAGCGGGGGCGTGCCTTTGCGCTCGCCCGGCCGTACAACGACTTCCCCACCATGAATTTCGCCTCCACCGCCTTGCTGGCCCTGGCCATGTCCACCGACGCGTTCGCCGCCGCCGTCGGCAAGGGCAGCGCCCTGCAGAAACCCCGCTGGTCCGAAGCGCTGCGCACCGGCGCCATCTTCGGCGTCATCGAGGCCCTCACCCCGATCGCCGGCTGGGCGCTGGGCTACGCCGCTTCGGGCTACGTGAAGGAATGGGACCACTGGATCGCGTTCACGCTGCTGACCGTGCTGGGACTGCGCATGGTGTACGCGGCGTTCCAGGCGCCCGATGCCGAGTCCGAAAAACCCGCCCGCCACGGCTTCTGGCTGCTGGCCGTGACCGGCTTTGCCACCAGCATCGATGCGATGGCGGTAGGCGTGGGGCTGGCGTTCCTGGACGTGGGCATCCTGCCCGTGGCCGCGGCCATCGGCCTGGCGACCTTCGCCATGGTCACGATCGGCGTGATGGTGGGCCGGGTGCTGGGCAGCATCGCGGGGCGCTGGGCCGAGGCCGTGGGCGGCGTGCTGCTGATCGGCATCGGCTCGGTGATCCTCTACGAGCACCTGACCGCGCTATGACCCCTGACACCCCTCCTCCTCCCCGCTACGCTGCGCACATGACCACGTTCTCCGACACCACCGCCGCCCTCGTGCAGCTTGCCGAACTGGAGGCCGCCCTGGCCCGGTGCCGCGCCCCGGGCGGCAGTGCCACTGCGTTGAGCGAGATGGCCCGCGCGCAGGATGCGCTGCTGGCCGCCCTGCCCCCGCGCTACGCCGAGGTGCTGCACGGCCTGCTCGACCGCCTCGAATCGAGCGCGTTGTTTTCCGAGGAAAGCTGCTCGTTCAGCCAGAAAGGCCTGCTGGACAGCCTGCAGCAGTGGGTGGACAAGGCGGGCGACGTGCTGCGCCGCGCCGGCTGATCGATCGGCCAGCCGGCGACCCATCGGCCATCACCGCTCCGCGCGGCCGGCCCACTTTTCCCGGGCGATGTACGCGCGCACGCCCAGGCCCATGAAGGGCTCGGGCGGCATGCGCGTGGGGGCGCCCAGCGCCAGGGCGTCGGCGATCAGCGGATGGTCCTGGCCCAGCGCCAGATCGGCCGCGAGCGCGCCCAGCGCCGTGTGCTTGACGATGCCCACGCCGTTGCAGCCCGCCACGCCGTGCACGTTGGAGGCAAAGCGCCCCCAGCGCGGCGCGCCGTTGCGCGTGATGGCGATGGCGCCCTCCCAGAAATGCGCGAGCGGCACGTCGGCCAGTTGCGGAAACCGCGCATCGAACACGGCCCGGTGCGCGCGCCGCACGCGCTCGCGCACGGCGGCGGCCACGCGAAAGCGCGGTGCGTATTCGAAGCCCTGGCGCACCAGCAGGCGGTGGTCGTCGGTGTAGCGCAGCGTGGCACCGGCCACGGCGTTCACGGGCGTCACGCCCCAGCCCTGCGGTGCGCCCAGCCGCTCGCGTTGCGCGGGCGTGAGCGGCGCGCTCAGCGAGCCGAAGGTGGCCAGCGGAAAAGTCTCGCCATGGAACAGCCCGAGCTGCTGCGCAAAGCCGTTGCTGGCCACGATGAGCTGCGGCGCCTCGATGCGCCCCTGCGCGGTGTGGGCCACCACGGCGTGCGGGGCGATGTCCAGCGCGTGCACGGGCGTGTTCTCGTACAGCGCGACCGGGCCCGGCAGCGCATCGGCCAGGCCCCGGCACAGCGCGGCCGGGTTCAGCAGCACCGTGCCCGGCGTGTACAGCCCGGCGGCGAAGTAGCGCGTGCCCAGGCGCGCGGCGAGCGCATCGCGGTCCAGCCGTTCGTGCGGCTCGCCCAGCGCGCGCAGCTCCTGGGCATGGTGGTCCAGCGTGCGCCCGGCCGCGGGCGACACGGCGCAGTGGTACTTGCCGGCGCGGCGCCACTGGCAGTCGATGGCATGCGCGGCGATGTGCCGCTGCAGGTCGGCCATGCCGGCGGCCAGCAGGCGCTGGTAGTGCGCGGCCTGGCGCAGTTCTTCGAGCGAACTGCCCACGTTGTGCGGCACGTCGATGGCGAAGCCGGAGTTGCGGCCCGAGGCGTTGTCGCCCACCGTGCCCGCATCGACCAGCACCACGTGCGCCTGCGGGCGCAGCTCGGCCAGGCGGCGCGCGGCGGCCAGGCCCGCATAGCCGGCGCCCAGCACCAGCCAGTCGGCCCGCACGCGGCCCTGCAGCGCCGGGCGCGGCGCGCGCGCCGGCAGGATGGCCGACCAGCCGTTGGTGGCGTCGTCCGACGGCAGGCGCAAGGGGGCGGAATGCGGTGCCGGCAAGGCGATCCAAAGGCGCTGCGGGCGCTCAGCGCGCCCCGCAGGCCTTGCACAGCTGCAGCGCCAGCCGCTGCAGCGCCTGCCAGCCGTCGGTGGGCCAGTCGGGCACCTTGAGGCCCTTGACGATGCCGTCCACCGTGTGGGCCGACTGCAGCAGCCGGGCCGCGGCCGCGTCGGAAAAGCGCGGCGCGATGCGCTCGAACAGGCGCTCCTTGGGGCCCCAGATGCGGTTTTCGCGCAGGGCGATGGGCAGGGGCTTGCCGGCGTTGAGCGCGTCCTTCACGCGCTTGAGCGCACGGATGTCCTCGGCCAGCGCCCAGTGCACCAGCACTTCGGCCTCGCCCTCGGCCTGCAGGCCGTCGAGCATGCGCTGCACCCGGGCCACCTGGCCCGAGAGCACCGCCTCGGAGAGCTTGAACACGTCGTAGCGCGCCACGTTGAGCACCGCCGCCTCGACCTGCGCCCACGACAGCTCGCCGGGCGGGTGCAGCAGCGCGAGCTTGGCGATCTCCTGGTGCGCGGCGAGCAGGTTGCCTTCCACGCGGTCGGCGAAGAACTGCAGCGTGCGCTGGCCCTCGTCGCCGCCGGCCACGCGCTGGCCCTGCAGCGACAGGCGCTGGGCGATCCACTGCGGCAGCGCGGCGCGCTCCACCGGGTCGATCTGCACCGAGATGCCCCGGCCGTCCAGCGCGCTGAACCACGCCCCGGTGCGGGTGGCCTTGTCCAGCCGCGGCAGCAGCACCAGGGTGAGCGTGCTGTCGTTGCCTTGCGCGGCCTCGGCGATCTGCTGCAGCGCCGCGCCGCCGTCCTTGCCGGGCTTGCCCGAGGGGATGCGGATCTCCACGATCTGCTTGTCGGCAAAGAGCGAGAGCGAGCCGCCGGCCGCCAGCACCGCGCTCCAGTCGAAGTGCGCGCCGGCCACGGTGTGGCTGCTGCGCTCGGTGTAGCCCTGCGCACGCGCCGCCGCGCGGATGGCGTCGGCGGCTTCCTGCTGCAGCAGCGGCTCGTCGCCATGCAAGGTGTAGAGCGGCCGCACGCCCTTTTGCAGGTGCGCGGCGAGCTGGTTCAGAGCGACTTGCATGGGCGCGTGCGGGGCAGGATTTTTGAATGAAACAGGCCGTACGCCCTAGTGAAACATGCGGTGACAGCTATTAAATTAATAGCAACCGAGGCCTCGGGCATCAAACCGGGCGCGCCGCGGCCAGCCGGCGCAGCAATTGCTGCACGAGGTCGGTCTGCATGTTGCGGTACAGCAGCGCCTCTTCGGCCTCCTTGGCGAGCGCGATGCTTTCGTTGTAGCTCACATCGCGCTGCTGCAGCAGCTCGGTGTCGGGGATCAGCTCCGCGCCCTGCTGGTTGCGCAGGCGAAAGTGGATGCGCAGGCGCAGTTGCAGCTCGCGCACCTGGCCCGAGGCGTTGTAGCCCACCACCACGCGCTCGCGCTGCTCGGACAGCAGCTCGAAGATGGCCTCGGCCGTGGTCTTTTGCGCCGGGTCGCGCAGCACCGTGAGGTTGCCGGCCGCGCCCTGCAGCGTGCGCTGCAGGGCGCGCGCCAGGGGCGAGCCGCCGCCCGCCTCCACGTAGAGCGAGCGGAACTGGAACTCGGGCGCGCGGCGCAGGTGAAAGCCGCAGGCGGCCAGGGGCGCCACGGCCAGCAGCGACAGGAGGGTGCGTTTTTGCATTGTCAGATGACCACGTTGACCAGGCGGCCCGGCACGACCACGATCTTCTTGGGCGTGGCGCCGTCCGCCTGCTTGACGAAAGCCTCGCTGGCGAGGGCGGTGCGCTCGATCTCGGCCTTGTCGGCCGAGGCGGGCACGCGGATGGAGCCGCGCAGCTTGCCGTTGACCTGCAGCATCAGCTCCAGCTCGTCCTGCACCAACGCATCGGCATCGGCCTGGGGCCATGGCGCATCGAGCAGGTCGCCCAGCGCGCCGGCGTAGCCCAGGCCGCTCCACAGGCTGTGCGCGATGTGCGGCGTGGCCGGGTACAGCACGCGCAGCAGGATGCCGAAGCCCTCGATCAGCGCCACCGGGGCGCCGGCGCTGCCTTCGGCCTTGAAGTCTTCCAGCGCGTTGATCATCTTCATCGCGCCCGAGACCACAGTGTTGTACTGCATGCGCTGGTAGTCGTAGTCCACCTGCTTGAGCACGGTGTGGACCTCCAGCCGCAGGGCCTTGGCCTCCTTGCCGAAGGGCACGTCCTTCAGCGTGGTGGCGCCGGCCACGCTGGCCAGCGCCGCGTCCTTGTCGATGGCCGCGAGCTTGAGGCCGAAGTTCCACACCCGGCGCAGGAAGCGGTAGCTGCCTTCCACGGCCGCGTCGTTCCACTCCAGCGTGGCCTCGGGCGGCGCGGTGAACATGGTGTACAGGCGCGCGGTGTCGGCGCCGTAGCGCTCGATGAGGTCCTGCGGATCGACGCCGTTGTTCTTGGACTTGGACATGGTGCCCACGCCCTCGTAGTCGATGGCGGTGCCCGCGGGCAGGCTGCCGACGGCGTTCTTGAGCTTCGCGCCCACGATCTTGCCGCCCTCGTCCACCACGTGCTCGACGTCGTGCGGCCAGAAATACTCCTTGCCGCCCTGCTCTGTGCGGCGCGAGTAGATGTGGTTGAGCACCATGCCCTGGGTGAGCAGCTTGGTGAAGGGCTCGTCGATCTTCACCAACCCAAGATCGCGCATCACCTTGGTCCAGAAGCGCGCATACAGCAGGTGAAGGATCGCGTGTTCGATGCCGCCGATGTACTGGTCCATCGGCATCCAGTAGTCGGCGCCTTCGGCCACCATGGCCTCGCTGTTCTTCGGATCGCAATACCGCATGAAATACCACGAGCTGTCCACGAACGTGTCCATGGTGTCGGTCTCGCGGCGCGCGGCCTTGCCGCAGACCGGGCAGGTCACGCCGGCATGGAAGCCCTCGTGGTGGTGCAGCGGGTTGCCCGATCCGTCCGGCACGCAGTCGGTGGGCAGCACCACCGGCAGGTCCTTCTCGGGCACGGGCACGGCGCCGTGCTCGTCGCAGTGGATGATGGGGATCGGCGTGCCCCAGTAGCGCTGGCGCGAGACGCCCCAGTCGCGCAGGCGCCAGGTGGTCTTGGTCTCGCCCAGGCCCTTTTGCGCGAGCGCATGCGCCACGGCCTGCACGGCCTCGGGGTAGGACAGGCCGCTGAAGCTGTCGGAGTTGACGGTGACGCCGCGCTGCTTGTCGCCGTACCAGTCCTGCCAGCGGTGGTAGTCGAAGGTCTCGCCATCGACCAGCACCACCTGCTTGATGTCGATGCCGTACTTGAGCGCGAAGGCGAAGTCGCGCTCATCGTGCGCGGGCACGCCCATCACGGCGCCGTCGCCATAGCCCATGAGCACGTAGTTGCCGATCCACACGGGCACTTCCTCGCCGGTGATCGGGTGCATGACCACCAGGCCGGTGGGCACGCCCTTCTTCTCCTGCGTGGCCAGTTCGGCCTCGGTGGTGCCGCCGCTCTTGCACTCCTCGATGAAGGCGGCGATGGCCGAATCGCCCTGCGCCGCGCGCGCGGCCAGCGGGTGTTCGGGCGCCACGGCGCAAAACGTGACGCCCATGATGGTGTCGGCGCGCGTGGTGAAGACGTACATGCGCCCGTCGCCGATCAGCGTGCCGTCGGCCGCGCGGATGTCGTGCGGGAAGGCAAAGCGCACGCCCTCGCTCTTGCCGATCCAGTTCTCCTGCATGAGCTTCACGCGCTCGGGCCAGCCGGGCAGCTGGTCGCCGGTGACGGAGCCGAGCAGCTCTTCGGCGTAGTCGGTGATCTTGAGGTAGTAGCCCGGGATCTCGCGCTTTTCCACCGTGGCGCCGGTGCGCCAGCCCTTGCCGTCGATCACCTGCTCGTTGGCCAGCACGGTCTGGTCCACCGGGTCCCAGTTGACGACCTGGGTCTTTCGGTAGGCGATGCCCTTTTCCAGCATCTTGAGGAACAGCCACTGGTTCCAGCGGTAGTAGCTCGGATCGCAGGTGGCGACCTCGCGCGACCAGTCGATGGCCAGGCCCATCGCCTGCATCTGCTTTTTCATGTACGCGATGTTGTCGTACGTCCACTGCGCGGGCGGCACGCCGTTCTTGAGCGCCGCATTCTCGGCCGGCAGCCCGAAGGCGTCCCAGCCCATCGGCATCAGCACGTTCATGCCCTTCATGCGCAGCTGGCGCGCGAGCATGTCGTTGATGGTGTAGTTGCGCACGTGGCCCATGTGCAGCTTGCCGCTGGGGTAGGGCAGCATGGAGCAGGCGTAGAACTTCTTCCGGTCCGCATCCTCGGTCACGCGGTAGGCATCGGTGGCCGTCCAGTGGCCCTGCGCGGCGCGCTCGACCTCGGTGTGGTTGTATTTGTCTTGCATGGGTTGGCGGGGCCGCGGCGGTGCGGCCAGGAAAGAAAGTGAGCAGGGTGTCAGCCGGGATTTTAGGCGCGATGCCGGCCCTGGGCGGCGCGAAGCGTTACAGGGTGCGCGGAGCCCGGCAGCGACGGGGCGAAAGGGTGCGCCCTGCCCCAGCGCGAGCCACCCAGGCCCTGCCGGTCAGCGGGGCGGGGCCGAGGATGCCGCCGGGTCCGCCACGAAACCGATGCGCCGCAAGCCCGCCGCGTTGGCCGCGCCCATCACCTCGACCACCCGGCCATACGGCACGGCGGTGTCGGCGCGCAATTGCACTTCGGTGTCCGGCTGCTCCCTGGCCAGTTGCGCCAGGCGCGCCGCCAGCGCCTGCGGGGCCAGCGGCACATCGTCCAGATAGGCCTGGCCTTCCTTGTCGAGCACCACGGTGACCGACTGCGGCGGCGCGCCGGGCGTGGCGCCATCGGCGCGCGGCAGGTCCAGCCGGATCGAGCTGGCCAGCAACGGCGCGGTCAGGATGAAGATGACCACCAGCACCAGCATCACGTCCACCAGCGGCGTCATGTTGATGTCGCTCATGGGCTGTGGCCCGGTGGTGCGTTCGAGTCGGCCGAATGCCATGGTGCGTGCGGAGCGGGAATCCGTGGGTGAGCCGGTCAGTCGTTCACCGTGGCGGTCGGTGCGATGCCGGCCTCGTCCAGCACCAGCTCGCGCAGGTCGCGCGCGAAGCCTTCCAGGTCGGCCTCGGTGCGGCCGATGAAGCGGCCGAACACGTTGTAGGCCAGCACGGCGGGGATGGCCACGGTCAGGCCGGCGGCGGTCATGACCAGCGCCTCGCCCACGGGGCCCGCTACGCGGTCGATGGTGATCTGCCCGGCACCGGCCATGGCGGTGAGCGCATGGTAGATGCCCCACACCGTGCCCAGCAGGCCCACGAACGGCGCGGTGGAGCCCACGGTGGCCAGCAGCACCTGCCCGAACTGCAGCCGGCCCAGCACGCCGTGCAGCGCATCGCGCAGGCCGCGCGTCAGTTGCTGGGACAGGCTGCCGCGCGCGGCCAGCGTGGCGGGGGCCGGGTTGGCACCGGCCACGGCGCTGGCGGCCTGCACCAGCGGCATCACCAGGCCATCGCGGTCGAAGGCGGGAAGGCGCTCGGCCGCAAGGGCGATCGACGGGGCCTGCCAGAAGGCGGCGATGGCGCGGACCGCATCGCGGCGGGCGCGGCGCATCAGCAGGGCCTTCCAGACGATGACGACCCAACTGGCGACCGACATGGCCAGCAGCAGCAGCGCGCTGATCTGCGTGACCGCGTCGCCCTGACGCCACCAGTGCAGGCCGTCCATCGCGTGCGCGCCGGCCGTCAGGCCGCGTTCAGGCCCAGCACGTCGAACATGTCGAACAGGCCGGTCTTGTGCGCGGCGAGGAATCGCACGGCGCGCAGGCTGCCCTGGGCATAGGTCGTGCGGCTGGCGGATTTGTGGGTGATCTCGATGCGCTCGCCGGTGCCGGCGAACAGCACGGTGTGGTCGCCCACGATGTCGCCGCCGCGGATGGCGGAAAAGCCGATGCTCGACGGATCGCGCTCGCCGGTAATGCCCTCGCGGGCATAGACGGCGCAGTCCTTGAGGTCGCGCCCCAGGGCCTGCGCGATGACCTCGCCCATCTTGAGCGCGGTGCCCGAGGGCGCGTCCACCTTGTGGCGGTGGTGGGACTCGATGATCTCGATGTCGTAGCCGGTGGACATGGCCTTGGCGGCCAGCTCCAGCAGCTTGAGCGTGACGTTCACGCCCACGCTCATGTTGGGCGACAGCAGGATGGCCGTGCGTGCGCTGGCGGCGGCGATCTCGGCCTTTTGCGCGTCGGACAGGCCCGTGGTGCCGATCACCATATTGACACCCGTCTCGGCGCACACCGCCAGGTGGGCCATGGTGCCCTCGGGGCGGGTGAAGTCGATCAGCACGTCGGCATGGCGCAGGCCTTCGCGCACGTCGGCCGTGATGGCCACGCCGCTGGCATGGCCCAGGAAGGCCGTGGCGTCCGAGCCGATGGCGGGGCTCGCTGCCACATCGAGCGCGCCGGCCAGCACGCATTCGCCGTCGGTGTCGCGGATGGCTTCGATCAGCATGCGCCCCATGCGGCCGGACGCCCCGGCGACGGCCACGCGGCACGGGGTGGAGGGGGATGCGGTCGGGGAGGTGGTGGCGGTCATGGAAAGATCAGCGGCTAAGCCGCAGGGCCGGTGTGTACCAGGCCCTGGCCGGCGGGAATCAGCGGGTCGACGATTCCAGCGGCGGGTAGCTGGACGGCGGGGTGGGCACGGGCGAATCGGCAGGTTCGGGCAGCGTGGCCGGTTTGGGGAATTTGGCCAGCTGGGCCTCGGTCGCCTCCAGCACCGGCACCTTGTTCTTGGGGGTGCGGGTGCCCAGGGTGGCGACGAACTCGGCCTCGGTGGGCATCTCGTCGCCCTCGGCGCGGTCGAACACGTCGCCGTTGAAGAACACGGTCAGCTTGCGCGACTGCACCTCGACGCCGGGACGCTTGAGCGTGAAGACGTATTCCCAGCGGTCGGCGTGGAACAGGCTGGTCACGAGCGGCGTGCCGAGGATTTCCTTGACCTGCTGGCGCCCCATGCCGGGCTTGAGCGCCTCGACCTGTTCGCGCGAAACGAAGTTGCCTTGAACCACGTCCACCTTGTAGGGAGTGACCAGGTTGGCAACGCGGTTGCTGGCGCTGTCGAAGCTGCCGCAGGCCGTCAAGCTGGCGCCGATCAACAGGGTCAGGGCGCAACGGGCGCTGCAGCGGGCGGAAACGGACATGGAGTTAGGCATAGGCGATATGATCCGACCCATTGTAGCGGCAGGTTCTCCCGGGCTTTGCCACGCTGGTTTGGTACACGGAAACCCCTGTCATGACGAACATCGACGAACTCAAGAGCACCGGCCTGAAGGCCACCCTGCCGCGCCTGAAGATCCTCGAGATCTTCCAGAAAGGCGCGCAGCGCCATATGACCGCGGAAGACGTTTTTCGCGTGCTGCTGGAAGAGCGCTCGGACATCGGCCTGGCCACCGTGTACCGCGTGCTCACGCAGTTCGAGCAGGCCGGCATCCTGAACCGCAGCAACTTCGAGAGCGGCAAGGCGGTGTACGAGCTGAACGAAGGCCAGCACCACGACCACTTCATCTGCACGGTCTGCGGCAAGGTCGAAGAGTTCTACGACCCCGAGATCGAAAAGCGCCAGCAACTGGTGGCCAAATCGAAGGGCTGGGTGGTGCAGGACCATTCCATGGCCCTGTACGGCCAGTGCGCCACCTGCGCCAAGCTGGCCACGCCGCACCGCTGACCCACCCAGATTTCACGCAGCCCGGCGGGTGTGCGGGCGTGGCAATCAGGAGCCGTCGCGCTCCATGGCCCGGCGGTGCCGCTCCACGAATTCCTGGTAGGTGTCGATTCCCCGCAGGTTCAGGATGGTGTTGCGCACGGCGGCTTCCACCAGCACGGCGATATTGCGGCCGGCCACCACCTGGATCACGACTTTCAGCACCGGCACGCCCAGCACGTCCTGCGTGAGGGGCTCGTAGGGCAGGCGCTCGTAGTCGCGCTCCAGCGTTTCCTTGCGCACCAGGTGCACGATGAGCTTGAGCCGCATCTTGCGGCGCACGGCGGTCTCGCCAAAGATCGCGCGGATGTCCAGCAGGCCGATGCCGCGCACCTCCAGCAGGTTCTGCAGCAGATCGGGGCACTTGCCCTCGATGGTGGTCTGGTTGATGCGGAACAGGTCCACCGCGTCGTCGGCCACCAGGCCGTTGCCGCGCGAGATCAGCTCCAGGCCCAGCTCGCTCTTGCCCAGGCCCGACTCGCCGGTGATCAGCACGCCCAGGCCCAGGATGTCCATGAACACGCCGTGCATGGTGGTGCGGTCGGCGAAGTGCTTGGACAGGTAGGCGCGCAGCACGTCGATGACGAAGGCCGACGACTCGTGCGTGGAGAACATCGGAATCTGCGCACGCTCGCACATGGACAGCAGCGCATCGGGCGCGACCTGGCTGTCGGCCAGCACCAGCACGGGCGGCTCCAGCGTGACGATGCGGGCGATGCGGCGCTTGCAGTCCTCGGGCGTCGCGTTGGTGAGGTAGGCGGTTTCGCGCTCGCCCAGAATCTGCACCCGGTACGGGTGGATGTAGTTGAGGTAGCCCACCAGGTCGGCGCCGGAGCGCGCGGAGCACACGGCCACCTCGTCGAAGCGCCGCTCGGAAGCCCCGAGGCCGGCGACCCACTCCCACTTCAGCGGGCCGCGGAATTCCTCGAACAGGACATCGGCGCTGACAACGTTGGGTTTCACGGAAAGCTCAGCGTTCGCAGCGGCGGCGGGGTCAGGCGGTGGCCTGGGCGGACTGCCAGCCGGCGATCAGGCCATGCAGTTCGGCGGCGTCGGTGCTGCCCTTGATGCGCTCGCGCAGCGAGCCGTCGCTCAGCAGCTCGGCGATCTCGGACAGGATCTCCAAATGCTTTTGCGTGGCCGCCTCGGGCACCAGCAGGAAGATCAGCAGGCCGACGGGTTGCTCGTCCGGCGCATCGAAACCGATCGGGTGGGCCAGCTGGAAGACGGCGGCCATCGGTGCCTTGAGGCCCTTGATGCGGCCATGCGGGATGGCGACGCCGTGGCCCAATCCGGTGGAACCCAGCCGCTCGCGAGCGAAGAGGCTGTCGGTGATGAGGGCGCGAGACAGGCCGTGCTGGCTCTCGAACAACAACCCTGCCTCTTCGAAAGCGCGCTTTTTGCTGGTGGCATCGACGCTCACGAGCACTTGAGCGGCAGGCAGGATGGAGGCAAGACGGTTCATGGTGAAGGGTTGCGATTATGCACCCCTTAGCATAAACCCTGAGCACTTTGCGGGGGCCATAAAAAAACCGCCCATGAAGGCGGCCGGGGCGGAAAAGGCCTGCTTGTGCGCAGGCCGCGGCGGATATCAGACCATCAACTCCCGCTTGATGGCGCCGTGGTGGTGGTTTTGAATGCGGTCCTTGTGGCGCACGACCTGCCGGTCGAGCTTTTCCACGAGGTCGTTCACCGCGACATACAGGTCGGAATGGGAACTCTCGGCGAACAGGTCACTGCCTTTCACATGCACGTTGCACTCCGCGCGCTGGCGCTTTTCCTTTTCCTTTTGCTTCTCGACGGTGAGTAGCACCTTGACGTCGACCACCTGGTCGAAATGCTTGCTGATGATGTCCAGCTTTTCCGTCACATGGGCACGCAATGCGGGGGTTACTTCGAGGTGATGACCACTGATCGTCAGGTTCATAAAACTAGCCTCCTAGGCTTATGTTGAAGAAGCGCCGTCCTTGGAATCTGGTGAAGGAACGGCCCGGCGAAAGGGCAACGCATGCATGTGTTGGGTTCACTATGCGCCCGGCTCCCGGCAATTGCAATCGCATACCGAACTCGGCTGTCGGGTCTTGGCGCCCGAGGTGCCAAGGGGCGAAAAACGGCGCAAAATAGGCCGGCTTTGCTGCGCGGCCCCTTCGATGCGGACGCTGCCAGTGGCCGGCTCCGCCGGAGCCAGGGGCACTCTCCGGCAGTGGGGCTGCCTTGGGCCCCGCCCACCCGCTTCCACCTTCACGCAACCCCTCTTTTGGCCCGCCCGGCACGCGCCCTAAAATCGCGGGCTGGCCGGCCCTGCCGCCGAAAGCCGCGGCTTTCCCGTTCGCAATCGCTTCACCCACCATGACCCTGCCCCTTTCCTCCGCACTGCACACCTCCGCCCTCACGTCCCTGCCGCTGCTTGCGCGCGGCAAGGTGCGCGACAACTACGCCGTGGGCGACGACCGCATCCTGATGGTGGCCAGCGACCGCCTCTCGGCGTTCGACGTGATCATGGGCGAGCCGATTCCCGGCAAGGGCGAACTGCTCACGCGGATGGCGCTGTTCTGGTTCGACAAGCTGGGCCACCTGTGCCCCAACCACCTGACGGGCGAAGACCCCGAGAGCGTGGTGACGTCGGACGAAGCGCCCCAGGTGCGGGGCCGCTCGATGCTGGTGCAGCGCCTGCAGCCGATCCCCGTCGAAGCGGTGGTGCGGGGCTACCTGGCCGGCAGCGGCTGGAAGGAATACCAGGAGTCGCGCGCGGTGTGCGGCGTGCAGTTGCCCGAGGGCCTGACCAACGCGGCCAAGCTGCTGCAGCCCATCTACACCCCGGCCGCCAAGGCCGCGATGGGCGAGCACGACGAGAACATCACCTTCGAGCGGACGGCGGAGATGATCGGCATCGATCTGGCCACGAAGATCCGCGACCTCAGCATCGCCATCTACCAGGAGGCCGCCGCCATCGCGCTGGACAAGGGCATGATCATTGCCGACACCAAGTTCGAGTTCGGCCTGGCGCCCGACGGCACGCTGGTGCTGATGGACGAGGTGCTCACGCCCGACAGCTCGCGCTACTGGCCCGTGGAAGGCTACGAAAGCGCGCTGGCCGCCGGCGAGAACCCGCCCAGCTATGACAAGCAGTTCGTGCGCGACTGGCTGGAGCAGACGCAGATCAACGGCAAGCCCTGGAACAAGACCGCGCCGGCCCCACGCCTGCCCCGCGAGGTGGTCGAGAAGACCGCCGCCAAGTACCGCGAGGCGCTCGAACGCCTGATGGGCTGATCGGTCGAGCAGCCCTGCCGCGCACGCCACGGCATCGCGGCATCACCCGGCGGCCCTTGCGGCCCCCTCACTCCAGCTCGGTCGCCTCCAGCCGCAGCAGCACGCGCGCTTCTTCGCCGAACAGCAGCAGTTGCCGCCCTTCCTGGCGGTAGGTCCGGACTTCGTCCAGCGCTTGCAGAAAACGGCCCTCCAGGGTGGCCGTCTGCAAGCACAGCTGCAGGGTCGTGTTGATCTGCGTCATCCGCAGACGCACGCCGTCCACCGCGTAGCTCGCCAGAAAACGGTTGCAGCCCCCGGCCCCGCGCGCTCGCCCCCCTTCGCTGTCCAGCACCAGATGCGGCTCGGACGCTCCCGCGGGGGCCGGCGGCACGGCGGTGTCATCGATTTCCACCAATCGCCAGTAGGTCTGTCGCAGCGGCACCTCGGCCTGCACGGTCGCCTTGTCCAAAGGCAGGCGGTGCAGCTCGACATCCACGCGACGATAGGCCGGGTCCGGCGGCAACGGATGGGTGCCATCGGAGGCGAAGCGCACGTAGCCCTGCAGGGACAGCGAGGCGCGAACCCGGTAGCGGCCCGGCAGCAGCGGCTGCGTGAGCGCGGACCGGAAAGGGATCTGCAACTGGTACGGCGGCGGCCCCGGCAGTTCGATGCGCTGGCGCCCGAGCACCGTGGGCGGCGCGTCGGGCCGCGAGACGTCGAGCAGCGCCGCCTCGAACACGGCCGGCTCGTCGGGCGGCACGTAAAGGCGTTCACGCGAAAACACCGTGCCGATGACCATGGCATCGGGCGGGGGCGATGTGGCGCAGCCCGCCAGGGCGAGAACCAGCACCGAGGCCACGGCCAGGGCCGCCGCACGGGCCCGTTTTTCAGCGCCCATGGACCGGGCGGCTTCGGTGGCCGGGGCGCAGGTCAGCTCAGCACCACGCTGGACAGGCGGCGGCGGTAGGTGGCGACCGTCGGGTCTTCCGGGGGGATCTGCCCCTCGGCCACCTTCACCCGGGGCGGCTCGATGATCTCGAGCACGGCCACATAGGTCTTGCGCGCGGCCTCTTCGTTCCAGGCCTTGTCGCGCATGAGGATTTCGAGCAGTTCGTCCATGGCCTCGGTCCAGCGCTGGTGCGCGATGAACCAGCGGGCGCGGCCGAAGCGGGCGTCGAAATCACGGCGGTTGGCGGCGATCTTGGCATCGAAATCGGCCAATGCCGCGGGATTGCCTGCCTCTTTAGCTACGAAATCCATAGCATCCATCCAGGCCTTGAGCGCGCCCAGCTTGCGCGATGCGGGGGCCTTGGCGATCACGGGGGCAAACGCGACCTTGGCGTCGTCTTCGCGGCCCAACTGCAGCAGCAGCTTCACGTAGTCGAAGCGGGCGTCGTCGTTGGCGGGGTCGGTGGCGACGGCATGCTGCAGCTTTTCCAGCGCGGTGTCGGTGTCGCCATCGGCCAGGGCGTCCTGCGCCAACTCCTCTTCCTGCTCGGCCAGGGCCGCATCGGCGGTGGGCACGTGCTTGTCGAGGAAGGCCCGCACCTGCCCCTCGGGCTGGGCGCCCATGAAGCCATCGACGGGCTGGCCGTTCATGAGCAGCACGCAGGTGGGAATGCTGCGGATGCCGAACATGCCGGCGATCTGCTGCTCCTGGTCGGAGTCGATCTTCACGAGCTTGAAACGGCCTTCGTACTCGGTCTCCAGCTTTTCCAGGATGGGGCCAAGCGACTTGCAAGGGCCACACCACGGGGCCCAGAAGTCCACCAGCACGGGCACTTCCATCGAGGCGGCGATGACTTCGGTTTCAAAATTTTCTACGGTGACATCGATCATGAGTTCAGGCCTGGTGGGTGCGCTCGGCACACAAAAAGTAAAATCGCGGGTTCCACTTCGGAGGGCGGCCGGTTAGCCAGCGCCCCATTCACATGAAACCCATCCAGATCGGTGTGGTCATGGGCTCCAGCAGCGACTGGGAGACCATGCAGCACGCAGTGCAGATTCTCCAGCAATTCGGCATCCCCCACGAAGCCCGCGTGGTCTCGGCCCACCGCATGCCGGACGACATGTTCGCGTATGCCGAAGCGGCGGCCGGCGCGGGGCTCAAGGCCATCATCGCGGGCGCGGGCGGTGCCGCCCACCTGCCCGGCATGATCGCCGCCAAGACCACCGTGCCGGTGCTCGGCGTGCCGGTGGCCAGCCGCCACCTGCAGGGCGTCGATTCGCTGCACAGCATCGTGCAGATGCCCAAGGGCATTCCGGTGGCGACCTTTGCCATCGGCACGGCGGGCGCGGCCAATGCGGCGCTGTTCGCCGTGGCCCTGCTGGCCACCGAGGACCCCGCCCTGCGCGAGCGGCTGGAGGCCTTCCGCGCCGAGCAGACCGCCGCGGCGCGCGCCATGGCGCTGCCACCGGTGTCCGCATGAGCGCGCAGCAGCCAAGGCCCCCGCTGCTGCCCGGCAGCACGCTGGGCGTGGTCGGCGGCGGCCAGCTCGGCCGCATGTTCGTGCACGCGGCGCAGGCCATGGGCTACTTCACGGCCGTGCTGGATGCCGACGCGGACAGCCCCGCCGGCCTGGTAAGCCACCACCACATCCGCACCGCCTACGAAGATCCGGACGGGCTCGCCCAGCTGGCGGGCCTGTGCGACGCCATCACGACCGAATTCGAGAACGTGCCCGCCCAGGCGCTGCGCACGCTGGGCGCCGAGCGCCCGGTGGCGCCGGCCGCGAGCGCCGTGGCCATCGCGCAGGACCGCGCCCAGGAAAAGGCCCACTTCGTGCGCTGCGGCGTGCCCTGCGCCCCCTATGCCGTGATCGAGACCGCTGCCGATCTGGGGGCCGTGGCGCCCGATCTTCTGCCCGGCATTTTGAAGACGGCGCGCATGGGCTACGACGGCAAGGGCCAGTCCCGCGTGAAGACGCCGGCCGAACTCGCCGCCGCCTGGCAGGCCATGGGCGGCGTGCCCTGCGTGCTGGAAAAGAGGCTGCCCCTGGCGCTCGAATGCTCGGTGATCGTGGCGCGCGGCGCCGACGGCACCTGCGTGCACCTGCCGGTGCAGCGTAACCTGCACCGGGACGGCATTCTGGCGGTCACCGAGGCTTATGAGGGAAATGTGCCTCACGCCCTAGTGGAACATGCGGTGAATGCTTCCAAATCGATAGCAAACGGCCTGGACTACGTGGGCGTGCTGTGCGTGGAGTTCTTCGTGCTCGACGGCGGCGAGCTGGTGGTCAACGAGATCGCCCCGCGCCCGCACAACAGCGGCCACTACAGCCAGAACGCGTGCGACGTCTCGCAGTTCGAACTGCAGGTGCGCGCCATGGCCGGCCTGCCGCTCACGCAGCCGCGCCAGCACAGCCCCGCCGTCATGCTCAACCTGCTGGGCGACCTGTGGTTCACGCAAGGCCCGCACGCCCGCACGCCCGCCTGGGATGCGGTGCTGGCGCTGCCGGGCACGCACCTGCACCTGTACGGCAAGGCCGACGCCAAGCCCGGCCGCAAGATGGGCCACCTGAACGTGACGGCCCCCACCGCCGAGGCCGCGAGCGCCACGGCGCTGCAGGCGGCGGCGCTGCTGGGCATCGACGCCTTCTGAACCGCAAGCCCGCACGCGCCATGATCCTCGACGGCCAACGCCCCGAATCCATCGCCGCCGCGGCGCGCGCCCTGCGAACGGGCGCTCTGCTGGGCCTGCCCACCGAGACGGTGTACGGCCTGGCCGCCGATGCCGCCAGCGATGCGGCAGTGGCGCAGATCTTCGCCGCCAAGGGCCGGCCGAGCGACCACCCGCTGATCGTGCACGTGGCCGACGCGGCGGGCATTGCCCACTTCGCCAGCGAAGTGCCGGCATTCGCGCAGGCGCTGGTCGATGCGTTCTGGCCCGGCCCGCTCACCCTCATCCTGCCGCGCCGCCCTGGCGTGGCCACGGCGGCCACGGGCGGGCAGGACAGCGTGGGCCTGCGCTGCCCCGCCCACCCCGTCGCCCAGGCCGTGCTGCGCGCCTGCGCATCGGACGACCCGGCGCTGGAGGGCCAGCCTGTGTGGGGCGTGGCCGCGCCCAGCGCCAACCGCTTCGGCCGCGTGAGCCCCACCACCGCCCTGCACGTGCAGGACGAGCTGGGCCAGGCGCTGCTGGTGCTGGACGGCGGGCCCTGCGGCGTGGGCATCGAATCGACCATCGTCGATTGCACGCGCGGCGTGCCGGTGCTGCTGCGGCCCGGCGCCATCAGCCGCGCGCAGATCGCCGAGGCCTGCGGCCTTGCACCGCTATCGAAAGAAGAGCTGCCCGCGCATACCCCGCGTGCGTCAGGCACGCTGGAGGCCCACTACGCCCCGGCGGCCAAGGTGCGGCTGATGGAGGCCAAGGCGCTGCAGACCGGGCTGGACCTGCTGGGCGCCGATGCCGCGCATCTGGCCGTGTATGCGCGCACCCCGCTGCGCTCGCGGTCGGCCAAGGTGCTGGTGCGGCGCATGCCCGACGATGCCGCGGCCACCGCGCAGCAGCTTTTCGCCGTGCTGCGCGCCTTCGACGACGACGGCGTGAAGCTGATCTGGATCGAGGCCCCGCCCGCCACCCCCGACTGGGAAGGCGTGCGCGACCGCCTGCAGCGTGCCGCGGCCGCATAAACCCTATTGAATGGTGCCCGGCACGCCCTGTTGCAGGCCGTGCCGCGCCAGTCGTTAAACTCTCGCCACATTTTCTGGAGAAAAACCCATGGCAGCAAATTGGATGCGCCGCACCCTCGTGGTCGCCGCTTGTGCAACGGCCACGTTGCTCGCGGCTTGCGGTTCGAGCACAACCGAGTCGGCCATCACGCCCGACCGGTTCATCACCTTCGGTGACGGCTTCACCGACATCGGCCAGAACGGCGCCCGCTACACGGTCAACGACGGCAGCATCAACAACTGGGCCCAGCAGATCGCCAACAACTACGGCAAGAGCTTCACCGCCGCAGCCGCCGGCGGCACGGGCTACGCCCAGGGCAATGCGCGCGTCACCGCCACCACCGACGCCGCCGGCCGCACCACCACCCCGTCCGTCACCCAGCAGATCGACACCTTCCTGTCCAAGGGCGGCTTCGCCGAGAACGACCTGGTGATGATCAACGGCGGCATCAGCGACGTGATCGCCGGCATGGCCGCCGTGAACGCGGGCACGCAGACCAGCGCGCAGTTCCTCACCAACGCGGCCACGGCCGGCAAGGAACTGGCCGCACAGGTGCGCCGCCTGTCCAACGCCGGTGCCAAGCACGTGGTGGTGACCGGCACCTACGACCTGGGCAAGAGCCCCTGGGCCGTGGGCATCAACCAGACCACGCTGCTGAGCAACGCCAGCACGCAGTTCAACCAGGCCCTGCTGGTGAACATCGAAGACCTGGGCACCACGGTGCTGTACGTCGATCTGGCCTACTACGGCAACGTGTTCGTGGGCTCGCCTTCGGGCTACGGCTTCACCGACAAGGACAACGCCGTCTGCACCTCGGTGGACCCGAACAACGGCATCGGCATCGGCGCAGGCCAGGTCAACTCGCTGCTGTGCAACGCCTCCACGCTGCTGACGGGCGCCGCCCAGGACAAGTACGTGTTCGCCGACCGCGTGTACTTCACGCCTTCGGCGCAGCGCCAGTTCGGCACCTACGCGTACGACCGCCTGCGCGCCCGCTGGTAAGCGCCTTCTGTCCCACGCGAAAAAGCCGACCCGAGGGTCGGCTTTTTCGATGGTGCCGCGGGCTCCGTGCGGCACGGGGCCCGGCAGGGCCTCAGAACCGGTAGCCGATCCCGACCGCGAACACGTTGGGGTTGAGCTTGATGTCGATGTTCTGCCCGCTCGACAGGCGCGTGGTGGTCTTGAGGAAGCCTTTGTAGTAGGCCGCATCCAGGAACCAGCGCTCGTTGAACTGCCATACGAAGCCGACCTGCGCGGTGACGCCCCACTTGTCGTCGATCGACGCGGTGGTGGGATTGGTCGGCGTGCCGCCCGTCAGTCCGTTCAGCGTGGCGGTGGTGCGTTCCTTGAAGAACTTGGCGTAGGTCACGCCCAGCCCGACATACGGCCGGAAGGCCGCGTTGGCCTCCTGGAAACGGTATTGCGCGAACACCGTGGCGGGCACCACCTTGGTCTCGCCCACCTTGCCCACGCCGCCGATGGCGCCGTCACCGTAGAACGAGTGCTTGAACGGCAGGCCGATGGGCACGTCCACCGCCCAGTGGTCGGTCAGCATGTAGTTCAGGCCGCCGGTCAGCGCCGTCGCGGAATGCACGTCCACGCGGGTGCCGGGAAAGCTCGGCGCGCTCAGGTTGCCGCTTTTGACTTGGGGCGAGATTTGGGTCACGCCGGCGCGCACGCTCAGCGTGCCGGCGACTTGTGCGCTGGCCGTGCCGCAGACGGCGGCCGCGGCGATCGCCACGCAGGCCCAGGAAAATGGCTTCATGAAAACTCCTCGAAGGGGATGGGGCCTGGGCGATCAGAGCCAGCCGGCGGTGGACAGGGAACGCGACACCAGCTGGGCCACGAGTTGATGGCCGTAGGGCGTGGGGTGGAAGCTGTCGGCAAAGCCGTAGGACTTCCACCAGTCGGCGCCGCCCGTGGCGCCTGCGGGGGGCGTGCGGGCCGACAGGGCGGCCGATGTGCAGGTGGGGAAGGAGTAGGTCGGCAGGCCATCGCTGCCCACGCCGGTGGCCGGGCAGGCAGCGGTCGAGACGTTGGTCAGCTGGTACTGGGCCGGGTTGGTGGCCTGGTCCTTGAACGAGCTGTAGAAGTCCACCAGGGCCAGGCGGCTGTCGGTTCCCAGGCTGGTGGCCAGGCGGGCGTTGTAGGCCTGGATCCAGCCGTCGAACAGGGCTTCGGCCTGGGCGGCGGCGGCCGCGCCGTTGGCGGCCGCGATGGAGGCCACGACCAGGCGGAACCGCGGGGTGAGGGTGATGCCCGGGGCGTTGAGCACCGCGACGCGCTTGGCGCCCTTGTCCAGCGTGTTGGTCTTGATGGTGGCCGCGAAACGCGTGGCCAGCGTCTGCATATAAAGCCCGCCCACCTGCGCCATGCCCGTCGCGCCGCCAGCCAGGGCGGTGTTCACGGTATTGGCGTCCAGCAGCGTGCCCAGCACGGCGCGGTAGGTGGCGCCGCCGTCGCTGGATGCGCGCAGGTAGGCGCCGATCAGGTCGGCCGCGTCATTGGCGCCGCCGTCGATCAGCACCAGGTCGGTGTCGGTGAACCCGGCCGCGCCGGCATCCTGGATCTGCTTGGTGATGGAGACCGGCGACGTGGGCGCCGTGAAGTTGTTGATGCGCCCGCCGCCCACGGCGTAGTTGGTGCATTCGGCCCGGGTGGTGAACGCAGTTCCGCTCGACAGATAGTGCGAGCACAGCGTCTGGCCGTAGCTCGTCGCGACCCGTTCGGGCCAGACGGAGCTGGAGCCGGCGCCCGTGGCCGCCGTGCCCTGCACGGTGAACTTGAAGCCGAACGTGCCGCTGTCGGCCAGGCTGTCGCCCATGACCTTCACGGATTTCACGCTCACGGCGGGCGTCGTGTCCGACCCGCCGCCCCCGCAGGCCGCCAGCAACGAGGCCGCTGCCAATGCCGTCACTGCCCAGGACGCTCTGTTTTTAATGGTTTTCGAGATCAAGGTGTTCTCCGTCAGGTTGAAAATAGCACGATCGTGCGTTTTATCGAGGCCCATCGTAAACCCGCACTGTCCGGGGGCGGCACAGGGGAACTACCGATAGCCGCGCCGAGTGCCGCCGCCGGCGAAAGGCCCTCAGCGGTCGTTGGCCACCCAGTCCACCAGCGCCTCGATGGCCGGGCGCGCCGCGGCTGCATTGGGGTGGTTGGCGATGGCCACCATCACGTAGCGGCGGCCGCTGGCGGCGTGCACGTAGCCGGCCATGGCCGACACGTCGCGCAGGCTGCCCGTCTTGAGGTGGGCCGCGCCGACCGCCCGGCCCTGGACCCGGCGCAAGGTGCCGTCCACGCCGGTGATCGGCAGCGACGACACCAGCTCGGGCATGACGGGCGAGAGCCACGCCGCCTGCAGCATGCGCGCGAGCGCCTGGGCGCTGATGCGCGCTTCGCGGCTCAGGCCCGCGCCGTTGTCCAGCACCGGCGCCTCCGATCCGGGAAAGCGCTGGCGCCACCACTGCCCGACCACGGTGCGTGCGCCGTCGAAGGTGCCGCAGCCGTTTTTTTGCAGCGCCAGCGTGAGGAACACCTGCTGCGTCATCACGTTGTTGCTGTACTTGTTGATGTCGCGCACCACCTCCGCCAGCGCGGGCGACGATGTGCTGAAAGCCGGCGCCAGGCCCGCAGGCACCCGCCCCTCGCGCACGCTGCCGGTGAGCTTGCCGCCCAGTTCGCGCCACATGCCTTCGATGGCCCGCGCCGCATAGCCGGCCGGGTCGGCCGGGGCCACGGCCCAGGTGCGTTCGCCACAGGCTGCCGGGTACACGCCCTGGAAGGCGATGCGGGCGGGGTCGGCCAATTCGGCCTTGAGGGCCGTGCGCCAGTCGCCGCACTCGGCGCCCTGGGCGGCGAGCGGCACGGTGGCGGGCCACTGCACGCCGGCCAGCGGGGGCTCGTACTGCACGCGCGCCACGCCGGCCGGGCCGTCGGGCACGAAGGTCATGGCGATCGATTTGTAGTTGATGAGCAGCGCGTCCGGCGCGGCGTTGTAGGGGCGCAGCGGCTCGCCGTCGAAACGCGCGGCATCGTGCTCGGGCACGTCGAAGGCGCTGCGGTCCAGCACGATGTCGCCCACGATCACCTGGATGCCCTGCGCCTGCAGGCGCCGCATCAGCAGCCACAGGCGCTCCACCACGAGCTTCGGGTCGCCCTGGCCCTTGATGTACACGTTGCCCTGCAGGCTACCGGCGCGCGGTCGTGCGTCCAGATACACCGGCGTGTCCCAGGTGAAGGCCGGCCCCAGCTGGTCCAGCGCGGCATAGGTGGTGACCAGCTTCATCACCGAGGCGGGATTGACCGGCACCTGCGCGCGGTAGGCGAGGCGGGGCGCCTGCCGGCCTTCCGCATCCACCACCAGCACCGACAGGGCCTCGCGCGGCAGCTTGGCGCGCTGCAGGGCGGCTTCGACCGCGGGCGGCAGGGCCCCGGCGGACTCCGGCGTGGCGGGGGACTGGGCCAGGGCCGGCAGCGCCGCCCCCGCGAACGCCACGAGCGTGGTCGCGCGCACGGCCAGCCGCCGGCGCTTTGAAAAGACTTGCAACATGGCGGACGAGTCTAGCGATGCGCGCCGGCAGCGCCGCCTTGGCAGACCGCAGCCCCCCGAGGATCGGCACTCGTCCTACAGATCGATGCGCTTGCGGGGAGGGCCGGCGGGCTCGGGGTTCACCCTAGGATGGCCTCCATCTTGAAGTCCCGGCCTCCGGGGAGAAAGGCAACTGTGAGCACTTGGTACAAACTGGCTCTCGGCAATGACCAGGACGCGTTCGAGCCCGCGCGCCAGATCCAGCAGATCTTCATGGCGAAATTCCTGATGACGCCCCCCGGTTCGGGGCGCGCCCTTTTCTCCAGCTACGACCTCGCCAGCGACAACCTCTGGCTGTACTTTTCTCCCGCAGCGCGCGACATCGCCACCCGCGTGGCCGCCCAGCCCTGCGACAAGCCGGCGCCGGATGCGCCCCTGGGCCTGCTGGCCGGCGAGGGCGACGCCCTGGCCCAGCCAGCAGCGCTGGAAGCCGCAGCCGCCTGACCGGCCACCGCGCGCAGGGGTTGCGCGCGGCGGGCGGGCGGCCGCCGGCCGGGGCGCCGATAATGCGCACCGGCTCCCCAGCACCGGGTGCGGCGCACGGCTGCGGTTTCGCAGACATGGCGCTTCGGGTGGGCCCCCCACCCTCACCCCATGAACCTGCTCGCCTTCGACACCAGTACCGACACCCTGTCCATCGCCGTACAGCGCGACGACGCGACCTGGGAGCACAGCGGGCCCGGCGGCGCGCAGGCGTCCGCCACGCTGCTGCCGGCCATCCGGGCCCTGCTGGCCGAGGCCGGCCTGTCGTTCGACACGCTGGATGCGGTGGTCTTCGGGCGTGGCCCAGGCTCGTTCACCGGGCTGCGCACGGCGTGTTCGGTGGCGCAGGGGCTGGCCTTCGGCGCACGGGGCGGCGCTGGCGTGCCGGTGCTGCCGATCGACACCCTGCTGGCCGTGGCGGAGGCGGCCCGCCACGCCCACGGTTGCACCCGCGTGGTGGCGGTGCTCGATGCACGCATGGACGAGGTCTATACCGCCCCCTTTGAATTCCAGGCCGACGGCACATGGCACGGCGGCAACGACTTCGGCCTGAGCGCGCCGCAGGCCCTGCAGGTGCCGCCCGGCTACACCGTGGCTGGCAATGCCCGCGCGGCCTATGGCGAACGGCTCGCGCCCGGCGCCCCGCACGTGTTTGCCCTGCCCACCGCCATGGCCCTGCTGCGCCTGGCTCCCGCATGCATGGCTGCGGGCGGCGCGCGACCTGCCAGCGAAGCGCTGCCGCTGTACGTGCGCGATAAAGTGGCGCAAACCACGGCGGAGCGCCTGGCGGCCAAGCAGGCGGCCGCGGCCGCCCTGCCTCCCACCCTGGCTTCTGCCCCATGAGCGCCGTTCCCCACACCCCCGACGAAGCCCGGTTCGAGCCGCTCACGCTCGCGCGGCTGGATGCGCTGCTGGCGATCGAACAGGTCGCCTACACGCACCCCTGGACGCGCGGCAACTTCATCGACGCCATGGCCGCCGGCTACGAAACCCAGCTGCTGATGGCCGGCGATGAACTGATCGGCTACTTCGTGGCCATGAAAGGCGTGGACGAAGTGCACCTGCTCAACCTGACTGTGGCCCCCGCCCACCAGCGCCAGGGCTGGGCCCGGCTGCTGCTGGATGCGCTGGCCCTGTGGGCACGCGGCTGCAGCGCGCAATGGCTGTGGCTGGAAGTGCGCGTGAGCAATGCGCGCGCGCGGTCGATCTACGAGGCGCGGGGCTTTCGCTTCGTGGGCGAACGCAAGCGCTACTACCCCGCGCATGGCGGCGAGCGCGAGGATGCCGTCGTGATGAGCCTGCCGCTATGAGCCTCGACCTCGACGCACGCCAGCGCGCCATGCTGGGGGAGATGGGCATCACCGTGTGGGCGCCGGCTGCGGCCCCCGTGGCCACGCCGGAGCCGGCCGCAGTCGCCCAGGCCGCGCCCCCAGCGTTCGCACCACCGGCCGCTCCGCGGATGGCAGCACCGGCAGCGCCCCCTGCACCGCAGGCCGCAGCCCCGGCCATGGCCCGCACCGCCCCGCCGCCCGTGGCGGCACCCACCGCTACCCCGGCCTCTGCGCCCGCCGGCCGGGACGAAGCCTCCGCCCTCACCGCCACCCTGCTGGCGCCCCAGCCGCTGTACCCGCACGCCGATCCGGCGGCCACGCCGGCGGACCTCGGCTCGGGCTGGCTGGTGCTGGCCGAAAGCGCCACGCCCGACGCCCCGCTGACCGGCGACGCCGGCAAGCTGCTGGACAACATGCTGCGCGCCATGCGGCTGCACCGCCATCCGCGCGTGTTCTTCGCGGCCGTGCAGCGCACCGGCGCCGGGGCCGGGGCCGCGGGCGATGCCGGCATCGCGCACGCGATGCAAGAGGCCCTGGCTGCCCTGCGCCCTTCGATGGTGCTGGTGCTGGGCCTGGGTGCGGCCCGCGCGGTGCTGGAAAGCCGCGAGCCGCTGGGCCGGCTGCGGGCCGGCATGCACGCCCTGCCGGGGAACACACCGGCGGTCGTCACCTACGACCCCGCCTATCTGCTGCGCGCGCCGGAAGCCAAGGCGGCCGCCTGGGCGGACCTGTGCCGCGCGCTCGCCGTGGTGCGGGCGGCGGGCGCTCCAGCGCAGGGTTCAGGCCCCCCTGCTACCGACCCGGGCTAACGCCTTTCAGGCGCTGTGCGCATGGGCTGCAAAGCCCCGCCGGCACCCGGCGCGTGTCATGGGATTGACGCAACGCAATGCCATAATCCGCGGCTTGCATTTTTGGAGATTCCTCCGTGGAAACCTACCCCAGTTGGTAGCTTTCAGCTCCCGGCCTGCCGAGGGCTGAAAGCCGCCCCATCCCTCGCAGACAAAGCCCATCACACACCGGGAGTGAGCCTACATGCTCAACATTTTCACGCTCGCCAACGGCCGGCTCGTCCAGGAAGAAATCGAGTCCCTGGAAGAGCTGGCGCAGTTCCAGCCGATCTGGGTCGATCTGGAGTCGCCCACCCTCGAAGAAAAACGCTGGGTCAAGCAGCACTACGGCCTCTTCATCCCCGAAGACGCCATGGACGAGGACATCGAGGAATCCGCCCGCTTCTATGAAGAAGACAACGGCGAGCTGCACATCCGCAGCGACTTTCTCATCGACGACGAAGACGACCCGCGCTCGGTGCGCGTGGCCTTCATCCTGAACCTCGTCAACGACACGCTCAAGAGCAAGGGCGTGCTCTTTTCCATCCACGACGAAGACGTGCCCGTGTTCCGCCTGCTGCGCATGCGCGCGCGCCGGGCCCCGGGCCTGATCGAGGATGCGAAAGAGGTGCTGCTCAAGCTCTTCGACGCCGACGCCGAATACTCCGCCGATACGCTCGAAGGCATCTACGACGACCTGAAGAAGGTCAGCGTGCAGGTGCTGGCCGGCGACGTGACCGACGCCCGCGCCGGCGAGGTGCTGGCCGCCATCGCGCGCCAGGAGGACCTGAACGGCCGCATCCGCCGCAACGTGATGGACACGCGCCGCGCCGTGAGCTTCATGATGCGCAGCAAGATGCTCAACGCCGAGCAGTTCGAGGAAGCGCGCCAGATCCTGCGCGACATCGAATCGCTCGACAACCACACGGCGTTCCTGTTCGACAAGATCAACTTCCTGATGGACGCCACGGTCGGTTTCATCAACATCAACCAGAACAAGATCATCAAGATCTTCTCGGTGGCCAGCGTCGCCCTGCTGCCGCCGACGCTGATCGCCAGCGTCTATGGCATGAACTTCAAGTTCATGCCCGAGCTGGACTGGTCGCTGGGCTACCCCTATGCGCTGGCGCTGATGGTGGCGAGCGCCCTGGGCCCCATGTGGTACTTCCGAAAGCGCGGCTGGTTGAAATGACCCCCCTGAGCCGCTGCGCGGCTTCCCCCCAGGGGGACGACGCCTGCGGCCCGGCGGAGCCGGTTCCGCGGCGTCTGCTGGCGTGAAGGCACGCGCGCTGCTGAGAATCGGCGGCCTGGAGTCAAATCGGCCTCCAGCGCAATCAGTACTAGGGCATTGCGCTATTGATTTTGAAGCAACTGACAGACCCGGAGCAAGGGGTGCGGCGTCTGCCGGCCTCCAAGCACGCGCCCCGTCGAAAATTGCCCATTGAGAGCCGAATGGGCCTCCAGCGCAATCATCACTAGGGCATGCAGCTATTGTTTTTATAGCGTACTGAGAAACCGCCCGATGATGCCATCGGCATACCGGCTGGCCACGGCCTGCACGAAGCGGGGGAAGTCCGCGTGCGCGGCGTCGTCCGCGCGGTCGGACACGGTGCGCACGGCGGCGAAGGGCACGCCGTAGTCGCTGCAGACCTGGGCCACGGCGGCGCCCTCCATTTCCACTGCCAGCACCGCGTGGCCGGCGGCGGCGAAGGCGCCGCGCAGCGCCTGCGATTCCTGCACGGTCGACACGAAGCGGTCGCCGCTGGCGATCAGGCCCTGGTGCACGCGCGGCGCGCGCAGGGGCGGCGGCAGACCGGCGCCTTCCAGCAGGGCTGCCGCGCCGGATGCGAGACAACCGTGCGCCGCATCGGCCAGCCGGCCGGCCAGCGCTTCATCGCACGGCAGCCGGGTGCGCCCGTAGCCGGGCAGCTCCCAGCGGGGGAACAGGGGCGAGGCGTCCATGTCGTGCTGCAGAAAGTCATGCGCCACGACCACGTCGCCCACCTGCACGTCCGCGCCCAGGCCACCGGCCACGCCGGTGAACACCACGCGCGCCGCGCCGAAGCGCTCGATCAGCGCCGTGGCGGTGGTGGCTGCCGCCACCTTGCCGATGCCCGAGAGCGCCAGCACCACCTCGCGCCCGTGCAGGCCGCCGCTCCAGAACGTGCGGCCGGCGTGCAAGGTGCGGCGCCCCCGCGAGAGCGCGTCGATGAGGCCCTGCTGCTCTTCGGCCAGGGCGCTGAGGATGGCAGTGGTCACGGCTGCGGTTCGGCCCGCGCCGGGAGGGCGCGGTGCCAGGGCAGGATGGGCCGCACTAGCGCTTGTCGCGCAGCTCGCGGCGCAGGATCTTGCCCACCGGGGTCTTGGGCAGCGAGTCGCGGAACTCGATCACGCGGGGCTGCTTGTAGCCGGTCAGGTTGGCCTTGCAGAACTCGCGCACCTGCGCCTCGGTGAGTTCGGTGCCGCGCTTGACGATGACCAGCTTGACGGCTTCGCCCGTCTTCTCGTCCGGCACGCCCACCACCGCGCATTCGAGCACGCCGGGCAGCATGGCCACCACGTCCTCGACCTCGTTGGGATAGACGTTGAAGCCGCTCACCAGCACCATGTCCTTCTTGCGGTCCACGATCTTGAAGTAGCCGCGTTCATCGACCACGCCGATGTCGCCGGACTTGAAGTAGCCGTCGTCCGTCATGACCTTGGCGGTCTCGTCGGGCCGCTGCCAGTAGCCGGCCATGACCTGCGGGCCCTTGATCACGATCTCGCCCCGCTGGCCGGGCTCGGTCACGTCGCGGCCATCGTCGTCGATGAGCTTCATGTACGTGCTCGAGATCGGCACGCCGATGGTGCCGGTGAAGGCTTTCTCCGTGGCCGGGTTGCAGGCGACCGTCGGGCTGGTCTCCGACAGGCCATAGCCTTCGCAGATGGGGCAGCCGGTCTTTTCCAGCCAGAGCTTGGCCACCGCGGCCTGCACCGCCATGCCGCCGCCCACCGACACCTTGAGGTTCTTCCAGTTCACGGTGTTGAAGTCGGGGTGGTGGGCCAGGCCGTTGAACAGCGTGTTCACGGCCGGGAAGCTGTGGAAGGTGTGCTTGGACAACTCCTTGAGCACCGCCGCCAGGTCGCGCGGGTTGGGCAGCAGGATGTTCTTGGCGCCCGTGCGCATGTTCATCATCATGTTCACCGTGAACGCGAAGATGTGATACAGCGGCAGCGCGCACACGGTGGTGGGCTGCTCGTTCGCTGGCACGGCCTGCATCACCGGGGCGTTCCAGGCCTCGGCCTGCAGCACGTTGGCGATGATGTTGCGGTGCAGGAGCACGGCGCCCTTGCTCACGCCCGTGGTGCCGCCCGTGTACTGCAGCAGGGCCACGTCGTCGGGCCGCAGATCGGGCGCTTTGAACGCGCCCCGCGCGCCCTGCGACAGCGCATCGTTGAAGCGCACGGCACCGGGCAACGAGTACGCCGGCACGAGCTTTTTCACGCTGCGCACCACGTAGTTGACGATCAGGCCCTTGGGGAACCCCAGGCGGTCGCCCATGGCGCACAGCACGACGTTCTTGATCGGGGTGGCGCCGATGCAGGCCTGCAGCGTGGCGGCGAAGTTCTCGATGATGACGATGGCCTTGGACCCCGAGTCCTTGAGCTGGTGCTCCAGCTCGCGCGGGGTGTACAGCGGGTTCACGTTCACCACCACCAGGCCGGCGCGCAGGATGGCGGCGACCACCACCGGGTACTGCGGCACGTTGGGCATCATGATGGCGACGCGGTCGCCCTTGGCCAGCCCCAGGCCCTGCAGATAGGCCGCGAACTGGCGGCTTTGCACGTCGGTCTCGCCGAAGGTCACGTCCTTGCCCATGTAGCTGTAGGCCACGCGGTCGGCGTACTTGCCGAAGGCCTCTTCCATCAGGGCGACAAGCGAGGGGTACTGCGCCGGGTCGATGTCGGCCGGCACCCCGGGTGGGTAGGCGGCAAGCCACGGGCGGTCATTCATGCTTTGTGTCTCCAAACCTGCTGTTACAAAAGGAGCCCGCATTGTCGTCGCGGGCGATGGCGCCGGGGGCCTGTAGTTTCCCTAAAGCGGGGAACCCGGTCCCGGCAGGGCGCCGCCGGAGGTGGCGCCGGGCCGTCTTATTCGATGGCCTTGCCGATGTCTTCCACGACCTTCTTGGCGTCGCCGAAGACCATCATGGTCTTGTCCATGTAGAACAGCTCGTTGTCCAGGCCGGCATAGCCCGCCGCCATGGAGCGCTTGTTCACGATCACGGTCTTGGCCTTGTAGGCCTCCAGGATGGGCATGCCGTAGATGGGGCTGCCCTTGGTGTGCGCGGCGGGGTTCACCACGTCGTTGGCGCCGAGGATGATGGCCACGTCCACCTGGCCGAATTCGCCGTTGATGTCCTCCATCTCGAACACCTGGTCGTAGGGCACCTCGGCTTCGGCGAGCAGCACGTTCATGTGGCCCGGCATGCGCCCGGCCACCGGATGGATGGCGTATTTGACGGTGATGCCCTTTTCGGCCAGCTTGGCGGCCAGCTCCTTGACCGCATGCTGGGCGCGCGCCACGGCCAGGCCGTAGCCCGGCACGATGACCACCGTTTCGGCGTTGCCCAGCACGAAGGCGGCGTCGTCGGCGCTGCCGCTCTTGACGCTGCGCTGCGCCTGCGCGCCACCGGTGGCAGCCGCCGCCGCATCGCCGCCGAACCCGCCCAGGATCACGTTGAAGAACGAGCGGTTCATCGCCTTGCACATGATGTACGACAGGATGGCGCCCGAGCTGCCCACCAGCGAGCCCGCGATGATGAGCATGCTGTTGTTCAGGCTGAAGCCGATGCCCGCCGCCGCCCAGCCCGAGTAGCTGTTGAGCATGGAAACCACCACCGGCATGTCGGCCCCGCCGATGGGAATGATGATGAGCACGCCCATCACGAAGGCCAGCGCCAGCATGGCGAAGAAGGCGGTCCAGCTCTCCGTCGCCACATAGACCAGCCCCAGCCCCACGGTCGCCAGGCCCAGCACGAGGTTGAGCGCATGCTGGCCCTTGAACTGCACCGGCGCGCCCTGAAACCAGCGGAACTTGTATTTGCCCGACAGCTTGCCGAAGGCGATCACCGAGCCGCTGAAGGTGATGGCGCCGATGGCCGCGCCCAGGAACAGCTCGAGCCGGTTGCCGAACGGGATCGGCAGCCGCGCAAAGCCCTCCACCAGCACCGTGCCCGCGGGCGAGGCGGCGCTGGCCAGGGCCGGCACGGGCGGCGGCACGATGCCGAAGGCCCAGGGCTCGGCCACCGCGGCCACGGCGATGAACACGGCCGCCAGGCCGATCATGCTGTGCATGAAGGCGACCAGCTCGGGCATCTTGGTCATCTCCACCCGCTGGGCCATCACGGTGCCGGCGGCGCCCCCGACGAGCAGCCCGAGCAGCACCCAGGCCAGCCCCAGCGGCGCGCCACGCGTGACGCTCCAGATCAGCGCGGCGGTGGTGACCACCGCGATCGCCATGCCCGCCATGCCGAACAGGTTGCCCCGGATCGACGTGGTGGGATGCGAGAGCCCCTTGAGCGCCTGGATGAAGCAGACGCTGGCCACCAGGTACAGCAGCGTGACGAGGTTCATGCTCATGGCGCACCCTTCTCGTCAGCGGCAGCAGCAGCGGGAGCCGCCTTGCGCTCCTTCTTGCGGAACATCTCCAGCATGCGACGGGTGACGAGAAAGCCCCCGAACACGTTCACCGCGGCCAGCGCCACCGCGAGTACGCCCATGGTCTTGCCGAGCGTGGTTTCGGTGAGGGCCGCGGCCAGCATGGCGCCGACGATCACGATGGCCGAGATCGCGTTCGTCACCGCCATCAGGGGCGTGTGCAGCGCCGGCGTCACGGTCCACACCACGTGGTAGCCGACATAGATGGCCAGCACGAAGATGATCAGGTTGATCAGCGTGGGGGAAACGGCATCCATGGCAGCACTCCTTGAAGGGGCGAACGGGGCGAATGAACCAGCGGGCGAAAGAAAGAACGAATGAACGGCTATTGCGGCGGGGCGACCGGGAACGGCGGCACGACCAGCCGGCCGTCCATCATCGCGGTGCTCAGCCGTGCGGCCTGCGCCATCTTGTCGCCCCACTCCAGCACAGGGCGGCCGGCGCGCAAAAACGCCTCGTTGTCGCGCGTGGGCGGGCGCACCAGGCGCTGATCGACCAAGGCATCGATGGTGACGATGGCGCCGCCGTTGGTGGCGTAGCGGAAGAACACGTGCGAATACGGCTTGGTGGGCGTCGCCTGGTTCATGGCCATCCATTGCGCCACGGCGGGACGGTTCTTGGCCAGGTAGTCCTCGGTGTCGGCGCGGCGCTTGTAGCGCAGGCAGTCGATGCGCGCGGGGCTGCCCTGGGCCTTGTCCTCGACGAACACGCCCTGCTGCTGGGGGCACGGGGCCGTCCACAGCGTGGTGTCGCGCGGGTAGTTGGTGCTGTTGGTCTGCACCAGCAGCACGGCCAGCAGCGGCCGGTCCTTGCCAGGGCCGCGCAGGCCCATGGCGGTCATCTGCGTGGGCAGGTCGGCGGCGGTGTCGTCGGGCAGCACGTCGATCACCTCGTCGCGGCGGCCGAGCACCTCCCAGTCGCCGGGCGGCAGGTCGAGCTGCGCACGGCCCACGTGGGGCAGCCCGGGTTGCACAGGCGCGCAGGCGGCCAGGGTGAACAGCGAGGCGATGGCGAGCAGCGGGCCGCCAAGGCGAGGGGACAACGGGGGCATGGATAGGAACCGGGTCTTCACTGGGGTACTACTTGTCGGGTCATGCGCGGGTGACCGCGCCTTCATGGGCCACGAGACAGGCGGCGACGATGTCGTCTTGCCGGTCCACGTGCAGGGCCCCTTCGGGGTGGATGATGAGCTTGAGGAAATCGAGCACGTTGCGCGCATAGAGCGCCGAGGCGTCGGCGGCCACGAGCGCGGGCAGGTTGGTTTCGCCGACCAGCGTGACGCCATGGCGCACCACGGTCTGGCCGGCTTCGGTCAGCGGGCAGTTGCCGCCCTGGGGGGCGGCGAGATCGACGATCACCGAGCCCGGCTTCATGGACTGCACCATCGCCTCGGTCACCAGCACCGGCGCGGGCCGGCCGGGAATGAGGGCGGTGGTGATGACCACATCGGCCTGGGCCACGCGCTTGGCCACCTCGACCTTCTGGCGTTCCAGCCAGCTGGCCGGCATGGCGCGCGCGTAGCCGCCGGCGCCCTGGGCTGCGTCCTTCTCTTCGTCGGTTTCGAAGGGCACGTCGATGAACTTCGCGCCCAGCGACTCGACCTGGTCCTTGACCGAGGGCCGCACGTCGGAGGCCTCGATCACCGCGCCCAGCCGCTTGGCCGTGGCGATGGCCTGCAGGCCGGCAACGCCCACGCCCAGCACCACCACGCGCGCGGCCTTCACCGTGCCGGCGGCGGTCATGAGCATGGGAAAGAAGCGCTGGTATTTGTCGGCCGCGATCATCACGGCCTTGTAGCCGGCGATGTTGGCCTGGGAAGACAGCACGTCCATGCTCTGGGCGCGCGTGGTGCGGGGTGCGGCCTCCAGGGCATAGGCGGTGGCGCCCGCCTGCGCGAGCCGCTGCAGGCCCGCCGCGTCGAAGGGGTTCAGCATGCCGACCAGCGTGGTGCCGGGGCGCAGCAGGGGCGTTTCGGATTCGGTGGGACAGCGGACCTTGAGCACCAGGTCGGCGCTCCAGGCGCCGGCGGCGTCCACGATCTCGGCACCGGCCGCGGCATAGGCCGCATCGGGCACGCTGGAGGCCACGCCGGCACCCGCCTGCACGCGCACCGCATGGCCCTGGGCCTTGAGTTTCCTGACCGTCTCCGGCGTCGCGGCGACCCGGGTTTCTCCAACCATGGACTCGGCTGGTACACCTATCTGCATGTTGTCTGTCTCCCGGCTGGCGTGTGCACGGCGATCTCCGCTCACTGGGCCTGAGCTTACCCGATGCGCCTGGCTGCACCGGCATGCCCCAATGGCGAAGGCCCGGCGCACCGCAATGCCGCCGGGCCTATGGCGTGCGGGAGGCGCGAGCGCCCCACGCAACCGCAGGGGTCAGTTCACCACCTGGGCCAGCGCGCCCGCGGCGTACTGGCCGGCCACGACCTGCAGGCTGTGGCCCTTGATCTTGGGCGCCTGGCCTTCGCAGCCGAACTCGATGTAGCGCTGCTTGCAGATGGCCTTGGCGGCCTCGCGCGCAGGCTTGAGCCATTCGCGGGCGTCGAACTTTTCGGGGTTCTCGGCCAGAAACTTGCGCACCGCGCCGGTCATGGCCAGGCGGATGTCGGTGTCGATGTTGATCTTGCGCACGCCGATCTGGATGGCCTTCTGGATTTCCTCGACGGGCACGCCGTAGGTTTCCTTCATGTTGCCGCCGTACTGGCGAATGATCTCCAGCAGTTCCTGCGGCACGCTGGAGCTGCCGTGCATCACCAGGTGGGTGTTGGGGATGCGGCGGTGGATTTCCTGGATGCGGTCGATGGCCAGGATGTCGCCTGTGGGCTTGCGCGTGAACTTGTAGGCGCCATGGCTGGTGCCGATGGCGATGGCCAGCGCATCGAGCTGGGTGCGCTTGACGAAGTCGGCGGCCTGCTCGGGATCGGTCAGCAGCTGCTCGCGCGTCATGGTGGCGTCGGTGCCGTGGCCGTCTTCCTTGTCGCCCTTCATGGTCTCCAGCGAGCCCAGGCAGCCCAGTTCGCCCTCGACCGTGACGCCGACCTTGTGCGCCATGTCCACGACCTTGCGCGTCACATCCACGTTGTATTCGTAGCTGGCGATGGTCTTGCCGTCGGCCTCGAGCGAGCCGTCCATCATGACGGACGAAAAGCCCAGGTCGATCGCGCCCTGGCACACGGCGGGGTTCTGGCCGTGGTCCTGGTGCATGACCAGCGGGATGTGGGGGTAGGCCTCGACGGCCGCCTGGATCAGGTGCTTGATGAAAGCCTCGCCCGCATACTTGCGGGCACCGGCGCTGGCCTGCAGGATGACCGGGGCGCCCGTCTCGTCGGCGGCGGCCATGACAGCCTGGACCTGTTCCAGGTTGTTCACGTTGAAAGCGGGAATGCCGTAGCGGTTTTCGGCGGCATGGTCGAGCAGTTCGCGCATCGAGACGAGAGGCATGGGATGGGTCCGTTCTTCAATGGTGGGGAAGTGGGCAAAGCCGAAGGCCTCTGGAAAAAAGGCCGGCGGTCGCGGCGGTAACCGCTTCGTAACCGGCGATTTTATCCGGTCGGCCCCGCTTGGGAATCCCCGAATTCCAGACGGTAGCAGGTGGTGAAGGGCGGCGACGCAGCGGCGGCGGCAAAGCGCGCGCCGTGCGCCTCGGCCACGCGCGCGACGATCTCGTGCCCCAGGTGCAGGCTGTCCACCGGCGCGCGTGCGGCCCCCTGGGCGTGGTCCCGGGCGCCGTCGTCCACCACCTGCAGCCAGGGCCCGCCCTGCTCGGCCTGCCCCAGCTGCACCTCGATGCGGGTGCCGTGCGGCGTGTGCTTGAGGGCGTTTTCCAGCAGGTTGCGCAGGGCGATCTCCAGCAGCACCGCATTGCCGTGCCAGACCAGGGCGCCGGGCGCGGCGACGGCAATGCTGCCCTCACGCGCCCAAGCGGCCTGGGCGTAGTCGGCGCTCACGCGGCGCGCCAGTTCGGCCAGATCGACGGGCGAGGCCGCCTCGTGCAACTGGGTGCGGCTGGCGCGCGCCAGGGCCAGCAACTGGTTGAGCACATGCCCGGCGCGCAGCGCATCCTGCCCGATGCGGGCCAGCGCCTGGGCCTGCTCCTGCTCGGGCAGCCCGCCGTCCAGCGCGCGCGCCTGCAGCACGATGGACGACAGCGGCGTGCGCAATTCGTGCGCCACCTCGTTGGCCAGCCGCCGCTCGCGCGCCAGCGCCGCCTGCTGGCGGTCCAGCAGGGTATTGATCGACACCACCATCGGATCGAGCTCGCGCGGGGCGTTGCCGGCGTCCAGCCGCTCGGCGCGCACCACGTCCAGCCGGGCCACCGCGTCCGACAGCGAATACAGCGGCCGCAGCCCGCGCCGCACCGCCAGGCCCAGCGCCAGCGCCACCACCGGCAGCAGCCACAGCCCGGGCTCGATGATCTGGCCCGCGATGTCGTCGGCCAGGTCGTCGCGCTCGTCCAGGTTGAGCAGCACCATGATCTTGCGGTCGTGGGCCGCATCCCATTGCGAGAACCCGCGCCAGGACACGGGCGGCTCGCCCAGCTCCAGGTCGGCGAAGCCGTCCGGCAGGTCAAAGGCCGGCAGCGGCGCGCTGCCCGTGCGCGACAGCAACTGGCCGTTCGCACCCCAAAGCACCACGCTGAGCGATTGCTGGTAGTCGTGCGCCTTGAGCCAGGGGGTGGGCGCGCGCTGCGTGGCCAGGGACGGCTCGACCCCGTCGGAGGCGCGCAGATTGAGCAGCAGCGCGGCGACGCTGGCCAGGTGCCCGTCGGTGAGTTCGTCGGCCTCGTGCACCCCGGTCTGGTAGCCCAGCCCGACGAAGGTGCCCCACACGACCACCAGCGCGCCCAGCGTCCACAGCAGCAGGCGCCGCATGAGCGAGCTGCGCCGCGCCAATGGCGCTGCAGCGGGTGCGGGCGTGGGGTCCGGCTGATGGGTCGGCGAATGGGTCGGCAGCACGCGGCTCATGGCGCATCCTCCAGGGGCATGAAGTAGCCCACGCCGCGCATGGTCTGGATGCGCCCGCTGCCGAGCTTGCGGCGCAGGTGGTGGATGTGCACTTCCACCGCATTGCTCTCCACGGCGCTTTGCCAGTTGTAGAGGCTTTCCTCGATCTGCTGGCGCGACAGCACCCGGCCGCGCGACTCCAGCAGCACCAGCAGCACCGAGAACTCGCGCGGGGACATGTCCACCTGCTGGCCGGCCTGGCGCACGGTGCGCGCGGCGGGGTCCACCTCCAGGTCGCCATGGCGGATGGTGGGCGATGCCCGGCCCGCGGCCCGTCGCAGCAAAGCCCGCAGGCGGGCCTCCAGCTCGTCCACATCGAACGGCTTGGCCAGGTAGTCGTCGGCCCCTTCGTCCAGCCCCGCGATGCGCTGGTGGACCTGGTCCCGGGCGGTGAGGATCAGCACCGGCGTGGCGGGGTCGGGCAACGCAGCCACGGCGGGGGCCCCGGCAGGACTATGGCGCAGCCGGCGCAGCAACTGGGCGCCATCGCCATCGGGCAGGCCCAGATCCAGCAGCACGGCATCGAAACGCTCCATGCGCAGCGCGCTCCAGGCAGTCGCCACGCTGGAACACACGTCCACTGCATAGCCGCGCTGCTGCAGGTTGGTGCGCAGGCCATCGGCAATGCCGGCATCGTCTTCGACCACGAGGATTCGCATGGGGGCGATTGTCACCGCGATGCGGAGTCGCCAGAGCCCGCCCGTCCGGCGGACCGACAAGATGGCAGGCACAAACGTTAAGACGGCGTTAAGAGCGGCTGCCTATCGTCCGCCCCCATGCCGACTTCCTACTCCCCTGGCGCCGCGCCTGCCGCGTCCCGATCCTCCCCTTCGCTTCCACCGCTGGCCTGGGCACTGGTCGTCCTGGCGGCGCTCATCGCCTGGGACGCCTGGGGCCTGGACCTCGATCTGGCCCGGGTGTTCGGCTCGGCCCAGGGCTTTCCACTGCGCGACCATTGGCTCTTCGTGCACGTGCTGCATGAAGGCGCGCGGCGGCTGGGCTGGGTGCTGGTGCTGGTGCTCGCTGTCGGCGTGTGGTGGCCGGTGGGCGTGCTGCGCCGCCTGGCCCACGGCGAGCGGGTGCAAATGGCGATCAGCGCCCTGCTGTCGCTGGGGGTGATTGCCCTGCTCAAGCAGAGCAGCACCACCAGTTGCCCATGGGACCTGGTGGAATTCGGCGGCGTGGCACGCTACGCCTCGCATTGGGCCCTGGGCGTGATGGACGGCGGCGGCGGCCACTGCTTTCCCGCAGGGCATGCCTCGGCCGGCTTCGCGTTCCTCGGCGGCTATTTCGCATTGCGCCACAAAGCGCCACGCGCCGCGCGCTGGTGGCTGGCCGGCGCGCTGGTCGCCGGCGTGGTCCTGGGACTGGCGCAGCAGGCACGGGGCGCCCACTTCACCAGCCACACGCTGTGGACCGGCTGGTTCTGCTGGATGACGGGCTGGCTGTGCGACCTCGGGGGACAGTGGATGCACCGGCACTTCCCGGAAATGGACAGCCACCTGACCGCCGAGGCCGACACCCATGCTGTCCGTTGACCTCGCCCTTTTCACGGCCATGAACGCCACGGCTGCGACCCCGGCGGGCATCGTGACCGCCGCGCGCTGGCTGTCGCAGGGTTTCCCCATCCTCGCGGGGCTGCTGGTGGCCGCAGGACTGGGCTGCGGCAGCCCCCGGCTGCGCCAGGCCCTCATGCTGGGCCTGGCGGCACTGGTGATCGCCTGGTGCGCCGCGCGCGGCATACGCGCATGGGTTCCGAGGCCCCGCCCCGCTCAACTGGGCCTCGGCGTTCAATGGATCGAGCACGGTGTTCGCGCGGGCTTTCCCAGCATGCATGCCACCGGCGCGTTCGCGCTGGCCCAGGGACTGGCGCTGGGGCTGCATCGGCGCCGCGCGCCCTGGAAATGGCTGGCCTTCGGACTGGCGGCGGCCGTGGCGTGGAGCCGTGTCTGCCTGGGCGTGCACTTTCCCGCGGACGTGCTGGCGGGGGCCCTGACCGGCTGCGCGAGTGCCCTGGCCGCCAAGGCCCTGCTGCGGCACGCGCTCAGCTGGCGCGGCAGATCTTCAGCATATTGGTTCCGCCCGGCGCGCCCATCGGCTCGCCGCACGTGATCGCGTACAGGTCACCCTGCTGCACGATGTTGCGGCTCTTGAGGTGGCCCTCGGCCTGCTCCAGCGCGGTGTCGCGGTCGGCGCTGGTGTCCATGAGCAGCGGGCGCACGTTGCGGTACATCGCCATCTTGCGCTGCGTGGCCACCTTGGGGGTGAGCGCGTAGATGGGAATGTGGATGCGGTGGCGGCTCATCCACAGCGCGGTGGAGCCGCTCTCCGTCATGGCCACGATGGCCTTGGCACCCAGGTGGTGGGCGGTAAAAAGCGCGCCCATGGCGATGGACTGGTCGATGCGGCCCAGCGTCTGGCCCGTGAAGTCGGAATCGCGCTCGGGGTCTTCCGCGGCCTCGGCGGCGGCGCAGATCTTGGCCATTTCTTCGACCGTCTCGAGCGGGTACTTGCCTGCGGCGGTCTCGGCGCTCAGCATCACGGCGTCGGTGCCGTCCAGCACGGCGTTGGCCACGTCGCTCACCTCGGCGCGCGTGGGCACGGGGTTGGTGATCATGCTTTCCATCATCTGCGTGGCGGTGATGACGACCTTGTCCATGTCGCGCGCCATGCGGATCATCTTCTTTTGCAGCGCCGGAACGGCCGCGTTGCCCACCTCCACGGCGAGGTCGCCCCGCGCCACCATGATGCCGTCGGACACGCGCAGGATCTCCTCCAGGCGGGGCACGGCCTCGGCCCGCTCGATCTTGGCGATCAGGCCCGGCTTGTGCCGGTACTCGGCCGCCGCCACGTTGCACAGCTGGCGCGCCATTTCCATGTCGGTGGCGTTCTTGGGAAAGCTCACGGCCACGTAGTCGGCCTGGAAGCTCATCGCGGTGCGGATGTCTTCCATGTCCTTGGCGGTGAGGGCCGGCGCGGTGAGTCCGCCGCCTTGCTTGTTGATGCCCTTGTTGTTGGACAGCTCGCCGCCGATCTTGACGGTGGTATGCACTTCTTCGCCGCGCACGGCGTTCACCACCATCACGATGAGCCCGTCGTTGAGCAGCAGCACGTCGCCCGCCTTCACATCGCGCGGCAGTTCCTTGTAGTCCAGGCCCACGCCGTTGTCGTCGCCCAGCGCGGTGCGCGATGCGTCCAGGATGAAGGACTGGCCCTGCTGCAACTGCACACGGCCTTCGGCGAACTTGCCCACGCGGATCTTGGGGCCCTGCAGGTCGGCCATGATGGCCACTTCGCGGCCGGCACGCTGCGCGGCCTCGCGCACGGAGATGGCACGGTCGATGTGGTCCTGCGCCTTGCCGTGGCTGAAGTTCAGCCGCACCACATTGACCCCCGCACGGATCATCTGCTCCAGCAGTTGCGGGTCGCTGGAAGCGGGCCCGAGGGTGGCAACGATCTTGGTGGCGCGGCGGATCTGCATGGCGGTTCGGTCTCTCTGCATGGATGTCATCGGATTTCAATTTTGCATGAATTGAAAAGAGGTGACATCACTTCCGGGCAGACCCCGGGCTGCGCGCCGTGGCGGGACCAGGTCTGCACTGGCAGGGTTGCAGAGGGCCACTCCCCGCTGCGGCAGACCTTGGGCCGCCCTCGATGCCCGGGCGGTCCATCCGCCCGGGCATCGAAACCTCAGACCTGTGCGTCGCCTTCCGGATGGGGCCGGCGCTGCCGCAACCCGACCTGGGGAGCAACGCCGGCATTGCGAGCCTCGGCCTCGGCTTCCCGGCGGACCGCACGCACCGCGCCCTCTGCCTGCCAGCTTCCTCCGATGGCCGCGTACCCCAACCCCGCCAACATGCCGGCGAGGGAATTGCTCAACAAGTCCTGCTGACTTAGCGTCCCCCCGCGGTTCACATTCCCGAGGATGTTGAAGACGGCATTCCCTGCCGAGATGGCGGTGATGCGCGCAGGCGTCTGGTCCAGCAACCGGCCATAGTCCGTTCCCGTGACGCGAGGATTCCATTGCTGCACCGTACCGGACTGCAGCGCCTCCTGCTGGGTGACGGATATCCAGTCCGCAGTCTCCACCGCCCAGTTGATGGCGGCCTTGATGGCGGACACCCCTGCAATGTCGCCCCACGCATCGCTTCGGGCGCCACTGCTGCTGGCCCCATCCAACAGCACGGCGCGGGCGGCGGCAGTATCCCCTCCCAGAATCGGAAGCTGGGACCACGCGTTGTTGCCCACGACGTTGGCCAGTCCATAGAACAGGCTGGCCGAGTTGAGGTGGCTGCCGCTCACGCCGCCGGACGTTTCCTCCTGCGTGCCGACCATGCTGAAGGACGCCTGAATGAAGTCGCGTGCGAAGGAATACGCAACGGTCTTGATGTCCCCTGCAAGCACATCGGTGGCCATGCCCACGTTGCCGGTGAGCGTGCCATGCAGCGACAGCCCGATTGAGGCCATGGACGCACCGATCTGCTCCAGCGTCACGATGCGCGACATGCGCTGCTGCGTCTGGCGCATTGACGCGCGCTGATCGTCCGAGCATTCGGCCCATTGCGCCGCGGTCATCGCATGAAAACCCCGCGCGGCCGTGTCCGGATCGCGTGCCTCGCGCCGTTCCCGCATCACGGCCATGCCGATGTTGAGCAGCCCAACGCCCACCTGCATGCCCAGGACCATGTTGGGCGGTGTGGCGCGAAACGCGACCTTCATGGACTCCGCCATCATCTCGCGCAGAAAGGTGGGCACGAAGACCGAGGCGAACTGGTGAACGCCATGGCCGAATGCCGCGCCCATGATGCGCTGGCTGGGCAGCATCGAACCCACGGCCTGTACCGTGGTGGACTCCGAGGCCGCGGTGCGGGCCGCAGTGGCCGCCTCCCCGAGCCGGTGCAAGGCCGCCCCTCCGGTTTCCATCGCGCCGATGCCCAATTGCCGCAGCATCGCGTTCCAGCTCTGCGGCTCAGGCACCGCCGGCTCCTCGTGTTCCTGCAGCTCTGGCATATCGACCCGGCGACTGGCGCGCAGGAACCGGTCCAGCGGGATATCAACGAGCTCTTCCAGCGCCGGCATCTCGCCCATGGCCCAGAACGACGCATTGGCGTTTGAAACCTCGGTCATCTCCACTCCCTCACCGAAACCACCGGCGTTCGGAGTAACGGGTTCGCTGCTACCCCAGCGACGGCTGCCTCCGGATAGAGGGGTATGGAAGGATTCGGAACGCGTAGGACTGGACAGCAGGGAGAAGGAATCCCCTTCTTGAAGCGCCTGGCGCGGCGGCATCGTCTGCGGATGCGCATGGGACAGGCCTCGCCGGCCGGTCAGCGTCTCGTGCTGAAGGCGTCCGGAAATGCTGGCGCCCGAGGAGCGGGCCTGGGGCGTCTGAGGTTCAGGGGAAAGTGTCGGGCGGATCGGTGTGGTCGAACCGGACGCGTTCGTTTTATTGAGCATGGGTACGCTCCTTGTGGCCGCCGGAGGCTTCGGGTGCCGCGCAGGGAACGCCCGCCTGCACGGCATTGGCCAGCGCAGCCAGTTGCAGAATGTGCCGAGCGACGACCTCCGCCGAGGCGTTGCCCAGTGGACACCGGCACAGCAGTTGCGGCCCCGCGAAACCGCGGGCAAAAACGGCTCCAAGGCTGAGCATCAGCTGCGTGGATGCCTGCAGCGCGGCCACGCGCCGGGCCGGATCGTCCAGGCAGTCTGCGAGCAAGGGCGCTGCCATGATCAGCGCCTCCTCGTCCACGTCGGGCACCAAGGCAATGGTGCGGCTTTCCAGGGCGATGGTTCCGGTGCGCGAGGCATCCTTTGCCTGCTCCTGCGATGCGCCCAGGAACAAGGCCGTGTCCCTGACCAGCGCCAGGACGCGGGATGACGCTTCGAACTCCTGCACAGGGGCGGGTGGCTGCGGGCGGGGTGCGAGAACGGCGCTCATTGCACACCTCCTTTGCGCGGCGAGGCTGCGCCCAGTGCCAGCACCCCCTCCCGGGTGGCTTGGCACATGGCCAGCAAACCGCCGAGCTGCGCGGCAAGAAGCTGCTCGTTTTCCTGCTGCGTCTCCAGGCGGCGCACCAGCACGGCATCGCCGTTGTCTTCCATGCCATAGCCCCAGTCGGAGCTGAGCATCGACTGCCCGTTGGCGACCAGCAGCGCGTCGGTCCAGATTTCCGCCGGAACATGCTCGGGTCGGGCCATCGTGGCAATGGCGGCCCATGGGCCATTCTCCTGATGGCTCAGGGGCGCCACGCGCAGCGTGAACGGCCCCACCTTCGCTTCGCCCGTTTCTCCAAAAATACGGGCAGTGGCCTCGTCGGCCCCCAATTGCAGAGCGGCCTGCCTGACACAGGCTTTGCGCCGTGACGGTAGCCCAGGACCACGCACGGGTGGCTTCGGTTTTGCGTTTTTCATCGTCTTTCTTTCAACCGTTATCGCTTATGTATTTCCGCGCGACATGCGGATTTGGTGCCCTTTACACCAGCCGGCACTCGTCTCTGAAATGTGCCGGCCACTGCATGGTTGAGTGTGCGAACCCCGCACATGCAGCGGCAACCGAAGCGAATTGACAGTTTGCGAAAGAGAAACTTGACAGGAAGGCCTGGCGGGGAACTTCTGGCCCGCGGCTTCGCCGGGTCGCGCCCTGGGCCTGGGCGACACCCGCCATCTTTTTTTTCCACGCAGTGCGCCGCCTGAAAAGGCCCGCCCGCAGCGCTACGGCTGGCGCCAGAGATTCCAGGCCCACTTTCCGAGGAACACGCCGACGGCCAAAAGCAGCAGGCCGGGAAAGAAAATGCCATCGCCGTCGGCTTCCAGGCCACCCGCCGCATAGCCGGGCATGGCGGCGGAATGGGGCGCGTAGCCCTCGCTCCCGGCATACTTCGCGGTGACGATCAACAACCACAGTGCCGCGCCGATGCACGCGATGGCGCACGCACCGATCACGCAGGCCATCAGCCGCATGGAACCGGGGCCTTTACCGGGCGGAGGGCTTGCCCGGCCATGGGTTGCGCCTGGCCCATGGCGCGCGTCAATCCCGCATCAGCGCTTCGATCTCATCCGCCTTCACCGGCACGCCGCGCGTGATCAGCTCGCAGCCGCCGTCGGTCACGATGGCGTCGTCCTCGATGCGGATGCCCAGGTGATGGAAGGCCTCGGGCACGCCCGGGGCCGGGCGCACGTACAGGCCCGGCTCGATCGTCAGCACCATGCCGGGCCGCAGGATGCGGCTGGGGCGGTTGGCGATGGTCTCGCCCGAGAGCGGGTCCTTGCGTTCGCTGACCTGGCCGATCTCGGACGGCTCCACGTAGCTGCCGCAGTCGTGCACATCCATGCCCAGCCAGTGGCCGGTGCGGTGCATGTAGAACTGGAAGTAGGCACGGCTGTCGATCACGTCCTGCGCCGTACCCACGGTGTTCCTGTCGAGCAGGCCCAGGTCCAGCATGCCCTGCGCCAGCACCGCCACCGTGGCGTCGTGCGGATCGTTGAAGCGGGCGCCGGCCTTCGTCGCCGCGATGGCCGCGTCCTGGCTGGCCAGCACCAGGTCGTACAGCGCGCGCTGCGGCCCGGTGAAGCGGCCGTTGGCCGGAAACGTGCGCGTGATGTCGCTGGCATAGCCGTCGAGCTCGCAGCCCGCATCGATCAGCACCAGTTCGCCGTCGCGCACGGGCGCGGCGTCGGCGCGGTAGTGCAGCACGCAGGCATTGGCGCCAGCGGCGACGATGGAGTTGTAGGCCGGGCACTGCGAGCCGGCCTCGCGGAAGGCGTGCAGCAGCTCGGCGTCGAGGTGGTATTCCCGCACGTCCTCGCCGGCACGCAGCATGCGCGCGCTGCGCTGCATGGCGCGGATGTGGGCCCGGGCGCTGATGGCCGAGGCGCGGCGCATGGTGTCCTGCTCGTGCGCGTCCTTGACCAACCGCATTTCGTCGAGCAGGGTGCACAGGTCGTCCTGCTGCGCGGGGCACAGCGCGCCGTAGCGCACCCGTGCGCGCACCTGGTTCAACCAGCCCTCAACGCGCGCGGCCAGGCCGGCGTGGATGGCGAACGGATACCAGACCCGGGTGCGGTTTTCCAGCAGGCGGGGCAGTTGCGATTCCAGCACGGCAGCCGAATGCGCGGCGTCCACGCCCAGCGTGCCCACGGCGGCCTCGGGGCCCAGGCGGTAGCCGTCCCAGATCTCGCGCTCCAGGTCCTTGGGCTGGCAAAACAGCGTGCTGTGGCCCTGCGCGGTGATCACCAGGCAGGCACCGGGCTCGGTGAAGCCGGTGAGGTAGTAGAAATAGCTGTCGTGCCGGTACAGGAAGTCGCTGTCGCGGTTGCGCGGGCGCTCCGGGGCGGTGGGCACGATGGCGATGCCGCCTTCGCCGAGCATCGAAGCAAGGCGGGCACGGCGCTGGGCGTAGAGGGAGTTCTGTGGGCTCATGCAGGCATTCTCAGGGCATCGGCCGGAGCGTATTTGCAATTCCACGGGGCAAATTACATTTCGAATCATTGGCGGCTAACCCTGCCTCAGCCGCGCAAACAAGGGGCTTGAGAATGTGGCCTCCCCTCCTCCTGGATCGCGCATGTCCGGTTTTGCCCCGCTGCAGTTCATTTTGACGACCTTCCTGCCGCTGCTGGGCTTGGTCTTGACAGTGGCGTTGCTCGGCTACGGTGCGTATGCCCTGTGGGTCGATGTGCCGCAAAAATGGGTGCTGTCGCGGCGCGCCCTGCTGGCGCTGTGCGGCGTGGCGCTGCTGTGCGACGCGTCGCTGGGCCTGCGCCTGTACCTCTCGCATAGTGACAGGCAGGATTGGAAGGACGGCGCCGTGCACCGCGCCAGCCGCGAGCGCTTCGCGCTGCCGCAAGACTTCCAATACGGCGAGTTGCTGATTCCCGCAGGCAGCCTGATCAACCGGCAAGACCCCTTCGACAAGGGCGAGCCTTCGCGCCCGGTGGCGCTGCACGGGCTGGAGGCCGTGCGGTTCCCGCAGCCGGTGCTGGTGGCAGGGGTGTGGGCCAACGCGTTGCAGATCAACCCGCTGCGCGTGGAACTGGCGCAGGACCAGCGCATCGGCCCGCTGTATCGCTACGACGGCGCCCGCCAGACCTGGGTGGCCAACAAGGTGGTGCCTGCGCTGGCCTGCAGGAAGGGCCAGATGGCCGTGTTCCAGGTGCCGCACATTCCCTACGACGTGCAGGCCGAGGTGGGCAAGCCGCCACCGGACGGCCCCGAGGCGCGTTTTCTGCCCAGCCAGTGGATGTTCCGCAATTGCGAGGTGGCGCCACCGATCGCCGTGCAGCCGGCGCACGGCAGCGCCGTGCCGGCCCGGTGATCGCGGCGAAGCCCTGGTGGGGGCCGGCGTGGCCCCTCAGCGATTGAGCTGCGCCAGCCGCTCGGGCGTGCCCACGTCGGTCCAGCGGCCGGTGTAGAGCGATGCGGTGACGCGGCCCGCGTCCATCGCCCGGCGCAGCAGCGACACCAGCGCGGCGCTCATTCCCGATGGGTTTCCGGCAGGTACATCGCACCAGAGCGGCTCGAACAGCTCCGCCCGCAGCAGCGCCAAGGTGCTGTAGGTGTAGCGCGGCGCGGCGCTGTCCGCAGGCAGGTTCAGCGCCAGGCCGGCATCCGACAGGCCGAAGTCCCCGCGCGGGTTGTGCGCCGGGTTGGGCACCAGCCACAGGTGGGCCAGCGCGGTGCTGGCGGCAAAGCGCTGTGCGGCATCGGCGTCGAAAACGAAGTCGGGCGCGAACACATCGCCCGCCGCCAGCCAGAACACCGGCCCCAACTGCGGCAGCGCCCGCGCGATACCGCCTGCGGTTTCCAGCGCATGGCCGAAATCCGCCCCTTCATGGGAGTATGAAATTGATAGCACACCGCCGGCGTATTCATTGCGCTGGAGGGCAAATTGGCTTCCAAACCGTTCGCCAATCTGCTCGCCCAGCCAAGCCGTGTTGATGACGGCCCGTGGAACGCCGGCCTTCGCCAGCGCACGCAGGTGCCACTCCAGCAGCGGCACGCCCTGCACCGGCAGCAGGGGCTTCGGGGTCGTGTCGGTCAGCGGACGCATGCGCTCGCCACGGCCCGCCGCCAGCACCATGGCGGGCACCTGTGCGGCAACCTGGGCCGGCGATGGAGAGTGGACGGGCCGCGTCATGCCGCAACGCCTTGCGCCACGGCGCCGCGCTGCAGCGCATGCCGCTGCGCCCGCTCTGGCGCGAACAACGCCAGCAGCGCAGCCATCAGCGATTCGGCCTTCGCCGAATGGTCCGCGCCGACATTGCACACGTACACATCGAGCGTGACCGCGCCCAGTTCGGGCCAGGTGTGCACGCACAGGTGCGACTCGGCCAGCAGCAGCGTGGCCGTCACGCCGCCCGGCCCCTGCGCGGTGGCGGGGAAGGCGTGGAACAACTGGCCCACGGCCTGCAGCCCGGCCGCCTGCACGGCGCCGGCACAGGCGTGGCCCAGCGCGGCAGCGTCGGTCAGCCAGTGCGGCGCGCAGCGGCATCCGTGAAGATCGGCGGTGAGGTGCAGGCCTTGCATGGGGCTGCACTGTAGTGCATCGGGCCCCGGGGACGGAGCCCCGGGAGCCGCCCCGGTAAAATGCCGGGTTTTCCCCCCACAGCCCCTTCCGGAGCCGCCCCTGATGGCCAATTCTCAACAAATGGCGAATGCGATCCGCGCACTCGCAATGGACGCAGTTCAACAGGCCAATTCCGGCCACCCCGGCGCCCCCATGGGCATGGCCGACATGGCCGTCGCGCTGTGGGGCCGCCATCTGCGGCACAACCCGGCCAACCCGCACTGGCTGGACCGCGACCGCTTCGTGCTGTCCAACGGCCACGGCTCCATGCTGCTGTACGCGCTGCTGCACCTCACGGGCTACGAATTGCCCATCCAGGAGCTGAAGAACTTCCGCCAGCTGCACAGCAAGACGGCCGGCCACCCCGAATACGGCATCACGCCCGGCGTCGAGACCACCACCGGCCCCCTGGGCCAGGGCATCACCAATGCCGTGGGCTTCGCGCTGGCCGAGAAGCTGCTCGCCAAGGAATTCAACCGCGACGGCCATGCCGTGGTGGACCACCACACCTACGTCTTCCTGGGCGATGGCTGCCTGATGGAAGGCATCAGCCAGGAAGCGCTGTCGCTGGCCGGCGCCTGGAAGCTCAACAAGCTCATCGCGCTGTACGACGACAATGGCATCAGCATCGACGGCCAGGTCGCCCCCTGGTTCGTGGACGACACCCCTGCCCGCCTGCGCGCCTGCGGCTGGAACGTCATCGGCCCCGTGGACGGCCATGACGTCGAAGCCGTGGCGGCCGCGGTGCAAAGCGCCAAGACCTCCACCGACCAGCCCACGTTCATCGTCTGCAAGACCGCCATCGGCAAGGGCTCGCCCAACCGCGCGAACACCTCCAAGGCCCACGGCGAGCCCCTGGGCGCCGACGAGATCACGCTCACGCGCAACGCCATCGGCTGGAGCCACGCGCCCTTCGAGATCCCGGCCGAGGTCTATGCCGACTGGAGCGCCAAGGACACCGGCGCCCAGGCCGAAGCCGAATGGCAGCAGCGCTTCGACGCCTATGCCGCCGCCTTCCCCGAACTGGCCGCCGAGTTCACCCGCCGCATGGCCGGCGACCTGCCCAAGCACTTCGCGCAGACCGCCGTGGACACCGTGGTCGGCATGCACACCAAGGGCGAGACCGTGGCCAGCCGCAAGGCCAGCCAGCTGGCCCTGGAAGCCTTCACCGCGCAACTGCCCGAGCTGCTGGGCGGCAGCGCCGACCTGACCGGCTCCAACCTCACCAACACCAAGAGCACGCCGGCCCTGCGCTTCGACGAACACGGCGACGTGATGCAGGTGGAAGTGAACGTGGGCGCCGAGACGGTGCGCGTCGGCGGGCGCCACATCAACTACGGCGTGCGCGAGTTCGGCATGGCCGCCATCATGAACGGCATCGCCCTGCACGGCGGCTTCATCCCCTACGGCGGCACCTTCCTCACGTTCAGCGACTACAGCCGCAACGCCATCCGCATGGCCGCGCTGATGAAGCTGCGCGTGGTGCACGTGTTCACCCACGACTCCATCGGCCTGGGCGAAGACGGCCCGACCCACCAGTCGATCGAGCACGCCGCCAGCCTGCGCCTCATTCCGAACCTGGACGTGTGGCGCCCGGGCGATACGACCGAAACCGCCGTCGCCTGGAGCGTGGCGCTGTCCAACCGCACCCAGCCCACCGCCTTGCTGCTGTCGCGCCAGAACCTGGCCTACGCACCCAAGCGCGACCTGGGCGACATCAGCCGCGGCGCGTATGTGCTGTCCGAGCCGGCCGATGCGGGCATCAAGAAAAAGGCCCAGGCCGTCATCATCGCCACGGGGTCGGAAGTGCAGCTGGCGCTCAAGGCGCAGCAACTGCTGGCCACGCGCAAGATCGCCGTGCGCGTGGTGTCCATGCCCAGCACGACCACCTTCGACCGCGAAGACACGAAGTACAAGCAATCCGTGCTGCCCGCCGGCATCCCCCGCATCGCGGTGGAGATGGGCGTGACCGACGGCTGGTGGAAATACGGCTGCGCCGCCGTGGTCGGCATCGACACCTTCGGCGAATCGGCCCCGGCGCCGGTGCTGTTCAAGCACTTCGGCTTCACGGAAGAGAACGTGGCCGATACGGTGCAGGCGGTGCTGCGCAAGCGTTGATCGATCCCACCCGGCGCGATGGAGCGAGCCTGCCAACCTGTTCCGCAAGTTGGCAGGGAGCTCCTCTCGCGCTTGAACTCAGGAACCATCTGCCGGAATGAAGCGAGCCTCCCGAGCCATCAAAATCATGGCTGCCATTGCAGGCGGCTTTCTGCTTTGCGGCGCTGCAGCGCTTTTCATGGCGGGTGCATTGTTCGAATCCAGCGGAGTGGATCGAGGCTCTCTTGTTTACCGCCTTGGCGCGCCTGGGCATCTTCGGTCAGTGGAAATTCTGGATGAATGCGAAAAGCCCAAATACCGTTGGAAGGGCCGCGACGGCGAGAGCCATCCCTATTCGTCGGTCACCTACGGTAGCTTGAAAAGCGCCGCTGAATTGTTCCGTTCTTATCAAAGCACATTCGATAAGCAATCGTGCGAGATGAAGGATGGGATCCAGAGCAGCGGCAACAAGAAACACCTGATGCTCGTTTGTGCGCAGCAGGATTTTGTGTCGATCGACATATTCATTGCAGACGCGGGCACCTGCAAAGAGGTCACCCTCGATTTTCTGGAAAACGATTAAACCGCTGGAGAAGAATGAGTAAGCGCGAAGATATTGTGGATGGGAGCGAAGCCGCTGCGAAAGCGTATGGTCTCGTATACACATGCCATCTGGGCTGGCTGGACCTGGGCCACATGGACCCCAAATCCACCCGTGCGCACACGGGAGCTTCCGCGCTTTGGAAAGAAATCAATGCGGGAGGCCCGGATGTGCGGCACTGCCTGGGCGCCCATCGGCAGATCTGCACGCTGCCGGCGTTGTCGAATGTCTATCCTGCTGCGAAATTTCCCGACAAGTCTTCCACCGGCTTCAAGTTAACGTACAAGCAGGACATGGGTAAGCGCGTGTTCGGCGCCAACCTGTCTACAGGCGTGTCGCGGGAGTACATCGTGCGCCACAACCTGTCCACTGACGAAAAGAAATCCGTGGCGTTGGCGATCTTCATGGAAGTCAGCCTGGAATTCGAAAATTACCAGGAGTACTTTCCCAAGTTCATCACGGACAGCGGGTTCAGTCAGGAGGACCTGGTATCCAACCTGATCGGCTTTCACATCGCGGTCGGCACCGTGACCAAGTCGCAGGTGATTGCCATGGCCAAACCGGTTTCCAAAGCCACGGCTTTGGCCATCTGGGACCGCAACGGGGCCGTGGGCGCCAACAAGAACAGGGGCTTCAAGCCCATGCTCAGCCCGGATACCTCGGCGATGACCGACACGGCGTGCATCAACGAGTGCGGGGGCCTGACGCCCCGGGCACCGGATTTTCTGAAAAGCATTCTCCCGGCGAGAAAGGGCGAGCTTTTCATGAACAACGTACTGGGTGGCTCTTGATGTGCATTCAAGGCCTTTTATCAATCTTTTCTTTTTACTGAGGATAGTTCCATGACGATCAAGATTGGCATCAATGGCTTCGGCCGCATCGGCCGCATGGTGTTCCGCGCCGCCGTGCAGAACTTCTCCGACATCGAAGTCGTCGGCATCAACGACCTGCTGGAGCCCGATTACCTGGCGTACATGCTCCAGTACGACTCGGTCCATGGCCGATTCAAGGGCACCATCGCGGTGGAGGGCAACACCCTGGTCGTCAACGGCAAGAAGATCCGCCTCACGCAGGAACGCGACCCGGCGCAGCTCAAGTGGAACGAGGTCGGCGCGGACGTCGTGATCGAGGCCACGGGCCTGTTCCTGACCAAGGAAACGGCGCAAAAGCACATCGACGCGGGCGCGAAGAAGGTCATCCTGTCGGCACCGTCCAAGGACGACACGCCGATGTTCGTGCATGGCGTGAACTGCAACTCCTACGCCGGCCAGCCCATCATCTCCAACGCTTCGTGCACCACCAACTGCCTGGCCCCCGTGGCCAAGGTACTGAACGACAAGTGGGGCATCAAGCGCGGCCTGATGACCACCGTGCACGCCGCCACCGCAACGCAAAAGACCGTGGACGGCCCGTCCAACAAGGACTGGCGCGGCGGCCGCGGCATCCTGGAAAACATCATCCCCAGCTCCACCGGCGCCGCCAAGGCCGTGGGCGTGGTGATCCCGGCGCTCAACAAGAAGCTGACCGGCATGTCGTTCCGCGTGCCCACCTCCGACGTGTCGGTGGTGGACCTGACCGTCGAGCTGGAAAAGCCCGCCACGTACGCCGAGATCTGCGCTGAAATGAAGTCGCAGTCGGAAGGCGCGCTCAAGGGCATCCTGGGCTACACCGAAGACAAGGTGGTGGCGACCGACTTCCGCGGCGAGAGCTGCACCAGCGTGTTCGACGCCGATGCCGGCATCGCCCTCGACGACACCTTCGTGAAGATCGTGTCCTGGTACGACAACGAATGGGGCTACTCCAACAAGTGCCTGGACATGGTGCGCGTGGTGTCTTCCCGCTGAGACAGCGCCCGCTCGCCGGATCATTCGGAACGCGCCTTCGGGCGCGTTTTTCTTTGGGCGAGCGGTTTGCGCCGCCACCTGCCGCTTCGCCACCTCCTGTCGGCATGGACCTGGATGGCATCGCCAGGAACGCCCTCGCATCCGTTGCTTTCGGATGCATTGCTCACGTTTCGTCGGACATTCCCCACGCAGCCTGCTGCGATGGGCCTACGCCGGGCGGCAGGCCCAGCCCGAACAATCGGAACCCTGTCGCCAGGGGCTCCCATCACCGGGACCCGCCCCGAAGCGCCATTCCATCCCTGTCCGGAGAAAAACACCATGCCGACCTTCACCTTGATCCGAACTGCCACTGCCGTGCTGGCGCTGGGCGCGCTTGCCGCCTGCTCCTCCACCCCCAAACCCACCGAGCAGATGGCCGTGAGCCGCACTGCCGTGGACCGCGCGACCACCGCGCCCAAGGTGGCCGCCAACGCCCCTGTGGAACTGCAGAGCGCCCGTGACAAGTGGACCCAGGCCCAGCAGGCCCTGGACAGCAAGGACTACACGCGCGCCCGTCGTCTGGCCGCCGAAGCGGAAGCCGATGCCCGCGTGGCCGAGACGAAGGCCGAAGCCACGGACAACGCCGCCACGCTGCAGCAGGTCAAGACCAGCATCCAGTCGCTGCAGGAAGAAATCACGCGCCGCGCGCCTGCGGCCCCAGGCGCCATGCCACCGCCCCCTCCCATGCCAGCGCCCATGTCGGCCCCCGCACCCATGCCCGGTGCCATGCCTCCAGCCCGCTGAGGCCCCCGGGCCTTCGGGCCCGCACCACCGCCTCCATGACCGGCCGCTGACACCGACGTTCCACCGCGGGGCGGCCGCCCTGAACCCGATTTGAAGGACCCCACCATGCAGTCATCCAACCTCCGCCGAACCTCCACCCTGGCAGCCGCGCTGCTCGCCGCCGGCCTGCTGGCCGCCTGCGCATCGCCGGGCCCGCTGCCTGCCGTCGAGCAGGCCCGCTCTGCCGTGAACCGCGCCGCCACCGATCCGGCCGTGAACCAATACGCCCAGCTCGAACTGAAGGCCGCCACCGACACGCTGGCCCGTGCCGACCACGTGCTGCGCGATGAAAAGGACGAGTCCGAAGCCAATCACCTGGCCTACCTGGCCACGCAGCGCGCCGCCATCGCCACCAACACCGCCCAGGCCCGCCGCCTGGACAACGAGATCAAGCAGGCCGGCAGCGAGACCGACCGCCTGCGCCTGGAAGCGCGTACCCGCGAAGCTGATGCCTCGGCCCGCAATGCACAAGTCGCCCAAGCCCGCGCCATGACGGCCGAGCAACTGGCGGCGCAGCAGCAGGCCCAAGCCCGCGCTGCGCAAGACCGCGTGCGCCAGCTGGAAGCGCAGCTGCGCGACATCGAAGGCCAGCAAACCGAGCGTGGCCTGCTGGTCACGCTGGGCGATGTGCTGTTCGCGTTCAACAAGGCCGACCTGTCGGCGCAGGCCGCCCCGCGCCTGGACAAGCTGGCCAACTTCCTCAAGCAATTCCCCGAGCGCAAGCTGCTGATCGAGGGCTACACGGACAGCGTGGGCTCGGACAGCTACAACCAGGAACTGTCGGAACGCCGCGCCCAGGCCGTGCGTGACGCGCTGGTGCAGCGCGGCGTGGACACCAGCCGCATCACGGCACGCGGCTACGGCAAGTCGTACCCCGTGGCCGAGAACGGCTCGCCCGAAGGCCGCGCCATGAACCGCCGCGTCGAGATCGTGATCGCCGACGCACAGGGCAACCTCAAGGGCCGTTAAAGTCCGTTCGATCTGCGGGGGCGGCCGTTGAACCGGCCACCTCTCGCACCGACCGCCGCCGCGCCTGCATCTGCCGGGCACGGCGGCTTTCTTTCGTCTTGGCTGTCGCTCAACCCCGTCTGGATCGATCCCTCATGACCTCTGCCCTGCCCGATGCCGCACGCCACGTGCTGACCTTCTGGTTCGAAGAAAGCACGCCCCAGCAATGGTTCGCCAAGGACGACACGTTCGACGCCGCCATCCGCAAGCGCTTCGCCGATCTGCACCACGAAGCGGCCCAGGCAGCGCTGTGGGCATGGCGCGCCACGCCCCAGGGCCGGCTGGCAGAGGTGATCGTGCTGGACCAGTTCTCGCGCAACCTGCACCGCGCCAGCGCGCAGGCGTTCGCGCAGGACGGCATGGCCTTGGTGCTGGCGCAGGAAGCCATCGCCGCACGGGCAGACGCGGTCTTGCCAGAGGCATGGCGCGCTTTTCTCTACATGCCTTACATGCACAGCGAGTCCGCCGCCGTGCAGGCGCAATCGGTCGCGCTGTTCACGCAATTGGGTCATGCCAACAACCTGGACTTCGCGGTGCGCCACCGCGACATCGTGGCGCGCTTCAGCCGTTTTCCGCACCGCAACGCCGTGCTGGGGCGCACTTCGACGCCCGAGGAAACCGCCTTTTTGCGAGAACCCGGCAGCGCGTTCTGACCTTTCGGCGGGGTGGGGTCAGGACTCGCTCGGCGGGATGGCGCCAGGCTCCATGAACATGACCTCCCACAGGTGGCCGTCCGGGTCCTCGAAGCCGTGCTGGTACATGAAGCCGTGGTCCTGCGCCGCGCGCGGCGCCTTGCCGCCGGCGGCCACTGCCTGGCGCACGATATCGTCCACGTCCGCCCGGCTGTCGCGCGACAGGCAGATCAGCACTTCGGTGGACCCATGCGCATCGCTCACGGGCTTGTCGGTGAAGGTCTGGAAGAACGGCTGGGTGAGCAGCATGACGAAGCTGTGCTCGCCCACGATCATGCAAGTGGCCTTGTCGTCGGTGAAGCGCGGATCGAAGCGAAACCCCAGCGCGGTGAAGAACGCGACGGACCGGGACAGGTCCTGGATGGGCAGGTTCACGAACATCTGGGTGGGCATGCAAGTCTCCAGCAAGGCGCCCCCGAAGGCGGAGGCACGCAGATAAGGCCGATCGAAACGGACCCGTGGCGATGGGGGTACGCCGCTCGCAGACCATAGCCGAGACGGGAGACAGCGTCCACATCCGACAAACCCGCATGGCCTGCTCCTTTGCCGACGCCACACCGGATCGCGAGGCCACGGTGGCTGGCCGGTGGAAAAAGGCCTGCGAGCCGCAGGCCTTTCGCGCTTGCAGCCACCAGAGTGAAATTGGCCTCCAGCGCATATTCTTCTAGGGCAATTCGCTATATTTTTAATAGCAAACTGGAATTTGCATTGCCCATCGCCGCCAGTCACTGTAAATTCATACAGTGCTTATCCACTCCAAACTCGCCATCCTGGCCGACGCCGCCAAGTACGACGCCTCGTGCGCATCGAGCGGCGCGGCGCCGCGCAACTCGGTGGGCGGGCGCGGCATCGGCTCCACCGAAGGCTCGGGCATCTGCCACAGCTACGCGCCGGATGGGCGCTGCATCTCGCTGCTCAAGATCCTGCTCACCAACTTCTGCCTGTACGACTGCCTTTATTGCGTGAACCGGGTGAGCAGCAACGTGCAGCGCGCGCGCTTCACGGTGCAGGAGGTCGTGGACCTGACGCTCGACTTCTACCGGCGCAACTGCATCGAGGGGCTGTTCCTGTCCAGCGGCATCATCCAGAACCCCGACTACACCATGGAGCTGGTGGTGGAGGTGGCCCGGGTGCTGCGCGAGGACCACGACTTTCGCGGCTACATCCACTTGAAGACCATTCCCGATGCCTCGCCCGAACTGATGCAGCGCGCCGGCCGCTATGCCGACCGCCTGAGCATCAACGTGGAGCTGCCCACGCCAGAGGGCCTGGCGGCGCTGGCGCCCGAGAAGGACGGTGCCGCCATCCGCCGCTCGATGGCGCGCATGGCCGGGCACATCGCCGATGCGAAGCAGGCCCGGCGCGAACAGAAGGGCGCCGCGCAGGTCGTCTCGCTGCCGGGCCGCACGCGGCGGGCCGCTGCACCGGCATTCGCGCCCGGTGGCCAGAGCACCCAGATGATCGTGGGCGCGGACGCCACGGACGACCGCACCATCCTGGCCACCAGCGCGCAGCTGTATGGCGGCTTTCGCCTGCGGCGCGTGTACTACTCGGCATTCAGCCCCATTCCGGACGCCTCGCGCGCGCTGCCGCTGGCCGCCCCGCCCATGGTGCGCGAACATCGGCTGTACCAGGCCGACTGGCTCATGCGCTTTTACGGTTTCGCGCATGAAGAGATCGTGCCCGCGCGCCAGGGGGGCATGCTGTCGCTGGACATGGACCCCAAGCTCGCCTGGGCCATCGCGCACCCGGAGCGCTTTCCGGTCAACCTCAACACCGCCCCGCGCGAGATGCTGCTGCGCGTGCCGGGGCTGGGCGTGGGCTCGGTGGACCGGCTGCTCGCCTCGCGGCGCGTGCGTCGCGTGCGGCATGCCGACCTGTCGCGGCTGCGCGTGCCGCTCAAGAAAGTGCTGCCCTTCGTCGAGACGGTGGACCACCGGCCGGGACGCATCCTCGATTCGGCGCACCTGCAGGCGTTCTTTGCCACGCCGGCGCGGCCGGCCGCATCCGACACGGGCTCGAGGGCGCCCCTGGCACAGCCCGTGCAGGCCTCGCTTTTTGGCTGACGGGCGATGCCGCTTCACCCCGCGACTGCGCACGCCGCGCCCGGTGACTGGGCAGGAAGGAATGCCGCCATTCCAACGGCATCGGCATCGGCAACGGCAACGTCTGCACCAGGCCCCGATGCGGTCGCAGTCACCACCATCACCCTGGGCCACGCCACCGACTGGGCAGGCTTTCGCGCGGCGGCGCGCACGCTGCTGCACAGCGGCTGCGCACCGCAGCAGGTGCAATGGTTCACAAAGGCGGATGCGGCGCAAGACCTCTTCGCCGATGCGCCCGATGGCTCCAGCCCGCCGGCGAGCGAGCGGCCCGCAGCGGATGGCGCCACGCCACCGCCTGAGGCGCCCGGTCCGCCGGAGACACCCGACACGCCGGCCCATCCGCCCACGGCCCGCGTGCCCCGCGAATTCCTGCAGCAGTGCGAGCGCGTGGTGCTGCACCGCGACCCGGGGCGCTTTGCGCTGATGTACCGGCTGCTGTGGCGGCTCGCGCACGAACCGGGCCTGCGCCACGACCCGCTGGACCCCGACCGGCTGCGGCTGCAACACCTGGAGCGGGCCGTGAAGCGCGACATGCACAAGATGCGCGCCTTCGTGCGGTTCCGGCCCGTGACCGAGCCCGACGGGGGCACGCTGCACATCGCCTGGTTCGAGCCGGACCACTGGATCACCGAGGCCAATGCGCCGTTCTTCGCGCGCCGCTTCACCCAGATGCGGTGGGCCATCCTCACGCCGGACGCCAGCGTGCACTGGGACGGCAAAGCCCTGCACAGGGGACCGGCGGCGCAGCGCAGCGATGCGCCGCCGCCGGATGCGGGCGAGGCGCTGTGGCTCACCTACTACCGGAACATCTTCAACCCCGCGCGCCTCAAGCTGGACATGATGCGTAAGGAGATGCCCACGCGCTACTGGAAGAACCTGCCCGAGGCCACGCTGATCGGCGAACTCGCCCAAACGGCCCACGCACGCAGCACGCGCATGGTGGAGGCGCCCGGCACCCTGCCGCGCCGGCGCATCGCAGGCGCGGGCCGCGCGGCCACAGAGCCGCCAGAATGAAAAAAGCCCCGCGAAAGCGGGGCGGCGGCCTGCGGCCTCGGGGCGCGCATGCAGGGGCCTGGACAGCCCTGCGCGCCAAGGCCCGGCGATGGTTACTCGGTCGCGGTGCGGATGGTCTCGCGGCCGTGGCGGTCCTTGAGGCGACCCAGGTCGGTGTCGAGGGCACGGGCCGCTTTTTCCACCGCGCTGGTGAAGGCATCGGCCAGCTTGTCGGCGTCGGCGCTGGCGGCGATGGGTGGGCGGCCCGCAGCGCGGGCTTCGACCACGCAGCGCTTGTCGGCAGCGCCGGACTTGCCGGCGTCCACGTCGGACAGGAAGACCTCCACCCGGGTCAGGTGGTCGCGAAAGCGTGCAAGCCGGCTGTTGGTTTCGTCATGGACCCACTGGGCCAGCGATTCGCCGCCCTGGATGTAGTCGTCGGTGTGCACCTGTACTTGCATAACGTTGCTCCTTTTTTCCAATGGCGCCCGGCAGGGGCCGGGCAAGAGAGAAGGCGGGGTCCGGTGCGTGGAATGCCGCATCCGGCTACCACCCGGAGGCATCGTCGCACAGTGTGGCGCCGGGGCCCAGCAATGCCTGAGCGCCGCATGCTGTCGGGCAGGCGCCCATGGCGGGAGCGGCCGGTTCCTACAGCGAGCACCGGGGGCGGGTGATACAACCTTTGGATGCCCTTTGCCCTGACTTCCGGCGCGCCGCACCGCCGTCGCCTCTCCTTCGAGGACCGCTGAGCATGTCCTCTACCTCCAAGCGCCTCAAGATCGGCCTGTCCGCCTGTTTTTCCCACGCGGACCCGGCCCGCTCGCTGTTCACCAACAAGACGCTGCAGTACGTGGAGCAGTCCATCGCGCACTGGATCATGTCCGCCGGCGCGATGGTGGTGATGGTGCCCTGCCCCACGGGCGAGACCGCGCGCGGCGACGTCACGCTGGCGCACTACGCGGACTGGCTCGATGGCGTAGTGATGCACGGCGGCTCGGACGTCTGGCCCGGCACGTATGGCGAGGTGCCGCTCAAGGACGCCTGGCTGGGCGACCGCATCCGCGACCTGTACGACCTGGCCGTGGTCGAGGCGTTCGAGCAGGCCGGCAAGCCCATCTTCGGCGTGTGCCGGGGGCTGCAACTGATCAACGTGGCCTTCGGCGGCACGCTCTACCAGGACATCGAAACCCAGCACCCCGGCGCCCAGCAGCACCGCAACGCCGTCACCTACGACCAGCATTTCCACGAGGTGGAGCTGGTGCCCGGCACCCGCCTGTCGCAGATGTACCCGAACCAGGAGCGCGTGGTGGTCAACAGCATCCACCACCAGGGCATCAAGAACCTCGCGCCGGGCTTCGAGATCGAGGCCTGGAGCCACCCGGACGGCGTGCCCGAGGCGATCCGCCGGCGGCCGCAGCGTGGGCGCGGCTACATCGCCGCCACGCAGTGGCACCCGGAATTCTTCAAGCCCGGCTCATCGCAGACCATGGACGATGCGCCCATCCTGGACGACTTTCTGGCCGCCTGCTCGCGCTCCAAAGTGCGCCCGCTGCCGGGCCACAGCCCCTTTCAGATCCGCGATCGCGCCGCCCGGCTGCTGCGCCAGGCCCTTTTGCTGCGCCGGTAAGCCAGTGCGGCAGCTGCGCTCCAGCCTCCCAAACTCATAGCAGCCCAACCAAGCGGTACGACGGCACACAGGCTTTTTCGCATTGCAACAATCAAGGAGCGGTTTTCCGGAGAATTGTTTCCAGTTGTTAACGATACGAAGCCAATGCATGTAAGTGTGTAATAAATGTGTCTGGAGACAGTGCAGCTTGGAGAGCTGCACAGGGCGACGACCCACTGTCCCATCGAATTTTTCTTCCTGCAACGAATAGGGGAAAGCGATGCAAACGAGACCGTCCACCGCAGGCGCAACGCCGTGCGCACACCACACCACCACGCCCACCAGACAGCGCTTGCGCGCTGTGCCCGCTGCCGCGGCGTTCTCGGGCCTGGCCTTCCTTTGCGGGTTCGGCCCTGCGGCAGCAGACACCCTCACCGGCAACCTGCAGGCCACCATGCGCATCAGCACGGGCTGCGTCATCTCGGGCAGCTCGGGTGGACAGTCGGGGGTGAGCTTCGGCACGCTGGACTTCGGCACCCAGCCCGCGACGTTCTCGGGCACCGTGAGCGCGGCCCCCACGGGCGGCGCCGGCGGGGCGGGCACCACGCAGATCCTGTGCTCGCCCGAGATCACCGTCATCAGCGTGACGGTGGGCGGCGGGCTGCATGCCGGCCAGGGCGCCGGGGTGGGCGTGGGCACGCGGGCGATGAATTCCGCCGCGGCCTACATCCCCTACGAGGTCTATCAGGACGCGAGCCACACCACGCCCTACCCGCTCAATACGCCGGTGGCCAACGTGGCGATTCCCACGGCGGGCGCGGCGTTCAACTTGCCCATCTACGGACAGGTCAACAAGACGGGTAGCCAGTCGCTGCCTTTCGGGGCTTACACCGACACGCTCGGCGTCACGCTGACGTTCTGACCGCTCGGCGGCCGGCCACGTGCCCGGCCCGCCCGCGCCCGGAGGAAATCCATGATGCAAGCCATCGGACGGCACGGGCCCCCGCTCGTCCTGAAAGACCCTGCCCCCCTTTTCAGCCTGCCCCGTGCCGATGCGGCGCCTGCATGGGCCGCCTTGCCAGCGGCCGCGATCGCGGCGCTGTCGCTTTGCCTGCCCGACCCCGCCCATGCCGCCACGCCCATCGCCACCACGGCCACGATCCCCGTGAGCGCCACGGTGACGCGCGGCTGCCAGATCTCGGGCAGCGCGCAGACCACCGGGCTGTCGTTCGGCCTGATCGATTTCGGCGTGCATTCGCCCGTGCGCACCGGCACGCACAGCGTGATGGCCACGGGCGGCCCGGGCATGCAGGCCCAGGTGCTGTGCACACCAGGCACCACGCTGCAGGTGACGGTCGGCAGCGGCCTGCATGCCAGCGGCGCGCAGCGCCGGCTCTCCAACGGCTCGCAGTTCATTCCCTATGCGCTCACGCTGATGGCGACCGGCTCGCCCGCCCTGCTGCCCAACGTGGCGGCGAACATGGCGCTGGGGGCCACGCCCACGGCCCTGCCCATCCAGGCCACGGCGACGTTCCCGGGCACCGGGCTCGGTGCCGGCACCTACACCGACACCGTGCAGGTGACCCTGTCGTGGTGATACTCAACCCCCTCCACGCACTGGCCCGGGCGCTGGCCCTGGCCTGCCTGTGCGGCATCGGCCCGGGAACCGCGCCGGCGCACGCGGCCACGCCGATCATGATCTGGCCCGTGGACCCGGTCATCGCCGGCCCCCAGCGCGCGGTGGCGCTGTGGCTGGAGAACCGGGGCGCCGAGCCCGTGTCGATGCAGGTGCGGGTGTTCCAGTGGCGCCAGGCCGAAGGGCAGGACAAGTTCGAGGCGCAGCGCGAGGTGGTGGCCAGCCCGCCCATCAGCCACATTCCGCCGGGCCAGCGCCAGATGGTGCGTCTGCTGTCCACGCAGCCGGTGCCGGCGCGGGTGGAGCAGGCCTACCGCGTGCTGGTGGACGAACTGCCCGCCGCCGCGCCCTCGGACGCCCCGGCGCCGCCAGCGCCTGCCGCGCCCACCGCCCCCTCGGCCGGCGCCTCCCGCACGCCGCAGGCGCTTCCCAGCGACGCGGCGGTGGCCGTGCGCCTGCAGATCCGCTATGCGATCCCGCTCTTCGTCTATGGCCCGGACACGCTGCCGCAGCGCCTGGCCGACGCCCGGTCGCTGGTCGATGGCACGGCCGTTCTCGCCCCCGACCTGTCCTGGGGCATCGCGCGCGCGGGCAGCGCCAGCCAGGTCGTGGTGCACAACCAGGGCACGTCGCACGCGCGCATCACCTCCGTCGCCTGGACGCGCAGCGGCAGCCCCGCAGCGCCGCCCAAGGACGTGCTGAACTACGTGCTGCCCCATGGCCAGATGCCGCTGGACCTGGTGGCGCCGCCCTCACCCGACCACAGCCTGACGGTGACGGTCAACGGGCGCGAAGCCCAATTGCCCCGTGCATCGCAATGAACCGCGCCCTTCTCCGCTGCGCGCCCGCATCGCCCGGTGGGGGGTGCTGGTGGCGTGCCTGCCGCGGCTGCTCAGCGCCAGCGACTACCCGGTGCCGGACGCGAGCGCCAACGCCTACTCGACCCTCACGCTGTTCCTGGAACTGGTCGTCAACGGCAAGACCACCGGCGAAGTCGTCAAGGTGCTGCAAAGCGGCACCCGCTACGAGATCGACGCGCAGACCCTGCGCGAATTCCACGTGCAGACCCCGGAGCCGGACGGCGCCCCCGTGGCCGTGGACAGCCTGCCCGGCGTCTCGGCCCAGTACGACAGCCTGGGCCAGCGCCTGCTCCTGCAGGTGCCGCCCGAGTGGCTGCCGATGCAGGACCTGGCCGACCACAGCCGCACGCAGCTGCCGCTGGGCGGGGGCAGCGGCCTGCTGTTCAACTACGATGCCTACGCCATGACCACGCAGGGACGCACCACGTCGTCGGTCTGGTCCGAGGCCCGGTACTTCGGCACGCCCGGCGTGGTGTCCAGCACCGGCATCTTCCGGCACGGCTCCACCGGCATGTCCACCGGCTACGTGCGCTACGACACGCAGTGGACCCGCCCCGAAACGCAAGAGGCCACGCAGACCGTGTACGGCGACCTCATCACCGGCTCGCTGCAGTGGAGCACGCCGGTGCGGATGGGCGGCGTGCAATGGTCCCGCAACTTCACCATCCGGCCCGACCTGGTGACCTATCCGCTGCCCGCCTTCTCGGGCCAGGCGGCCGTGCCTTCGGCGGTGGACGTGTTCATCAACGGCTTCCGTGCGGCCAACCGGGCCGTGGCGCCGGGCCCGTTCACGCTGGGCGAGCTGCCCACGGTGAACGGATCGGGCACGGCCTCGGTGGTGACCACCGATGCGCTCGGGCGGCAGGTGCTGACCTCGGTGCCGTTCTACGTCAACACGCAGTTGCTGCGCCCGGGCTGGACCGACTATTCGGTGTCGCTCGGGGCCCTGCGCCGCGCCTATGGTTTTCGCAGCCTGTCGTATGGCCGGCCGCTGGCCTCGGGCGTGTACCGCCAGGGCGTCACCGAAGCGTTCACCGTCGAAACCCAGGCGCAGGCGGGCCGCGGGCTGAGCGTGGTGGGCGCAGGCGGGCTGCTGCGGCTGGGGCTGCTGGGGGTGGCCAATGCCTCCGTCACGCGCGGGCAGGCGCAGCGCGACCGCAGCGGCTGGCAACTCGGCCTGGGCTACCAGTTCCAGAGTACGCGCGGCGGCATCTCGATGCAGCAGCTGCAGCGCACGCCCGGCTACGGCGATGCCAGCACCTATGCCGACGACGGCTTTCAACTGCCGCGCCGCACGCGGCAGCTCGATGCCAGCCTGAACGTGGCGCGCGGCTCGTTCAGCGTGGGCTGGGTGGACCTGCAAAGCCGCGAGGGCCAGCGCAGTCGGCTGGCCTACGCCGGCTACAGCACGCCGCTCGGGGACCGCAGCTACCTGTCGTTCACCGCCGGGCGCACGCTGGAGACGGGCCAGACGCAGATGCGCCTGCAGCTCACCTACATCCTCGGGCCGCAATCGAGCGCGCAGACCGCCGTGGCCCGCTACGGCGACGGCACGCTCCAGGCGCAGGCCAGCGTGCAGCGCACCGTGCCATCGGACGGCGGCTTCGGCTGGAACGTGGGGCACACGGTGGGCGGCCAGGCGAACCGCTACAGCCAGGCCTCGGCGCTCTACCGCGGCGACACCATGACGGTGCAGGGCGGCGCCTACGGCATGGCCGGCCACGGCACGCGCTTTGCGGGCGCGGCCGGCTCGATCGGACTGATGGACGGCTACGCGTTCGCCTCCAACCGCATCAGCGACGGCTTCGCGCTGGTGTCCACGGACGGCATGGCGGACGTGCCCGTGCTGTTCAACCACCAGCGGGTGGGCCGCACCAACGCCCGCGGCTATTTGCTGGTGCCCGAGGTGCCGGCCTACTACGAAGGCCGCTACGAGATCGACCCGCTGTCGCTGCCGGCGGACGTGCACACGCCCAGCCTGGAAAAGCGCGTGGCGGTGGCCCGCGGCACCGGCACCCTGGTGCGGCTGCCGGTGATGCGCATGCGCACCGCCACCATCACGCTGGTGGACAGCCGGGGCGCACCGCTGCCGGCCGGCACCGCCGTGGTCCACGAGCAGGGCAACGTGCCCACGGTGGTCGGCTGGGACGGCGTGGTGTACCTCACCGCGCTGCAGGCCCGCAACACGCTGGTGGCGCGCCTGCCGGACGGAGAGGTGTGCCGCGGCGCGTTCAGCGAGCAGGCCTATGCCGGCACCCGCGACCTGCGCGTGGTGTGCCGCACGGGCGACGCGCCGGCCGACGCCGCCCCGGAGATGCAATCGTGACCTCGGCCAGCTGCCGGCCCTCTCCCATCGCCTGGGTGGCCGGGGCCGTGCGCACCCTGCTCGCCCTGGCGGCCCTGGGAGCGGGCGCGCCGGCATTCGCCGCCGTCTGCAGCTACGCGGAAACCGGCGCCTCGCTGGGCACGGCGTCCTCGTTCGCCGTGCGCGACAGCAGCCTGACCACGCCGGGCAGCTTTTCCATCACCTGCGGCTCCGGGCTGCTGTCGCTGCTGTCCACCGACAGCCTGCTGCGCGCCACGCTCACCAGCGACAACGGCTTCTTGCTGCGCAACATCAGCGACAGCACCAAGACCATCGGCTACCAGGCGGGCAACGGCAGCGGGCTCACCTATTCGTCGGGCCTGCTGGTGATCAACGCCACCGGGGCCAACATCCTCACCCTGCTGCCCAACCGCAAGGCCACCGTGCCGCTGCAGATCGCCACGCTGAACGCCAACGTCCCGGCCGGCACCTACCGCGACACGCTGCGGTTGGCCTGGACCTACAACCTGTGCGACGGGCTCGGCCTGATCAGCACCTGCCTGGGCACGGTGTACGCAGGCACCGCCACGCGCACCGTGACGGTGGAGCTGCAGGTGAGCAACGACTGCCTCATCACGCCCGGGGCCATCAACTTCGGCAGCGCCGCGCTGCCCACGGGCTTCGGCGAGGCCGCATCGCAGGTGGCGATGGTGTGCACCACCGGCATGGTCTATACCGTGGGCCTGGGGCCCGGCAGCAACCCGAGCGGCGGGCGGCGCCAGATGGCCAACGGCAGCAACCGGCTGGCCTACGACATCTTCTTCGGCGCGGGCACCACGCCCTGGGGCACGGCTGCAGGCTCGCGCGTGTCCAGCAGCCAGGCCACGTCCGGGCCGGCCGGCGGCATCGCCAACGGCACGGCATCGCACGTCTTTCCGTACCGCGCCCGGGTGTACCCCGACCAGGTGGCGCCGGTGGAGGGCACCTACCTGGACAACGTCGTGGTGGACGTGCAGTTCTGACCGGGCGCGCATTCAGCGCCTGGAGCAAAAAAGGCTTCCAGCGCAATCAACACTAGGGCATGTCGCTATATTTTTTATAGCAATACGCCCATGGCCATGCCGTTCAATGGTGGTGGCCGTGCCCGCCGTGCACGTGGCGGTGCACCACTTCTTCGGACGACGCGGGCCGCACCTCGGTCACCTTGCAGGAAAAGCGCAGCGCCTGACCGGCCAGCGGGTGGTTGCCATCCAGGTGCACCTCGGGGCCCTTGATCTTGACAACGTTGAACACGTGCTCGCGCCCGTCGTTGCCTGCGCCGCGCAGCTGGCCGCCCACCTTCACGCCGGGTGGGAACTCGCTCTTGGGGATGGTGCGCACCAGGCTCTCGTCGCGCTCGCCGAAGGCCTCGGCGGCGGTCAGGTCCAGCGTGGCGGCAAAGCCCGTGGCCTGGCCGTCCAGCGCGGCCTCCACTTTAGGAAAAATGCCTTCGTAGCCGCCATGCAGATAAGCCATGTGGCCGGAATCGAGCGGCTTGCCCTGCGGCGTGGTGACCTTGTAGCTCAAGGTGACGGCGGTGTCTTTGGAGATGTTCATGGAGAGAGGGTTCGGACAGGTCGGTGGATCGGTCGAAGCCGGACGGCGCGCGCCCGGCGGTGCAGGCCTGCATTGTCGAACAACGCGCGCCATGGGTGCCCGCAGCCACATCGCTCGGAAAGCGGCCTCGCAGCAGTTCCCCGATTGCACGAACGGCTACTTTTTCTGCCTGAACTTCGGTTTTCCCGCCTTGCTGACAAGCAATGCCACGACGACGACGACCATGAGCAAAAATGCGTAGTGGCCCAGAAACTGGAAAGCGCCCCAGGCGAGCACCGCCAACACGATGCAAAGCAGCAGGAATAGAAGGCTATTCATCACGCATAACTGAAATTGGCCGGAGCGATTCTGGCTTGCATTCCAAAGCGTGCCCGGCCCGGATGGTTTTTCTGAATGACCTGGGGGTTGTTCGCATAGAAAGCGGCCAGCCCATCGAACTCCAGCTTGTTCTGGCGAGCCATCACGAACAGATCGGACATGCGCGATCCACAGCCGAGAGAGCGCCCCGCGGCCACCGCGATGCTGCCGATGGCCGCTCCGGTGTACGCGGAGGCCCCGATGGAGGCAGCCACCGCCAGCTTTTCCAGACCCACAGTGGCGCCGACCAGTTCAGCCATCGTGGCACCTTTGCCCAAAGTAGCCAAAGTCCCCACCATCGTCGAGGCCGTGCTGAGGGCTGTGTTGTACGTATCGAACAGCGTTGAAGGCACGGGCAATCCCAAGTCTTGCATGTTCTCGTTGAAGTATTTTTTGAAATCGCCCGAGGTGTAGCACTGCCCCATTGATTGACTCCAGTACTGAGGGAGCGCAAATACTAGTCGGGCCTCTCCACCCCACGGCAATAACCATTTGCACACAAAAAATGACAGTCCGATTACCCGGCCGATGGCAATCCCACGGCCACCGGCGCCGGCACCTCCGGCGGCGCCCCGCCGGGCCGCTGCGCGAACCGGCCCGCGTCCGGCCCGTGCACCGGCGCCGCATCGCCCCACGGCCAGCCGCCGAAGCCGGTGCGGCGGTAGTCGGCCAGGGCCTCGGCGATTTCCTGCTGCGTGTTCATCACGAAGGGGCCGTACTGCACCACCGGCTCGGCCAGGGGCCGGCCCTGCAGCAGCAGGAATTCGGCATCGGCCGTGCCGCCGTTGTGCAGTTCCACTGCCTCGCCCGCACGCAGCTCCAGCGCGGCGTGGTCCACCGGCTGGCCGGCCAGCGTGACGCCGCTGCCGGCAAAAAAGTACAGCATGCGCCGCGTGCCCTGGCCCGTGGCGGCGGGCAGCGCAAAGCGCGCGCCAGTCTCCAGGCGCAGCGTCCAGATGGCCACGTCGGCCTCGGCCTGCGCGGCCCACGATCCCGGCGGGGGCGCCAGCGGCGCGGCCTTGCCCAGCCGGCCGGCCACCACGGCCACGTGGGTGGCGCCGCCGCCGTCCGTTCCCGGCTCCACCACGCGCGGAATGTCGCCGGCCCAGAACATGGTGAAGTGCGGATCGACCCGCTTGGAGCGCGCGGGCAGGTTGAGCCAGATCTGGAACAGCTCCAGCGGGTTGGGCGCCGTGCGGTCCAGCAGCGGGAACATCTCGGAATGCACCACGCCGTCACCGGCGGTGAGCCACTGCACGTCGCCCTGGCCGAAGCGGGCGGCCGCTCCCAGCGAATCGGCATGGTCGATGAGGCCCTTGCGCACGATGGTCACGGTCTCGAACCCGCGATGGGGGTGCGGCGGAAACCCGGGCACCACGTCGCCGTGGTACATGCTCCAGCCGTCCCGGCCCGAAAAATCCTGGCCGATCTGCCGGCCGTTCAGGGGGGCATCAGGCCCCAGCTCGGCATTGCCGGGCGGGTAGGCGTCGTCGTGGTGGGCGCAGAACAGGAACGGGTCCAGCGTGGGCCAAAGCGCGCCCAGGGGCTGGGTGTTCAGGATCGGGGTGTCGGCAACGGCTGGCATGGAAAGCTCCTGGGTGGCGCCGCGCGTGGCCCCTGCGGCCGGCGTGCGGCACCGGGGTGCGGCCAGCGTGGCGCGGGCCATGCGGCGGCATGGTCTGTCACTGCACATGGGGGCGACCGGCGGCGCTGCAACGCGGGCGCGGCAGGACGGACTGGTGCAGGGATGGAACAGTGGCCTGCGCGCAGGCCGCGCAGGCCGCGCAGCAGGGAGGGACCAGCCGCACTGCCGTGCCATCCCGATCCGGCATTTCAAGGCAAAACCGGCCCATGCCGGCGCATTGCATGCCTGAAGTGCTATTAATTCAATAGCAAATCACCCCGGCGCGGCCGGCAAGCCACTCAATCCTGCAGCGGCTGGTTCAGCTCCGTGCGCCAGGCGGCCGGGTCCGAGCCGGTCTCGGGCCCCGTCAGGTAGCACTCCCACAGCTCGTTCGTGGGCGTGAGGCCCTCGCCCTCGATCCATTGCAGGAAATCGCCCCAGGCGCCGGCCAGGTCTTCGTAGCGGCCGCGGTGCACCGTGCGGGCCACTCGCCGGGCTGCATGCGGCCGTGCGGGCCGATGGACGAAGCCAGGGGGACGCTGATCTCGAAGTCGAAGGTGTCCGTGGGCCGGCGCCGGTGGTGGGTGAACCACGGGCCCGCAGGCGCGGCGCCCTGGGCGGCGATGGCATCCATCAGGTCGCGCACGCCCTGGCCCATGACCTGCTGGATTTCCTCGCGGGTGCAGGTGACGTGGATGAACGCCGTGGGGCGGGCGGGAAGTTCAGCGATGTGGGGCGTGTCGATCATGGGTCCGCCGTGGTCGTTGGGCAGTGGATGGCGAACGGCTAAATGTCCGCGGAAATGGCCGGCTCGCCGTGGCCCAGCGCGTCCAGGCTGACCTGGATCTGCGGCATGTCGCTGAGGTCCGGGCTGCGGCCCTCGGACAGATCCTCGAGCGCGGTGAACTGGCCGTCCAGATACAGGAAGGTGACAGTACCGGCGATGTCCGCCAGCGCGTCCTCGGGGCTGGGAAAACCGTCGCGCGACACCTGGTCGCCGCCGTCCAGCGCATAGCCGTAGTGGCCCTGGGCTTCTTTCAGCTCGCCCAGGTCGATGAGCTTGTCGCGCACGTTGCTGGCGTACACGCGGCCACCGGCCGCATAGAGCGTGAAGGTCTGCGCGGCGCGCGCGGCCTGGGAGAGCGAGGAAGCGGTCATGGACTCATCCTTTCAGTTCAAACGAAACAGGCTGCGGCCCATGGGCCCCCTGCGCAGCAGGGCCGGCCATGCCGCTCGCGCGCCCGCAGACGCCGCGCAGTGGTGCCCCATGCCTAGGGCTTCGGACGGGTGCCGTCGCCTTCGGTCTCGCGCGTGGCCAGCCACCAGCCGCAGACCAGGCCCGCCACGCCGAGCGCCGCCACGGCGGCCAGCCGGCTGTCGCGGTGATCGCGGTGGCCGCCGTCGATGGCGGCGCCGCGCGAGGGCTTGAACAGGTTGCCTTCGGACGGGGGCACTTCACGCGCGCGCCGCAGCGCCGCGTCGGTCAGCCAGCGCATCGCGCGGCCCACGCTGGCCGGCGCCAGCGCGTGGGCGATGCGGCCGGGCAGCGCGGGCGCGCCGAGCCAGGTCACATCGCGCGGGCGGGTGGACAGGCCCACGATGGCGTCGGCCACGCGGCGCGGGTCCACCATGGGCAGCGGCGGGCGGATGCTGCGGCCCGTGTAGTTGGCGCCGTGCGAGAGGCCCGGCGAATCGACGAAGGTGGGTGCCACGTCGCACACATGCACGTGGGGCAGGTCGGACACCTCGGCGCGCAGGCTTTCCGACAGCCCGCGCAGGCCGAATTTGCTGGCGGTGTACGCGGCGGCATACGGCGCAGGCACCCAGCCGCCCATCGAGATCAGGTTGACCAGCGTGCCGCGGCCGCGTTCGCGAAAATGCGGCAGCACGACGTGCGCGCCGTGCAGGTGGCCCAGCAGGTTGGCCTCCAGCACGCGGCGGTGCGCGGCCACGGGCACGTCTTCGAAGCGGCCCACGGCGCCCACGCCCACGCTGTTCACCCACACGTCGATGTGGCCGAAGTGGCGCAGCGCCTTGGCCCGCAGGGCCTGCACGGCCTGGGGATCGGTCACGTCGGTGGGAACGCCGATGGCGGTGCCGCCTTCGGCCCGGCAGGCCAGCGCCACCGCCGACAGGGTGCCGGCATCGCGCGAGGCCAGCACGATGCACGCGCCGCGCCGGGCGAAGGCCAGCGCCGTGGCGTGCCCGATGCCGCTGGAGGCGCCCGTGATGACGACGACGGTGCGCTCGGGCAACGGCGCGGCCGTGGCCTCGTTGGCAGACGGTTCGGGATCGGGGGTCGGGGAGCGGGCAAAGAGCATGGGGCCGGGATTCCTTGGGATCGTCGTTGCTGCGAACGGCGCGGGCGCCTGAATGCAACGATGACCCCAGGCGCGAAGGCGCCGCCTTCCAGAGCCGGTTTTAGCCGCCGTTCGCAGGTCCGGGCGTAGGACGGTGCCGGAAAGCCGGCTGTGCGCGCCATCCAGCTCGCCCCGAATTACCAGCCCCAGGGGCTTGCAGCGCAATATCCACTAGGGCATATAGCTATTCAATTGATAGCAATTCTGAGCCAATGAATTGCCTGCTCGGTGGCCGGCCTTCAGCGCCCCACCACCGACCAGCCGGCGCGCTGGTCGGTCTTGTCGTTCTCGTATTCCCACGCCGTGCCGCAGCGGTCGCACTGGTAGCGGGTGATGGTGACCAGGCCGTGGTCGCGCTCTTCCTTGCGGTTGCCGCGCTGCACCAGCTCGGCATGGCCGGGCGCGCGGCGCCAGTTGCGCTGGATGCCGGCGCAGGCGTCGCACAGCTCCATCTTCTTCAATTCGCTCTGTCGAGCCGGGTCCTGGGTCATGGGTTTTCTGCCGCGTTGGGGATCGAGGGGCCGCGGGCGCGCAAAGGCCGGGGCCGAAGGGCGCCATGGGGGCGAGGGCCGCTACTTTAACCAACGGGGCCGCCATGGGCCAACGCACCATGGCGCCCGGGCACGGGCCGATGGGGATTGCGTCGCGGGGTGGGAGGTCGATCCCGCGCGGGGCACCGCGCCAGCAGGGGCGGAAACGAATGCATTGCAGCCGAAGCGAAAGACGGCATGTGCGGCATGCGCGGGCACCTCACATGCGCTATGGCGCCGCCTTGGGCGCAAACCGAACGACCAGCCCCCTGTCCGTCACCGTGATGCTGCTGGGCTGCATGCCCAGGCCATCCGGCACGGCCAGGTCCTGCGGGCGCAACTGGTGCAGCACCACCTCGCTCAGCGTCTGCTGCGCCAGTTGCGGACCATAGATGTCGAGCATGTCGGCGGCCTGGGGCTGCAGGCCCTCCAGGCGCAGCGCGTTCACGTGCAACTGGTGCGCGCGGATCGTGCGGTCCGACGGCTCGTAGCGCAGCGCAAAGTCCACATCGAACGCACCGGCGTAGCGGCGCTGCAGCAGCGGGCCGGAAGCGGTCACGTCCATGTCTGCGTTCAGGCGGTTTTGCTGCGGCAGCAGCCGCAGCCTCGGGGCCTGCACATCCAGATTCATCAGGCCGCCCAGCGCATAGCGGCGCGGAAACTTCTCGGCCACGGCGCCCTGCATCTGCTCGGCGGAAATCGTGTAGCTCTGCGCCCAGGCCCGGGGCGCCATGGCGCAGGCCGCGAGCGCGAGAGCCGCGCAGAGCGCAAGGAAAGCGCCGCGGGGCACGGCGCGCACAGGGTGCGCAATCGAACAAGAAGAAACCATCGTGGCTGACACCCTATGTGCGGAAAAGAAAAGACCGGCAACGGCAGTGAATGACCCCGCAAGAGCCGCCCGGTTCCCTGCCGATTCCCTGCCCGTGCGGGCAGGCGCTGCCAGGCACGGCATCGGCCAAGGCAGCCCGAGGAAGCCGCGGGCCCCTCAGCCCCACCAGCGTGGCCACCAGGGCCGCTGGTGGCCTTCCGCGGCTTCGGCCGCATCGCCCAGCGGCACCGGGGCAGACAGGGCGGCCGCCGCCTGCACATCCGCCTGCGCGCGAAGGGCATCCAGGGCATCGAGGCACCGCCATGCGGCGCGCTCGCGGGCGAGGGCCAGGTGGCCGACGCAGAAATAGGCCAGCCCTTGCGGTGGCCCGCCGGGGTCGGGCAGCGCGTGGTTGTCGTGGTCGGCAAAGGCGACCCAGTCGCCGTAAGCGCCTTCGGCCGCATCGGCCGTGCGCTGGCCGCAGATCGCGCAGGCGGCGGGCGTCATCGGTGCGGATCCGGCAGTGTCATCGCCAAAGGCACGGCAGGGCCGTGCGCGGGTTTGGTGGCTTTCCCCATGGCTGTGTGCTCCTGTGGTGTCCGGCGACCTTGCCCGGCTGGCGATTTTGCGGGGCAAACCGCATGCCTGGGGGCCTGTTTTGTGAAGGTTTGTGAGCCCGGCGCGCCCACCGCCGCGCGTCGGGCCTCGCATCCGTCAGGCCACCGTCCTGAGCCGCCCCGGGGGCGAGCAAAGCCGCTCAACCATCACGGCCCCACCCCCCGCCCCCCTCTGTCCACGACCTACCCGCCCGCCATGCGCAGCCGGCGCGCCGCGTCCTCGGCCCGCGCGTCGTCGATCTCGCGCATCACCGCATGCAGGTCCACATCCGCGTGGCGCCGCTCGTAGCGGCCCGTGAGCGGGGTCTCGTTCGTGAGTTGGCCGCTCTGGTACAGGGTCCAGATCTCGGGGCCATACTCGGTGGCGCGCAACTCGGGGGCGAACTGGCCGAAAAAATCGCGCAGATTGGCCACGTCGCGCAGCAGCATGCGCGGCGCATGGTTGTTGCCCGCCGCGTCCACGGCCTGTGGCAGGTCGATGATGACCGGGCCCTCGGCGCCTTCATCCGCATCAGCGCCAGGGATGTGCGCCAGCAGGATGTTGAACTCGGACAAATCCCCGTGCACCACGCCCGCGCACAGCATGCGCACCACTTCGGCGATCAGCGTGGCATGGTGCGCCCGCGCCTGCTCGGGCGTGAACGCCACGTCGTTCAGGCGCGGCGCCGCATCGCCATGGGCATCGGTCACCAGTTCCATCAGCAGCACGCCTTCGTGGAAATTGAACGGCTGCGGCACCCGCACGCCCGCAGCCGCCAGCCGGTAGAGCGCATCGACCTCGGCGCTCTGCCACGCCGCCTCTTGCTCCTGCCGGCCGAACTTGCTGCCCTTGGCCATGGCCCGGGCCGAGCGCGAATTCTTCACCCGGCGGTTCTCGGTGTAATCCACTGCCTGCCGAAAACTGCGGTGCGTGGCCTCTTTGTAGATCTTGGCGCAGCGCGTTTCGTCGCCGCAGCGCACCACGTACACCATGGCTTCCTTGCCGCTCATGAGCTGACGCACCACGGTGTCGATGAGGCCTTCCTCGATGAGGGACTGGAGTCTGGGGGGAGCTTTCATCGGGATATTTTGCGCCCGGAAAAGACCGCCTATCCTCCTGCCCTGGCCTCATCCATGAAGCAACCCAGCCGCACATGATCTTCAGCGCAAAGAAACCCCGGCTTTCCGTGGGCGGTCAGCCCCGGGCCCACCGAAGTTCCGACCATGGCATGGCAATGAACCGCGTCATCTGGGGGTTGGCATTGGCGCTGAGCGGGCTGAACGCGGCAGGCGCCAGCGCCGGCGTTCAGCACTCTGCCGGTGCGCCCCAGGCCATCGGCCACCTTTCCTTCATCCGCATTGCCAATGGCGCGGCCAAAAGCGTGGAAGGCGGAAATTCAAATTGCACGAACCTCGCCATCGACTCCCGCCGCGTGGAATATTTTTGGCAGCATGCCGTGCGCAGTGCCCGGTACAACTATCGCCAGAGCCTGGACCAAGGCGACTGCCAAGCCGAAGCGCAAATTCAATTCCAGAACCGGAAAAAAGGCCGTTTGTCGCTGGACAACGCGACAGGCTGGGGGGTTCTGCAAATTCAACAGACCACGTACTACCTTTACTGCGACTCGTGTGAAGACCTCATGGGCCCGGAATTCACGTTTCCTACTGCCAAGTAGCACACAGCCTGCCTGCATCTGTCTCACAGCGAGGCAGATGAGTCATCAGCCCCCGGCGCCGGCCCACACCGGATTGAGCAACCGTTCCAGCCGCTGGTGCGAGGCCTCTACACGCTGCAGCGTGGCATCGGCCAACGCAGGCGTCATGACGATGCGCTTGCCGTCTGCGTCGAACGGCTTGCCGCGCGAGATCGGCACCAGCGAGGCGCGAAACGCCTTGTCCTTGGCCAGCACGTCATCGGGCGACAGGTTGCGCGCTTTCAGCATTGCCAGACGGTCTTTCAGGGCCGATTCGTAGCGCGGATTCACCACGGGCTTGCGCTGTTTCATGCTGGCCTGGTAGCTCAGCGCCGTTGCCCGCTCGAACTCGATCGAATTGCGCATCGCCGCAGCCAAACGGTCTTGCGCGGCCTCGGTGGCGGCGGCATCGGAGACGTCCACGCCTGCCCAGAAATCGCGGTGCACCTGCTCGGTCAGCACGGCATCCTCCTTGAACATGGACATCAGCAAGGCCTGCCGCTTGGCGCTCAGTTCCGCCGCCCACGGGGCGCTCGCCAGCAGGCAGGAAAGGACCAGCGCAAAGCAGGTGCGAAGCCATCGGTGGGACGGGAGATTCATGGGCATGCCTTCGTTTTCAGTTCGTTGGATAGAGGAAGTTGCTGCCTGGCATGGCGAAACGCCAATCGGGCAGTACGATCGACCCGCCAGTATCGCCGTGGCTTCCGCGCCGTTGGCGGCACGTGGATGATGACCCGCACCGCAGTCCGCCATGGACCCGCCGACGCCGACAGCATGCCCCATCCGCGCCTTGCCAAAGGGCACCACCGGCACCCGCCGCTCCTGTCTTAGCATCGCGCCCATGCCCCATGCCCTGCCCCTGATCCCCGCCGACATCGATTTCACCGCGGCGGCGCATGAAGTAGCGCGCCGGCTCATCGGCGTGACGCTGCTGATCGACGGCGTGGGCGGCCGCATTGTGGAAACCGAGGCCTACGACCAGCTCGACCCTGCATCGCACACCTTCGGCGGCCCCACGGCCCGCAACGCGGCCATGTTCGGCCCGCCGGGTTGCGCGTATGTGTACCGCTCGTACGGCCTTCACTGGTGCGTCAACACCGTGTGCCGCGAAGCGGGCCATGGCGCCGGCGTGCTACTGCGCGCCATCGAACCCACCCACGGGCTGGACACCATGCGCGAGCGCCGCGGCCTGCAAGACGTGCGCCTGCTGTGCGCGGGCCCTGGCCGCCTGGCGCAGGCGCTGGGCATCGACGCGCGCCTCAATGGCAAGCCGCTGCATCTGCCGCCGTTTGCGCTGCTGCAGATTGCGGCGGCAGGCCAGCCGGCGCCCCAAGTGGCGGCCGGCCCACGCATCGGCATTTCCAAGGCGGCGGATGTGCCCTGGCGGTTCGGCGAAAAGGGCTCGCGGTTTTTGAGCCGGCCGTTCGACTTGGCGGCGAAAGGCCCAGGTTAACCACCGAAGGGCCCGTGCTCGTCTTGGTCAACCCAAGCATCGCGCCCCAACGCGAACCGGAGCCAAAATCAACTTCAAAAGAGACGGCCTATGGCAACGAGAAACACGATGACGGGGCGCCCGGCCCCAATGCGATGGCTCGCGTGGGCAGCCATGGCAACGCTGGCCCATTCCGCACTCGCAGGGCAACCCGCACCACCCGTTGCGCCGCCAACGATGGAGTCTGCAGCCGCGGCGCCCGCAGCCGCACCCGAGTTGGACGAAGACCAGCGCCGGATGGCAGCCCGCGACTATGCCATCGGCCCGGTTCGCCGCATCACCCTTTCAAGCCCCCGGTTCTTCGACGCCGAGGGAAAGCCTTGCGCGGCCGATCCGGCGCCGGCCCGGGTCACGGAGCGGTACGTGCGCAACTTTCTGCGGCAAGCCATTCCCGTTTCACAGGTGGCGGTGATGAACGACTACGGCTCGTTCGGGGAATGCACGAGCGACAACGTGGACGTGCGATTCACGGATGGCCGGCAGGTGCGCCTCTCGTTCGCGGCGGACAGTGGCGTGGGCTATCTATCGCCCGTGGTCAAGGGCAAGGAAGAAGACGTTTACTTCTACTACTGCGAGGCTTGCAAGCGTTGAAGGGAAGGGATCTGACTTGTATCCGGGCCTGGGTCTTTAGGGCGAAAGAAAGCACTACAGCCGCCACGCCCTTATCCGCCCTGCCGCGCAACACCTGCTGCGGCAGCGCCCGGCACCTGCGCCCGCAAGGCACGCAACCGGCTGTGCGCCTCGCCGTTCTTGTCCACTGGCAACTGGTGCTTGGCTTGCAGGTAATGGTGGGTGAACACGTCGAGATACGCCTCCAGCGTCTGCGCTGCGTGCGACTCGCCCGCCAGTTCCAGGCAAATCGCCGCCACTTCAGAGGTGCAGAAATGGTCCTCGCGCTGGGAGCGGCGCAGCCGGTATCGCGATAGCTGGTCGGGCTGCAAGCTGAGCACCGGCAGGTGGTCCAGATAGGGGCTTTTGCGGAACATCTTGCGCGCCTCGGTCCAGGTGGCGTCCAGCAGAATGAACAGCGGGCGCCGGCCCTGCAGCGGCGGCACGCCCGGCCCTGGAGCCACTTTCTCCGCCCGCGTTTCCACCTGCGTCACCACGCGCCCGGGCTCTGCGAACTCGCCTGGGAACACCACATACGGCTGCCACCGCGGATCGCGCAGCAGTGCCAGCAAGTCCGGGTCCACCACGGTGCGCGCCCAGCCGAAGGCGAAGGTGTCGGGCACGACATCGGCGATCAGCCAGCCCGTGTTGGTGGGTTTGAGCGGCTCGATGTCGGCCATCAGCAGGCACACGCCGGCCTGCGTGGGGACTGGCGGCCGCACGGCGCACAGGCAATGGCTGGGCACCAGCCGGCAGCCAGGGCAGCGCTCGCCGCGCGGGCCGCCACGGGCAAGGAACGGCTTGGAGCTGCGCGCCAGGCGCTCGGTGCGCAGGCGGGAGACGGCGTGGGGAACGAGCGCGTCGCCAGCAGACAGCACTGAAAGATCGGTCAAGCCAACTCTTCCAGCAGCGCGGCAACCGTGGTGATCAGTGCTGGCAACGACTCCTGTGCCACGGTCCAGACCGTGTGCACACGGATGGTGGCGTAACCATGGATCAGCTGGTTGCGAAACGCCACGATCTGCGCCAGATCGGGCACGCGCGCGGCCAGTGCGGCGTCTGCCCTGGCCAACTGGCCGAGCGCCTCGCCGATGATTTCGAACTTGCGCTCCACGGCCGCCTGCGCCATTTCGTTGGCGGCGTATGCCTCGGCGTCCATGCCCTGAAGAAAATTCTGAATGGCCTTTGCCGCCGCCTGCACATCCCACAAAAAGGCGCGCGGATCACGCGGCAACATACACAGGCTCCCGATGGCGGTTGATGCTGGCCAGCACGTAGGGATTGCGCACCGCACCCGGCTCGATCAAGTCCACCGGGCGGCCTAGCAATTGCTCCAGCGCGGCTTTGGTGCCGAAAAACGAGTGCAGCCCGACAGGCACGTGGTCAGCGAACTCCACCAGAAAATCCACATCGCTGGTACCCGGATCGAAGTCATGCGCCCGGGCGGCGGAGCCGAACACCTCCAGCCGGCGCACGCCAAAGCGTTGGCAGATGGTCGCGATGCGCGGCAGGTGTTGGGCGATGGCGGGATGCATTCGGGCCATTCTAGGGGTGCCACTTTCAGCATGGCCTTCGAGATCAATGCCGACCGGCACGGCAACTTACGGTGTGCGGCGAGCCATTGAGGAACAGGCGCAGACCGCCCCACCTTATGTTGTTCAACGAGCATCGAAATCCAGTGGCATCTGCTCTCCCGGCAACCAGGGCGGAAGCTGGCGCTTGAGCAACTTGCGAGCGCATAGACAACCCAGCGCAACCATGGCCGCGAAATAAGCGACCACCAAGATGAAAGCAATCAAAACGAAGAGTCCGATCCGCTGTTCAAGCAGTGCTTTGCGGACAAAGTCGCGAAACTCCTGCTTTGGAAGCATTTCGCAGAGCAGCGCGACATCGCTCGGTAAAAAGCCCAGGCGCATCGCCGCTGCGTCCTGCTCTTTGGCGCAATCTTTTGCTTTCAAAGTGGGCGCATTCAACAGCGGCCACATGGGCCGGATCTGAGACTCCGACGCCAGAAAGTGCTGGCCGCTTTCCTTCAAGCTCAGCCCTGCATAAGGCACGGTCACCAGCAGGGAAGAGACCAAAGAGGCCAGGAGCAACGCCATCGCGGCCAAGCCCCACGCATTGCCCTTGATCGTCAGAAACCGCACGCTCCCCTTGATCGTGCGCGTTTCCAGATCGAAGTACTGCCCGCAAAGCCGCAGCGCCTCCAGCCGGACGCTGTGCGCACGACACCATTCCATCAGCGTGTGCGCCTCTGCCAGGGTGGCCACCGGCACGCCAACGAACACACGGAAGGCCGTCAGGTTGGTCTGCTCTTCCACATAGCTCTGCAATGCCGGATCGGTGATGCCGCCCTTGCCGTGCACCAGTTGCCAGGTGCGCCGCCGCAGCAGATGCCACGACTCGGTGCGCAAAATCACCCAGCCAAACATCACCACGAGGATGAGCGGCAAGGCCAACGGTAGCCACGCCACGATGCTCTTGGATAACTCGCCGATCCCTGCGTTTTCCATCACCTCTCCCGTCGTCGTTTTATTGAAATCTGCCGTAGCGTCGGCGGTAGGCGCCCTCCGTCAACCCATCCTCACCGGCCCCGATCACCCACCCACGTGCTCCAACTCGAACAGCGGCACCTCGGCCTGGCGGCTCAGCCACAGGCCGCCGCCCAACTCCAGCGCCCCTTCCTGCAGCCCGCGCCGGTACAGCGTGGCGGAGTGCCGGAAGATGCGCGCATCGGTCAGGTCTTCATCGATGATGTCGCGCTCGTAGTCCTCGCGGGAGACGGCCTCGACATAGATCGCGCCACGGCTCAGCTGGCCCAGGTTGCGCAGCGCGGCCTTCAGATCGGGCGGGCTGAGATAGGGCAGCACGCCCTGGCAGATGACCAGGTCGAACGGCTCGCTCGCCTGGTAGTCCACCACCGAGCCCTGCTGCCAACCATAGCGCTCGCACAGGTAGGGGCTGAACTCCACGCCCTGGTAGCTGGCCGCTGGAAAGTGCTGCGCCACGATGCCCTTCCACAGGCCGATGCCGCAGCCCACATCCAGCACACGCCGCACCGGCACCCGCAGGTACTTGAGGTAGCTGCACACGAAGGTGCCCAGGCGCTCCATGTGCTGCGGGTCCACCACGCTGGTCTTCTTGTCGTAGTAGAAGCGCTGGTAGTACGCCTCGTCGAAGGTGCTTGGGCTGGCTGATTTCAAAGAGGCGGTCCTTGCAGGGCGGTGGAAAGGCGGATGGGGAGAAGAAAAAACAGTGGCAGCGAGTATCCCGTATCGCCACAGCGCGCCCGCGCGCCCGCGCGCCCGCCCGTCCGTGCACCCGGCCTGCAGCCAACGGCAGCAGCCGCATCGGCGACCGGCGCCAGCGGACGGCGACGACACAATGCTTGGCATGAGCGCCCCCGCTTCTTCCCCACCCTCTGCACAGACCTCCGTCGCCGAGCCCGCCGACCATGTCATCGCCACCGCGCAAGGCCGCCTGTTCGCCCGGCGCTGGAGCGCCCTGTCCCCATCGCCATCGCCATCACCCGATGGAGCCGCGCTGCCTCCCATCGTTCTCTTCCACGACTCGCTGGGCTGCGTGGACCTGTGGCGCGATTTTCCTGCCGTGCTGTGCCATGCCACCGGCCGCGAAGTGATCGCCTATGACCGCCTGGGCTTCGGCCGCTCCGACGCGCGCACGGGTCTGCTGCCGCGGGACTTTGTGGCAGAAGAAGCGCGCACCAGCCTGCCTGCGCTGCGCGCGCACTTCGGCGTGCAGCGCTTCGTGGCGCTGGGACACAGCGTGGGCGGCGGCATGGCGGCGCACTGTGCCGCAGCGCGTGGTGGCCTTGCTGACAGCCATGGCGGCCTTGGCGACGATGCAGGCAGCGACTGCACCGCCCTCATCACCATCTCCGCCCAGGCCTGCGTGGAAGAGCGCACGCTGCAGGGCATCCGCGAGGCGCGGGACCAGTTCCGCAGCCGTGGTGCCATGGACCGCCTGGCCCGCTACCACGGCCCCGGCAAGGCGCGATGGGTGCTGAACGCGTGGGTGGATACCTGGCTGCACCCGGACTTTGCCGACTGGTCCCTGGCCGAAGCCATGGCGCGCGTCACCTGCCCCGTGCTGGCCCTGCACGGCGACCGCGACGAGTACGGCTCCATCGAGCAGCCCGAGCGCATCGCCCGCTGGGCCGCCGGCCCGGCCCGTGTGGAAATCCTGCCCGGTGTGGGGCACGTGCCCCACCGCGAACAGCCTGCCGCGGTGGCGGCGCTCATCGCGCAGTGTTTGGACGGCCTGCCGGATGGCTGCGCGGCCAGGGCCATCGATACTTAGTCGAATGGGGCTCCGGCGCTGATCTGGCAAGCGCGAGCAGCTATCAAAAAATAAGCAACTGCCTTGCGCTTTACGCCTTGGGCGGCCGGTGCAGCGCGCAGAGCTTGTTGCCGTCCGGGTCGCGCAGATACGCCAGGTACAGCGCGCCGCTCGGGCCCTCGCGAAAGCCCGGCGGGTCTTCGCAGGTGGTGCCGCCGTGGGCCACGCCCGCGTCGTGAAACGCCTGGGCCTGTTCCGGCGACTGCACGGTGAACCCGATGGTGCTGCCGTTGCCGTGGCAGGCCGGCTCGCCGTTGATGGGCGTGGAGATCGCGAACGTGCCCGTGGGGCTGCGGTAGAAATAGCGGTTCTTGTGGGCAGCCCCCGGAGCAATGCCCAGCGTGCCGAGCAGCGCGTCGTAGAACCGCTTGGACACTTCCAGATCGCTCACACCCAACATCACATGACTGAACATGGCTTTTGTCTCCGTGGCGCCCGTCGCCGGGCAAAAAAAGGGATCGGACGATGGTAGCGGCTGCCTGCACGCGCACAGGTCGCCCGCGGGCGCTGCGCGCCACCTTGGCGACACCCCGGCGGGGTTTTGGCCGCCGCAGGAAAATCCTGCCAAACCGTGTTGGCAGGCGCAGCATCAAAATGGCCTCCAGCGCAAATAACACTAGGGCAGTCTGCTATTAAAAGCAGAGCAACCGAATGGAGGCCGCCGCCACGCCGCACCTGTACCCCGACCATCACTCACCCAACGCCCACCTACCCGCCCACCTGATCTCTTCGATCCGCTCCCGCCATGCTCCCCACCCACTTCACTCCCGTCCCGCTCGACAAGGCCTACCGCCTGCTCAACCATGGCCCGACCGTGCTCGTCTCGGCACACCACGCGGGCACCGACAACGTGATGGCCGCCGCCTGGGCCTGCGCGCTGGACTTCAGCCCGCCCAAGGTCACCGTGGTGATCGACAAGGCCACGCGCACGCGCGAGCTGGTGGAAGCCAGCGGCCAGTTCGCGCTGCAGCTGCCGACCCAGGCCATGGCCGCGCTCACCGTGGGCGTGGGCACCGACAGCGCCAAGGCACGGGCCGACAAGCTGCAGCACTACGGCGTGGAACTGTTCCACGCGCCCGGCCATGAAGCCACGCCCCTGGTGCAGGGCTGCGCGGCCTGGCTGATGTGCCGCGTGGTGCCCGAGCCGCACAACCAGCAGGCGTACGACCTGTTCATCGCCGAGGTGGTGGCCGCCTGGGCGGACGAGCGGGTGTTCCGGGAAGGGCACTGGCACTTCGGGGAAGCGCCGGAGGCACTGCGCACGCTGCATTACGTGGCGGGCGGGCAGTTTTATGCGACGGGGGCGTCGGTGCGGGTGTGAGCGCGGGGGAAGGGGTCCCCGCTAGTTTGACGCCGTGCATGTGCTGATTTTCTGTTCACCTATGAACTGCCAAATCATTCTTGCGGTCTCGGAACGATAGATATCGCTATGCGCTCCCGCGCCTGTCCCATAAGCATTGAATTTTATAATATTGCTGGCATCAATATATTTAAATCGGGCGTCGATGTTATTTTCCGAGTAATCCAGACACGCCGAATAATTAGGGTTGCCTGCTGACTTTTGTGTTGAATAAAAATCGTACCTAGGGGCACTTCCTCTAGATTCCTTCTTCCCTAATCGCATGGAATTCCAATTTCCAATCGATCCTGCGAATGGAGCCCCCAATATGGTATAGCTCCATTTACCCGCAGAGTCATTAGACGAAGCTGTGAAAAGAAGATGGCTTGCAGTTTCACATTGGGGTGCATAACTAATTTTCTGCATGACGCCCGCGCCTTCTTTAGAAAACCGGTTGAGCGAATAGGCAGCCTGTAATCCCACCAACCACCACACGTCATTCTTTTGCAGTGCAGGAGCACTTAGCAGAGCTTTATCTTCAGGTAGTTTAAGCAATGTTCCTCTGCACACTGCATGTGAAGTCGCGCGCGCGCCGAAGCTATGTCCGATTACGAGGAGTTTTACGTTTTTATTCCTTGCTGCAGGTACAACTCCATATCTTAGTATCGCTCCTAACCAACCTGCACCAATCTCATCGGCATCATTGGCTTTATTGATAAGGCTTCCAGCTCTAATAATGGGTTCAAACCAGCTACTATCCCATTGGCTGGGCCACGTTACTCCTATGACATAGGGGTTGAATGGTTCAGTTGCCTCGCTTTTCAACTGCATTACCAAGGAATTGAAATTCTGCACTGCCTCCACTTGATTGGTATTCCATCCCATGGTCAAAAATACCACATGCGTATATCGACCCGAATTTTTCAACGCGGCCTCGATTTTCTTTCTAACCTCGAATATGGCAACCCAGCCATTTTCGTAATCGGCACCATTTTTTCCCAAGTCCGACTCTCTCTTTTCTGAGCTTTCTTCCTTTTTATCGCAATCAATATTTCCTTGCTTTGTCTTTTTATCGTATGCATTGAAAATCAAACATGGATCTTGAGGCCGGTCGCTCTCAATGACATGCGAAATAAACATCGACTTGCGCCCATTGCTCAGCAAATCCTGCAACCACCCATTGGTTTTTTGCGCAATCACATCATCGTCACTCTTTAAAAAGCTTTGATTTGTCGCACCATTTCTAATGGCTTCGGAGTCAGATTTTTCTATTCCAATAATGAGACCGGGATAGCGCAATGAATGTTCTCTAGGATAATAAACAAGTGCATGGAACTGCCTTTCATCTCCACCGTCCGTTTTGAGAAATTCTTCTGCCTCGTGATATTGAGTTTTCGCGCAACCTGTCAAAGTCAACAAAAAAATTGCGGCATACAGACAAAAAAAACGAAACATAACCCCCCCTTCATTGATTAAATCAACAGCCAATTCGTAGCTCGTGTGGCAGCGACATAGACGAGACGAGACGAGACGAGACGAGACGAGATTCTTTTTTTGTAGTGCTTTGATCATCGCCATCTACTTTGTCTTTCACCGCCATGAGCACCGCCACCACCGCCCACTCCAACCCCTTGCTCGCATGCATGGTCATCACCTTGATCGTGTCCTCCTGCGGCCGGTAATCCCCTGACCTCTTGCGCATCCGGTGCGGCAGCCCTTTTCGCACCAACGCCGCCGAGCATTCCTCCATCTCGCTGTAATGCCGGCACAACACCGCCATATCGCCCCACGCATGCCCCTGCGCATGCTGGTCCGCCAGCAACTCGGCCACCCGTGCCGCGCGCTCCGGCAGCGTGGGCAGGTCGATCACGATGGGCTCTGGCCCCTCTCGCCCGCAACTCATGGGTTGCAGCAGCGGAATGCCGTCCTCCCCGCCCACAGCGCCTTCGGGCTGGAGCAGGCCGCCGGCCATGCGGTGGGCCAGTTGCAGGATCTGCCGCGTGTTGCGGTAGTTGATCTTCAGGATGGTGGTGCGGCCCTGGGCCTGGATGCCGACGCTTTTCAGGCTGAAGTTCTTCTTGTCGGCCCGGTCATAGATGCTCTGCGCGTCGTCGTACAGCAGCAGCAGGCTGTTGGTGGCCGGGTCCACCATCTGGGTGACGAGCTTGAGCCATTCGGGCGCGAAGTCATGGCCTTCGTCGATGAGGATGGCGTGGTACTGGCCGGCGGGAATGTGGCCCGCGTCCACGCCGTGGATGACGCGCCGCACGTACTCGGCCATGAGCTGGTCCACGGGCCAGCGCTGCGTGCCCTCGGGCAGCAGGTGGTAGGCCACCAACTGGTCGCGGCACCACTTGTGGAAGTGGCGCACGTGCACGCGGTCTTGCAGCCCTTTGGCCTGGAAGGTGGCCGCCAGCTTCACGCCCAGCGGCTCGTTGTAGCAAAGGATGAGGATGGGCTTGGCGCCCGCCGTTTGCGTCTGCGCCAGGTGCTCGGCGCGGTAGCCGAGGATCATGGTCTTGCCCGAGCCGGCCACGCCGTGGATGACGCGGTGGCCGTCGCCCAGGCTGCGGGCGAGCTGCTCCTGCTGCAGGTCCATCACCCGCATGATGCCGGGCAGGCGGGCGTCTTCATCGTCGTCGCTGTCACCCCCCTCTCCGCCAGCTCCCTGCCCGAACAGGCTTTGCTGCTGGGGCACGCGCACTTCGGGGAACAGGATCCACCGCACGCGGTCGAGCTGCGGCAGGGTGATGGCGCTCTTGCGGCCGAAGGTGTGCGGGTACATGGCCCACAGGCGCTGCTGAAAGGCTTCGGCGTCCACGTCTTCGAACATCTCGTCCTTGCAGATGGCCAGGTGGGACGGAATCGCCTCGCCCAGGCCCGCGCCCTCGAATTGCTTGCGGGTGATATGGGTGAAGACCACGCCATGGCCCCAGGGGAAGGCGAGCTTGCCCTGGTAGGGGCCCTCGCCCTCCACCAGTTGCGGGTCGCGCTCCAGCGCATTGACGACCTGGATCGCGCAGTGGCGCGCCTGCTGCAGCGGGCTCATGACGACCTTGAGCTGGCCCTCGGGCGCGATCTCGAAGCGTTCGCGCGTGGCGTTGCGGATGGTGTCCAGGCGCCAGTCCTTCACTTCCAGGATGAGCGCGCCGCGGCGGGGGTGCAGCACCACGAAGTCGGGGCGCGTCTGCTTGGGGCCGATGGGCACGTCCCACCACAGCAGGTAGTCGTCCTCCAGCTTTTGCTCCAGCCGCTCGGCCAGGCGGCGCTCGCCCGAGGTCATGCGGCCTGTGCAGGCGCCCAGCGCCGGAATCAAGGTTGCCATTCCATCCCTCCAGCTCTCCCGATTTATGTATCTATCTGTTGCAGCTTATAGGGGATGGGCTGGTTTCTATCTGACGGAAACCCGGGGATGGCGGTCGGGTACTGTGGAGGCGACCTGTCTTGGAGTATGGGTTAAAAAGGCCTTCCGCGCATATATATCTAGGGCGTATAGCTATTAAATTAATAGCATCACGACTGGGCATCCGGCAAAAGAAGATGGGCGCAAAGGTGCGCCATTTCGTCCGGCATGGCGCGCTGATCGCACCCGCAGCGCCCGGCTTGCTGGTGAGTCAGAAGCAAGGCTGCAGGCTGTGCGGGTTCCGCCGCACACGGTCAGGCCACCATCGGCAGCCAAGGCGGGTGCCCACCGGCTCGGCAGGCCACCGACAGGCAGCGCTGCCGGCGGTCGCCTGCCTAGGGAACGGACTGGCTTACTTGTTCACGAACGCATTGCGCGCCGCCACCGCCAGGTCCGGGTAGTTGGCGAACATGCCGTCCATGCCCATGTCCAGATAGCTGCGGAACTCGGTGGCGGCCGTGGCGGCGTTGGCCTGGGCGAAGGTCCAGCCGTGCACCTTGAGGCCGGCGGCGTGGGCCTGGTCGATGTAGTCCTTGGTGATGGGGTACGCGGCGGTGTTGATGACCACGCCGATGCCTTCGGTGAAGCCGGCCACTTCCTTGAAGGTGAGCTGCGTGACGGTGCTGCCGGAAATGACGCCCATGCGCGGCGTGCCGTCGGCGGCCTTGGCGGCCACGCCCAGCAGGATGAGCGGCATCTTGTTGTTCTGCGCGGTCTGCTTGGTGCGCAGGCTGCGCAGCGTGGCGTCGCTGAACGACTGGATATAGACCTTGCTGTCGGCGTTGTAGCCGTTGTCTTTCAGGGTTTTGAGGATGCCGTCTTCCATTACCGGGTCGGCCTGCTTGGCCTCGGGGTACAGGCCCACTTCGCGGCCCAGGGCGGTGGATTGCTTCTTGGCGAAGTCCACCACTTCCTGGAAGGTAGGCACCTGGAAGGTGGTGGCGCTGGGTGTGAAGCCGGGGTAGCTGGTCTTGCCGGTGCCGGTGGGCACCACGGTCAGGGTGCGGATTTCGGCCAGGGTGAAGTCGGCCACCTTGTAGCCGCCGTTGCGCTGGGCGAACAGCGTGGCCACGTTGGTGGTGCGGTTGAGCGTGTCGTCGTGGATGGCGACGAGGGCGCCGTCCTTGGTGATCTGCAGGTCGGGCTCGATGTAATCGGCACCCATGCGAATGGCCAGCTCATAGCCGGCCAGGGTGTGCTCGGGCAGGTAGCCGCTGGCGCCGCGGTGGGCGATGACCTGGGGCTGGGCGGGCGGCGCGTCGTCGTTGCCGCCGCAGGCGGTGAGGGAGAGCGCGGACAGGCACAGCGCGGCGGCCAGCAGGGAGGTGCGTTTCATGGGAGCGTCTTTCTTTCTTGTTTCGACAGGGTCGATGGAGCGAAGGCCGCACTCTAGAAGTGCCGCATGGCAAACCCGTGGCATGTCCGTGACAGGCGGGCGACGCCGGGGCGGCAAGCGCGTGCGGCCACCCTGCCGGCGGGCCGCCGCGCCTTGCCCCGCGCAGGTTACCCGCGCTGCGGAATCTCCAGTCCGCGCGCCACGGCGGGCCGGGCCACGAAGGCATCCAGCACGCGCTGCACCTGCGGGAAGTCGCCAAAGCCCACCAGCTCGCGCGCCTCGTAGAAGCCGACGAGGTTGCGCACCCACGGAAAGACGGCGATGTCGGCGATGGAGTAGTCGTCGCCCATGATCCAGTCGCGCCCGGCCAGGCGCTGCTCCAGCACGCCCAGCAGGCGCTTGGACTCGGCCACGTAGCGGTCGCGCGGGCGCTTGTCCTCGTAGTCCTTGCCGGCAAATTTATGGAAGAACCCGAGCTGGCCGAACATGGGGCCGACACCGCCCATCTGCCACATGACCCACTGCAGGGCCTCGTAGCGCGCGGCCGGGTCCTGCGGCAGGAAGCGGCCGGTCTTATCGGCCAGATAGACCAGGATGGCGCCCGACTCGAACAGCGCCAGCGGCCGCCCGCCCGGCCCATCGGGGTCGAGGATGGCGGGGATCTTGTTGTTGGGGTTGAGCGCAAGGAACTCGGGCGAGAGCTGGTCGTTGGTGTCGAAGCGCACCAGGTGCGGCTCGTACGGCAGGCCCAATTCTTCCAGCAGGATGGAGACCTTCACGCCGTTGGGCGTGGGCAGCGAATACAGCTGCAGCCGCTCGGGGTGGCTCGCCGGCCACTTGGCGGCGATGGGGTGGGTGATGGCCGGAGCGGCGGAGGAAGCGGATGAAGCAGGGGGTTGCGTCGTCATGGTTTTGCGGGCCGCCGGGGAGCGGCAGGGGTGGCCGAACGGGGATGGAGCGATGAGCGTTCCGGTTCATTAGACCCCCGGGGCCGGCCGCGGCGCAGGCGCCGCGCGCAGTAACCCCTGCGCCGTTCAGCCCTTCACCAGACCGCTGTCCACGATGAGGTTCTGCCCGGTCACGGCGCGCGACCAGGGCGAGAGGAAGAACAGCACCGCGTCGGCGAACTCGGCCGGCGTGGTCACGCGGCGCAGCGGGGTCATGCCGGCGATGAGGTCGAACACCGCTTCGGGTGTGGCGCGGCTGGCGTCGGTGGTGCGCAGCAGCCCGCCCGACACCATGTTCACCGTGATGCCGTGCGGCCCCAGGTCGTTGGCCGCCGTGCGGGTGAGCGACAGCAGCGCGGCCTTGGCGGCGGTGTAGTCGTGGTAGGGCACCACGGGGTTCTGGAACAGGTTGGTGCCCACGTTCACGATGCGCCCGAAGCCCTGCGCGCGCATGGCGGGCAGCGCGGCCTGCAGGGTGTTCAGCGCGCCCTTCACGGCACCGTCGATCTGCTGCTGAAAGCGCTCCCAGGCGATGTCGCCGATCTGCGGGCGCGCGTCGCCGTCGAAGCGGAACTGCGCGAGCGCGTTGTTGACCACCGCGCTGACGGGCTGGCCGGTGCGCTCCTGCGCCTGGGCGAACAGGCGCTGCACGGCGGCGGCATCGGTCACGTCGGCCTGCAGGGCGATGGCGCGCGGGCCCAGTTCTTCGGCCAGGGCGCGGGCGGCCGTGTCGCTGGCGAGGTAGTTGATGACCACGCCGGCGCCTTCGCGCGCCAGCGCCCGGGTGATCGATTCGCCCAGGCCCCGGGCGCCGCCGGTGACCAGGACCCATTGTTCGGACAGTTGCATGGTGGTGTCGCTCGCGTGGTTTGAAAAGAAAGAGGCCGGGGTGCGGTCGTCAGGCCGACGCGGCATATCCCAGCGGCTCCAGAAAGGCGCCGGGCCGCATGCGGTGGCACAGCAGCGTCAGCTGCTGGCGCGCCCGGGTCATGCCGACGTAGAGGGTGTTCTTCTCCTGCGCGTAGGGCGCCTGCGGCACGGGGAACACGCCCTGCTCCAGGAACGGGATCACCACGTGGTCGAACTCCAGGCCCTTCACGTCCTCGATGTTGGCAAGGACCAGGCTGGCGGTGCTGCGCAGCTCGCGCTGGCGCTGCTCGGCGCGGTTCAGGTGCAGGAAATACTCGCGCGCGCTGGCGAACCCTTTGGCCGCCTCGCACAGGCCGGCCAGATTGGCGAGAGCGTCATCGCGCCGCTGGCGCGAGACGAACACCTCGCGGATCACGGCGTCGATCTGCAGGGCCTGCAGCAGGCGCGGCAGGGTGTCCTGGCCGCCCGCCTCGCGCGCCACCTCCAGGGCCTTGCGCAGGCGCCGCTGCATGGCGGGCTCGACGTTGGCCACGATCTGGTGGGTGAAGAAGTTCTGCAAAAACAGCGGGTTGTCGGTCACGCTGCGGATGGCGTCTTCCAGCAGGGCCTGCTGCGACTCGTGCTCGCGCCCGGCCACGACGATGCGCGCGCCGCAGAAGAACACCAGCGCCCGCATGAGCTTGTCGCGCGTGCGCGGCTCGGACACGCTGTCGAAGTTGTCGGTGGCCACGGCCAGCAGGCCGCGCACCAGCAGCACCTCGGGCCGCAGCAGGTAGCTGTCGAAGCCGCTCACGGTGTAGGGCACGTTGTCGGCCAGCAGCCGGTTCTCGATGCCCACCGACTGGTTGGAGTGGCGCAGCAGCACGGCAAAGCCCGCCATGCGGGCGCGGGGCCGGGCGCGCCACTGCTGGGCCGCCTGCGCGACCAAGTCCACGCAGTGGGCGGCATCGTCGTAGGGCCGCAGTTCCACCGCGGTGTCGTGCCCGGCGAGCGAGTCGTAGGGCTTGGCCGCCAGCCGCCCGGCCTTGGCCGCGAGCTTCTTGCCGAAGCGGTGGCTGGGCGTGAGCCGCAGGCGCGCCACGGGGCGGCCGGTGTGCTCGGTGATGGCATCGCCCATGAAGGCGGCATCGGCCCCGTGGGCGCCGTAGATGACCTGGTCGCGGTCGCCCACGCCGCAGAAGGTGCACTGCGTGGTGTCCAGCAGCTCGCGCAGCACGCGGAATGCGGCCTCGTTCATGTCGTGCATTTCATCGACCAGCACGGCCTGCACGCCGCGCGGCCAGCGTGGCAGGCTGGCCGCGGTGTCGCCGCCGTGCAGGCGCCGGGCCAGGTCGTAGGTGGCATCGAACGGGCCACGGAACAGCGGCTCGTCGGCCAGCTCGCGCCGGCGGATGCGCTCGTAGGCCAGGAACACCTTGAGCTGCGTGTAGCCCACGCCGATGGCGGCTGCGTGATCGGGCGAGGCCGGGCCGCCCTCGCGCTCCAGCTCGTCCTTCATCGTGCCCTTGAGCCACACGCTGGTCGCCAGGAACTCCTCCACGAAGCCGGCATCGCCCAGCGTGGGCAGCAGCAGCTCGTCGCGCCAGCGCTCGTGCTCGTTGTCTTCCACGCGCTGCACGGCCTGCCAGACGAAGGGGCGCAGCTCCTCCAGGTGGCGGTGGTGCGCCACGGGGGCTTCGTACTGGTCGGCCAGCATTTCGGCGCAGAAGGCGTCGAACGTGGCGATGCGAAAGCGCTGCGCCACGGGCGCGGGCACGCCGACCTTGCGCAGCGCGGCGTGCAGCGCCTGGCAGGCGGTGGCGGTGTGCGTGAGGGCCAGGCAGCGCTCGGGCGCCACGCCGCGCGCCCAGGCCTGCCCCATGCGCAGGGCGAGCGTGGTGGTTTTGGCCGCGCCGGCATTGGCCTCGATGACCAGCGTGCGCTCGGCGGACTGCTGGATCGCCAGCTGCTCGGCCGTGGGGTCGATCTGCTTGGCCTGGAAAAGGGGAACGGTAGTGTGCGTGGTCGCCAAGGGATTCTTTTCAGGCAGGGCCCGGCGCGGGCGCAGGGCGCGAAGGCCTCAACGCCGGCGCTCGGCGCTCACGTCGATTTCGCCGAAGACGGTGACACCGTTCGAGCCCTGCCCGCCGATGCCGTGCGTGCCGCGCGCGGGCGCCTCGGACGGCGCGCCGCCCGCGCAGCCGGCCAACAGGCCCACGAAGGCCAGGGCCGCCAGGCAGCGTGAGAGCGCGTTCATGCCTCGCCCCCCAGGTGCTTGCCCAGGATGCCAGCCAGCTCGAACATGGTGACCTGGTCCTTGCCGAACACGGGGCGCAGCTTGGCGTCGGCGTTGATGGCGCGCTTGTTGGTGGCGTCCTGCAGGCCGTTGGCCTTGATGTAGTCCCACATCTTCTTCACGGCCTCGGGCCGGGCGACCGGCTCCGGCCCGATCACCGCGGCCAGTGCGGCGCTGGGGGCCTTGCCGGCCGCGGGCTTGCGCGGCGCCTTGGGGGCGGCCGGGGCCTTCTTGGCGGCGGCTTTGGCAGCGGTCTTGGCGGCAGGCTTTGCAGCCTTCTTGGCCGCTGCCGCCGTCTTGGTTGCCGCGCCTGCTCCTGTTTTTGCAGCAAACGTCTTGCGTGGCGGAAACTTGCTTTCGCGCTGCTCGAACTCGAAGTTGACCTTGCCGGCCTCCTTGTCCCAGGCCAGGAACGCCTTGAATGCGCGGCGCGTGCGCATGCTCACGAACTTGTCGAGCAGGTCGGTCTTGCCGGTGGCCAGCAGCTTGCTCATCTGCGCGCGCTCCACGGGTTGCTGCAGGATGATCTTGCCGCTCTTGAAGGTGCAACTGGGCGTGGGCTGCGCCGCCGTGGGCAAGGCCTTGCTGCACACGTAGTTGCTGCCATGCTCGTACACGGGCGCGCCGCACACCGGGCAGGCGCCCAGGCTTTCCTGCTCCGAGAAATCGACCAGCTCGCCCGATTCCTCGGCGTTCTTGTCGTCGCCGAAGTCGAACTCCAGCTTGTAGTTGTGGGCATCATCGTCATAGACGATGCCCACCTCGGCCGTGAAGGGCCAGCCGGCCTTGGAGCGAAAGCCCTCCAGCGGGCCGATCTTCTTGTCGCGCAGCAGCTGGTCGGCCTCGGCGGTCTCGAAGGTGCGGCCCGCCGGCGACTTGCCGAACGAGAAGCCGCAGGCGTCCGAGCCGTCGCCGGCCTTGCCCACGCAGGCGTAGCGGCGGTAGTTCTCTTTCACCACGCCGCCGCAGTTGGGGCACGGCGCCGAGAGCGTGGCGTAGTCGCCGGGAATGGTGTCGCGGTCGTATTCCTTGGCCTTCTTGACCATGCGCTCGGTCATCCGGGCGATGTCGGCCATGAAGGCCTCGCGGCTGAGCAGGCCCTTTTCCATCTGCGAGAGCTTGAACTCCCAGTCGCCCGTGAGGTCGGCGCGGCACAGTTCCTCGACCTCCAGCCCGCGCAGCAAGGTCATGAGCTGGAAGGCCTTGGCGGTGGGGATCAGCTCGCGGCCTTCGCGCAGCATGTACTTTTCGGTCAGCAGCCCTTCGATGATGGCCGCGCGCGTGGCGGGGGTGCCCAGGCCCTTTTCCTGCATGGCCGAGCGCAGCTCTTCGTCGTCGATCTGCTTGCCGGCGCTTTCCATGGCGCCCAGCAGCGTGGCTTCGGAGTAGCGCGCGGGCGGCTTGGTCTTGAGGCCCTTGGGCTCCACGAAGTCGGTGCGCACCATCTCGCCGGGCTTGACCGGCACGAGGTTCTGGCCCTTGTCGCCTTCCTTGGCGCCCTCCACTTCGTCGGCCGCCTCCTTGCCGTAGATGGCCAGCCAGCCGGGCCGCACCAGCACTTTGCCTTCGGTCTTGAAGCTGTGGTTGACCACCTGGCTCACCCGCGTGGTGACCATGTATTCCGCGCTCGGGAAGAACACGGCCATGAAGCGGCGCACCACCAGGTCGTACAGCTTCTGCTCGGCCTCGGACAGGCCGCTCGGGGCCTGCAGCGTGGGGATGATGGCAAAGTGATCGCTGACCTTGCTGTTGTCGAAGATGCGCTTGGTCGGCTTCACATAGTTGCCGTCCAGCGCTTGGCTGGCGAAGGGCGCCAGGTGGCGCATGCCGCTCGTGGCCAGCATGCCGAAGGTGTCTCGCGCCACGGGCAGGTAGTCCTCGGGCAGCGCGCGCGAGTCGGTCCGCGGGTAGGTCAGGGCCTTGTGGCGCTCGTACAGGCTTTGCGCCAGGGCCAGCGTGGTCTTGGCGCTGAAGCCGAACTTGCCGTTGGCCTCGCGCTGCAGGCTGGTCAGGTCGAACAGCAGGGGCGATGACTGCGAGGTGGGCTTGGATTCCTCGGTGACGGTGGCCGCCTTGCCGCGCACGGCATCGGCGATGGCCACGGCGTCGGCATGGTTCCAGAGCCGGTCGGCCTTGGCCTCGGGGTCTTCGCTCTTCTTCCACTGGGGGTTGAACCACTTGCCCAGGTACTCGCCCGCCTCGGCATGGAAGCCCGCGTGCACTTCCCAATAGTCGCGGCTCACGAACTTGCGGATCTTTTCCTCGCGCTCGACCACCAGCGACAGCGTGGGCGTCTGCACCCGGCCGACGGTGGTGAGGAAGAACCCGCCGTCGCGCGAGTTGAAGGCCGTCATGGCCCGCGTGCCGTTGATGCCCACCAGCCAGTCGGCCTCGGAGCGGCTGCGCGCCGCATGGGCCAGGCCCTGCATCTGCTGCTCGGAGCGCAGCGATTCGAAGCCGTCGCGGATGGCCTGCGGGGTCATGGACTGCAGCCACAGCCGCTTGACCGGCTTGCCCAGGCCCTTGCCGTCGGGCTTGGAGCCGCCGGCGTATTGCTCGATCAGCCGAAAGATCAGCTCGCCCTCGCGGCCCGCGTCGCAGGCGTTGATGAGCTGGGTGACGTCCTTGCGCTTGGCCTGGCGCACCACGGCCGACAGGCGGCTCTTGGTCTTGTCCACCGGCTTGAGGTCGAAATACGGCGGGATCACGGGCAGGTGGGCGAAGCTCCACTTGCCGCGCTTGACGTCGAATTCCTCGGGCGCCTGGATCTCCACCAGGTGGCCCACCGCGCTGGTGACCACGTAGCGGTCGTTCTCGAAGTGGTCCTCGTGCTTGTCGAACTTGCCCGCCACGGGGGTGAGCGCGCGCACGATGTCCTGGGCCACCGAGGGTTTTTCTGCAATTACCAGTGTCTTGGTCATGTTGTGGGTTTCGCCGTTGAAAGGCGCTTCTACAATCCGCTTCTCACACGCGTACACGCGCACGCGCCTGTGTGCCTATTCAAACTAACAGAGTTTTGCCATGCCCCGCACCGCATCGCCCGCCGCCCCCCCGTCCGCACCGGGGCGGCGCCTCCAGACCCGGCGCTCGGGCGTGCATGGCAAGGGCGTCTTCGCCGTGCAGGATATCGCCGAAGGCGAGGTGCTCATCGAGTACACGGGCGAGGTCATCAGCTGGCAGGAGGCCCAGGACCGGCACCCGCACGATCCCGCGCAGCCCAACCATACCTTTTACTTCCATGTGGATGAAGACCACGTGATCGACGCAAAGTTCGGCGGCAATTCGTCGCGGTGGATCAACCACAGCTGCGACCCCAACTGCTTCGCCGACGAGCGCGGCGGCCGCATCTTCATCACCGCCTTGCGCAACATCGCCGCGGGCGACGAGCTGAACTACGACTACGGCCTGATCATCGAAGAGCGCTACACCCCCCAACTCAAGGCCGAATACCCCTGCTGGTGCGGCAGCGCCAACTGCCGCGGCACGCTGCTGGCGCCCAAGCGCGGCTGGGCGCCGCCGGGCATGGCGCCTGAAAAACCGGCCAAGGCGGGCAAGGCTCCCAAAGAAGCGAAGCGCGGCCAGGCCGCCCGCAAGGCCAAGGCATCGCCCGCCACCGAAACCGCTGCGCCGCCCCCGCCGGCCCGCAAGGCGCGGAGCCCCCGCCGGTGACCGGCCGCTCCCTCGCCCCCCCGATCCGCTGGCCCGCCGAGGCCATCTGGGAAGCCGTAGCCCCCCTGCTGCCGGGCTTCACCGTCGAGGTGCTGCCGAGCATCGACTCCACCAACACCGAACTCATGCGCCGCGCCCGCGCGGGCCTGGCCGAGCCCACCCTGCTCGTGGCCGAGCTGCAGACCGCCGGCCGCGGGCGGCTGGGCCGGCCCTGGCGTGGCGCGGTGGGCGATGCGCTCATGTTCTCGCTGGGCATGCCGCTGGCGCCGGCCGACTGGTCGGGCCTGTCGCTCGCCGTGGGGGTGAGCGTGGCCGAGAGCCTGCAGCCCACGCCGCTGGCGGGTGCCGCGCGCATCGGCCTCAAATGGCCCAACGACCTGTGGCTGGACGGCGACCGCAAGCTGGCCGGCATCCTGGTGGAGACGGCGAGCATCGTCGCGCCCGGCTGGGAAGAGCGCGCAGCCCCCGCCACGCGCTACGTGGTGGCCGGCATCGGCATCAACGTCCAGCCGCCGCAGGCCGACGGCATGAACACCCCGCCCGGCAGCCTGCAGGACGTGGAGCCCGGCCTGGATGCGCCCACGGCGCTGCAGCGCATCGCCGCGCCGCTGGTCGCCATGCTGCAATCGTTCGAGGCCTACGGCTTTGCGCCGGTGCAGGCCCGGTTCCACCAGCGCGACGTGCTGAGCGGCCGCGCCGTGACGCTGAGCGATGGCACCACGGGCACGGCCCATGGCGTGGGCGAGGATGGCGCGCTGCTGGTGCACACCGCGCAGGGCATGCAGGCCGTGACCAGCTCCGAGATCAGCGTGCGGCCCGCCGCTGGCCCCTCGGCGCAGAACTGACCGAGAAGGCCACCCCATGCTGCGCGCCGCCGTTCTGGTTTTGCTGCTGGCCAATGCCGGCTACTACGCGTGGGCGCAGGGGCTGCTGCGCTCGTGGGGGTGGGCGCCGCCCGAACAATCGGAGCCGCAACGCCTGGAGCAGCAGATCCAGCCCGAGAACCTGCGCGTCGGCCGCGCCAATGGCGGGAGCAACAACGGCAACAACGCAGCGCCCGGCAACGCAAGCGCTGGCGATGCGCCCGCCGCCCCGGCCACCCCGCCGGCGCCGGCATCGGCATCGGCCCCCGCCGCCAACACAAGCGAAGCCGCGCCGGCCGTGGCCGTGGCGGCCGCCGAGCCCGCGCCCTGCCTGCAGGCAGGCACATTCGAAAAAGGGCAGCTCGATGCGCTGCGCGCGGCCACGGCCAGCCTGCCGGCAGGCAGCTGGACGCTGGAGCCGATCTCGCTCACCGGGCGCTGGATGGTCTATATGGGCCGCTTCACGGACGAAGACACGCTGGAGAAAAAACGCGCCGAGCTACGCGCCCGCAAGGTGCCGTACGACCGGCCGGGTGCCGCGCTGGAGCCGGGCCTGTCGTTGGGCCGCTTTTCCACCGAAGAAGCCGCCGAGCGCGCATTGGCGACGCTGGGCACGCAGGGCGTGCGCACCGCCCGCGTGGTGCAGGAGCGCACCGACGCCACGGGCTACGTGCTGCGACTGCCGGCTGCCACTGCGGCCCTGCGCACGCAGGTGGAAGGGCAACTGCGCGGCCTGCTGGCCAGCCGGGCGTTTCGCGCCTGCGGCTGACCAGAGGCGCGCCGCCCTCCTGCAGGATCAGGCCAGCAGCCGCAGACTGCCCGGGCACAGCGTCTGCACCAGCTCTTCCATGCCCTCGACCAGGGCGCTCACCAGGGCATTCGGGCCTTCGGCGGGCAGGTCTTCGGCGAACACGATGGCCTGGCTCAGCACCGATTCCTCCAGCACCACGGGCGGCAGGCCATGCTGCTGCAGCGCCCAGTCCATGGCCATGAGCGCGGCCGGGCCGTTGCCTTCATCGAAGGGGCGCAAGCTGACCAGGGCCTGGTACAGGCGCGCGGCCCGCTCCACCGCCTCCAGGCGGGTCAGCGCGGGATAGACCGCATCGGCCGGTGAAATCCACGCGGCCAGCGTTTCCAGGTGGCGCGTCAGCGACGCCGCCATGGGGTAGGCACGCTGATCGCCCGCACCCGGCGTGAGGAAGCTGGGCGCGAGCACGCCCGGGTCGCCGAAGACGGTGGAGCCCGAAGTGCCGGCGGCCAGCCGCTGGAATTCGCGGGTGCGCGCCCGGGGACCGCCACCTGGGCAGCCGTTCAGGCGCCAGCCGATCTCCAGCAGGCGTTCGGGCGTGATGGACTGGCCCGCGTGCAGCCAGGTGCCCACGGCCTGAGCGGCATCGGCCCAGGCGTCTTCCGTGCCCACGCCATCGGTGCGCAGCACGAGCGACAGGCCGCTGCGCCAGGCGTTCACCTCGGCCCGCAGGCCCTCGTTCTTGCGCAGCACGCCCAGGCATTCCTGCCAGCCGACGGCCACACCGTCCAGCCGCGCGGCCAGGCGCGCCTGTTGCGGCGGGTTCCAGCGGGGCGCCTGCAGCAGGTTGGACAGCAGCGCCACGGGCGTGCCCGTCAGATCCACGGCGGGATGGTCGCGCACGGCGGCGGGCACGTTGTGCAGCTGCAGGTTGTGCGACAGGTCCAGCAGTTGCAGCACGGGCATGCGGGCCATGGCCTCGGGCACGTTCTGCAGGCCGCAATGCGTGAGGATCACGGTCGCCAGCCGCGGCGCCTGCGCCAGCGAATCGGGCAGCTCGCGCAGGCTGAAGTTGGCCGACAGGTCCAGCATTTCGAGGTGCTGCAGCCAGGCCAGCGCCTGCGGCACTTCGGTGACGAAGCAGTTGCGGGCCGTGAGGGTGCGCAGCCCCCGGCACAGCGCCAGGGTTTCGGGCAGGCGGTGAAAGCCGGTGTTGTCGGAGACGTCCAGGTGCTTGAGATACCGCAGCCGGTCCAGCCCCGGCGGCAGGGAGGACAGGCGCAGCACGCGCAGGTCGAGCTGCCAGCCTTCCTCGCCCAGGGCATGGCAGGCCAACACGCGCTTGACGGCCTCCTTGCGGCGTTCGGCGAAGGTGGCGGCCTTGTCGCCGTCATCGTCCAGGTCCGCATCGGAGGTGCGCAGGCGGCCCAGCATGCGGGCCCACAGGCCCTGCTGGCGGGGGGGCGGCAGGTTGGGGTCGGCATCGCACCAGTCCTGCAGCTCCCGCATCCAGCGCTCCATTTCAGGGGTTTCGGCGCCGGCGCCCCGGCCGGCGGCCCGGGCAGCGCCGTGACCCTGGCCTGCGTAATGGCGGCGCAGGAAGCGGAAGGCCGATGCGCCCTCGCTGGTCGCGGCGCTGCCCTCGGCACCGGGGCTGTGGGGTACGCGGGCAAGGACGTCGGTGGTCGCGTTCATGGCATGGGCACGCGGGCAAACGCGTGGTGAAAGGGTTGGTGATGGAACAAAACCCGTCCAACTGCGACGGGATGTATCCAATCTACGGACCCCGCCCCTGGTGCCAGGGTGCGGATGCGATGCCTTGGCCGCGCATGCGAAATTTCAACGCGGCAGCAGGATGCGAAGGGTCTCGTCCATCCCCTGCATCACGGCGTCGAAAAGCGCGTGCGGCACGCCGCCGGCTGGGGCCGAGGCGAAGACCGCCGCATCGGTCAACGCGCCGTCGGCCACCGTCTCGTCCTTCGCCACCTGTTCGGTCATGGCTTGGGCGTCCAGCGCGACGGGCGGCAACCCATGCTGCTGCAGGGCCCAGTCCATCGCCATCAGCGCGGCCGGGCCATTGCCCTCTTCGAAGGGGCGCAGGCTCTCCACCGCCCGGTACAGCAGCGTGGCCCGCTCCGTGGCCGCCAGCGGAGAAGCCGGCGCGTCGCCCTGGGCCAGCCAGTTTTCCAGCGCCGCGAGATGGCCGGGCAGTGCGCGGACCGGGGGATAGTCGAGGTGACTGGCGGTGAGGCCCTGCGCATCGGCCGGGATGCGCTGGAACTCCATCGCCCGCAGCTGGGCCCCGCCGGCGGGGCGGCCGTTCAGGCGCCAGCCGATCTCCTGGAGGCGCTCGGTCGTGATCGGCAGTCCTTGGCTCAGCCAACGCTGCACGGCCGCGTCCGCATCGGCCCAGGCGGCCTCGGTGCCCGCGCCGTCGATGCGCAACGCCAGAGAAAGCGCACTGCGCGCCTTGTCCATCGCCGCACGCGGCGCGCTGCCGTCCCGCAGCGAGGGCTGACAGGCATGCCAGTCGCTCGAGAGTTGTCCCGCACGGGTTTCCAGCGCAGCGCGCTGCTCGGAGGTCCATGGCACGGGCTGCAGCAAACGGTCCACGAGGGCGGCCGGCGTGCCCTGCAGTGCAAGAGTAACGTGGCTCTCGCGCAGGCCGGGCGGCAGCGTGTGCAGGCCGCGGTTGTGCGACACATCCACGGTCTGCAGCGCCGGCATGTCCGCCATGCCCGGCGGCAGTTGGCTCACGTCGCAATGCGGCACGCGCAGCTCCCGCAGGCGAGGGGCTTGCGTCATGGCCTGCGGCAGTGTCTTGAGAAAAGGGTTGGCCGACAGGTCGAGTTTTTCGAGGTTCGGCAACTGGAACAGGGAGGGCGGCACGTGGCTGACAAAGCCGTTGCAGGCCGTGAGGCTGCGCAGGTTCCGGCACCCGGCCAGCCCTTCGGGCAGGGATTGCAGGCCGGTGTTGTTCGACAGGTCCAGCGCCTGCAGATGCGCCAGCCGCTCCAGGCCCGGCGGCAGGCTGGAGAGTCCCAGCCCGCTCAGGTCGAGCGTGCGGCCATCGGCGCCTTGCGCATGGCATTCGAGCAACCGCTGCATCGCCGTCTCGCGGTGTTCCGCTAAAAGCGGCAGGCCGTGATCGCCCTTCCCGGCGCCGGCCTTGCGCCCCAGCGCCCGCAGGCGCCCGAACAGCCCGTGGTGGCCCGAGACGGCCCGGTGCGGATCGGCGTCGCACCAGCGCTGCAGCTCCTGCTTCCACCGAACCGCGTCGAAGGACGCTGCGCGGGGCGGTATCGCCCCCGGTGCAGCGGCCGCCACGCGCGATCGCAGCGCCTGCGCGTGGGTGTCGGCAGAGACAGGCGTGGAGCGCAAGGGTGGCGATGGCACCGCAGCGGGAGGCGGGGCTTCGGAGCGGTGCGTGAGCGGCTCTTGTTTGAACAGGGTGAAAAGCGATGTCATGGCAGGGCGGACGCGCGGCAAGCGCGTCGCAGGCAGGGGGGTGGGCAGGCCCGCAGGACGGGCCAGGGGACCCGCAATCTACGAAGTCGGCCAGACCCGCTCCGCCCGGAATGCGAACGCAATGACCGCCATGCGAAGCGCCCCGCGCGCAAGCCGCACCACCCGCCCTTTTGCAAAAAAGCGCAGCGCGCCCCTGCCGCGTCAATGCCGCGTCAATGCCGCTTTACTGCCGGGGATCGGTCGCCAGCAGCCACTCCACCATCGCCCGCAGATCGCCCTGCAGCCGCGCGAACCCGGCCGGCTCGATGGCCAGCGTGCGCTCGTCCATGTAGAGCTTGCGGTTGATCTCCACCTGGATGCTGTGGCGGTGCGCCGCCGGGTGGCCGTAGCGGCGCACCAGCTCCACGCCCTTGTAGGGGTGGTTGTAGTCCACGCTGTAGCCGCGCTCGCGCAAGAAAGCGCAGATCGCCTGCGACAGGGCCGGGCTGGCGGTGCTGCCGTCGCGGTCGCCGATCACGAAGTCCGCATGGTGCAGGCCCGGGTGCAGCGTGGCGTGGCTGGCGGCCACGGCGGGCATGGAGTGGCAGTTGATGTGGATGCTGTAGCCGTGGCGCGCATGGGCCGCGTCGATCGCCCGGGCCACGGCGGCGTGGTAGGGGCGCCAGCAGCGGTCGATGCGCGCGCGCGCCTCGGCCACGGAGAGCAGCCGGTCGTAGATGGGCACGCCCTCGTCGGTGAACTTCCAGATCAGCCCCTTGCCCAGCCGCACCTTCTGCAGCACGACCGGATCGGTGGTGACGGGCTCGGTCCAAGCGGTGTCGAACCCTGCCTCGAACATGCTCGCATCGACCTCGGCGGTGTCGCGGTTGGCGTCCAGGTAGATGCGGGGAAAGTGGGCTTCCACCCAGGCCACGCCGAGCGCGGGGGCGAAGGCGTAGAGCTTCTCGACGTGCGTGTCCTCGGCGCGGCGCAGCGTGGGCAGGTCGATGGCGGCGCGGAAGTCGCCGGGGTAGGTGGTGCCGCTGTGCGGCGAGTCGAGCACCAGGGCCGTGCGGCCCGGCACGGCGGAGAACATGGCGGCCGGCGCTGTGGCGGGCGCGCCCGCCGCCCCGGGCTGGGCGGCCTGCAGCCGGTGCCGGCGTTGGATCAGTTGCAGCGCTGCATGCATCGGCGCACTCCTGCGGTGTCAATCGAGCTGGATCTTGGCATAGGCGGCCACTTTCTTCATCTTGTCCATCTCCCGCACGATCTGCTGCGAGAAGTCCGCTGGCGAGGTGCCCGAAGCATAGAGCCCCTGGCCAGCGAGCCGTTCGCGCACCGCGGGCTCCTTGAGGGCGGCAGCCACGGCCTGCTGCACGCGCAGCACGGCGGCGGCGGGGGTGGCCACCGGCGCCACCAGGCCGAACCACGAAGGCTCGTTGGCCTGCGCAAACCCCAGCTGGGCGTAGGTGGGCACCTCGGGCAACACGTCCAGCCGCTCAGGCCAGGACACGGCCAGGGCCTTGAGCTTGCCGGATTTGACGTGCGGCAGCGACGAAGCCACCTGGTCGAAATACACCGGCACCTGCCCGCCCACCACATCGTTGATGGCCGGGCCGGCACCGCGGTAGGGAATGTGCACCATGGAGGTGCCCGTGCTGATCTTGAACAGCTCGCCCCACATGTGGCCGATGGTGCCGTTGCCCGGCGTGGCGTAAGACACCTTGCCGGGGTTGGCCTTGAGGTACTTCACCAGGTCGGCGAAGTCCTTCACTGGCAGGACCTTGGGGTTGACCACGATCACCCCGGGCGCCTTGACGATCTCGGTCACGCCGGCGAAGTCCTTGAGGGGGTCGTAGGGCAGCTTGGAGAACACGGCCGGGTTCACGCCGTGGGTGGACAGCGTGGCCACGCCCAGGGTGAGACCGTCACCCGCAGCGCGCGCCACCTCGGCCATGCCGATGGAGCCACCCGCGCCGGCGCGGTTTTCAATGACGACCGGCTGGCCCAGCAGGCGCTGCAAGGGCTCCTGCAAGGCGCGGCCGGCGATGTCGGTGGCGCCGCCGGGTGGGAACGGGACGATGATGCGCAGGGGTTTGTCTTGCGCGAAAGATATTCCAGGAAGGACAGTTGTAGCAGCCACGGCTGCGATCCATTGACGGCGTTGCATGGAGATTTTCCTTGGAAGATGGGCAGAGATTACCGAAGTCGGCTCCCATTGAAAAGCAATTGATGTGCCTGTTAATATTCCATTTGAGAATGTTCTAAGTATCTAACCGCCATGTCCTTGCGCCGCCTCAATCCCCCGCTGCACCTGCTGCGGGCCTTCTGCACGGTCGCGCGTTTCGGCGGCGTCTCGCGCGCGGCCGAGGCCCTGCACCTGACCCAGAGCGCGGTCAGCAAGCAGGTGCAGGAACTGGAGCGCTGGGTGGGCATCGCCCTGTTCGAGCGCAGCCGCAAGCGCCTGACCCTCACCCCCGCCGGCGAACGCTACGAAAAAGCGGTGCGCTCGCTGCTCGCCCGGCTGGAGGCGGCCACGCTGGAGTTGATCACCAGCAGCGACGGCGGCGGGGCGCTGCACCTGTCCGCCCTGCCCACCTTCGCCGCCAAGTGGCTGATCCCGCGGCTGCCGCAGTTCCAGCAGCAGCACCCGCAGATCACGCTGCATTTCGTGCCCTTCGTGCACGGCTACGATTTCGCCAATCCCGAGCTGGACTGCTCCATTCTCTTCGGCGACGGCCACTGGCCCGGCGCCCGGGCGCACTACCTGGCCGGCAACGACGTCGCGCTGATCGCCCCGCCCGCCGGCGCGGGCGACGCCGCGCCCCTTCGGGCGCCGCGCGACGTGGTGCGCAGCGCACTGCTGCGCCATGTGTCGGTGCCCGACGCGTGGGAGCGCTGGAGCGAGGTCCATGGCGTGCCCGGGCTGGATGCGCTGGCCGGCCCGCAATTCGACCAGTTCGAGAGCATGATCCGCGCCGTCTCGGTGGGCATGGGCGTCGCCCTGGTGCCGCGCTGCCTGGTGCACGACGAGATCGCCGCGGGCGTGGTGGCCGAGCCCCTGGCCCAGGGCGGCTACACCAGCGAGCTGGGCTACTGGTTCTGCTACCCCGAAGCCCGGGCGCAGCTGGCCACGCTGGACCGGTTCCGCCAATGGCTGCTGGGCTCGGCGGCCCGCCCGCAGGTCTCGGGGACGGAGTGAATCCGCTTCACGCCGGGGATTCATGCAAAAAACTGCAGAGCGCCCTAGTAATCATTGCCTTTATTGCTATATAAAACATAGCAATTGACGGCGCCGCCGCCACAGGCCGCTGCCCCGCATCGCCACGAAACCTACCCAATCGGGTAGTAGCCAGCCATGCCGACCGCATGTTGCAATCCCGCCTTGACCCGGGCTCACACCGGGCGGGAGGAACGATGAAAACAACGGGAACACCGGCAAGCAGAGCCACGCACGACGATGGCATCCGGTTCATTGCGCAGCGGGAATCCAACGCCAGAACCTACGCGCGCACTTTCGACCGCATGATGGCGCGCGGCAGCCTCTCCAAGGTGTGGGATGTGGAGGGGCGCGAATACATCGATCTGCTGGCCTGCGCCGGCGCGCTGCCCCTGGGGCACAACCACCCGCAGGTGATGGAGAAGGTCCAGGCCTTCCTGCAGTCGGGCCACATCCTCCAGGGGCTGGACATCGCGACCCCGGCCAAGCTGGAATTCCTGGAGCAGCTCTTCCAGACGCTGCCCGCGTCCTTCGCGGACGAGGCCCGCATCCAGTTCTGCGGCCCCACGGGGTCGGACGCCGTGGAAGCGGCCCTGAAGCTCTTTCGCATCGCCACCGGGCGTCAGAACGTCATCGCCTTCCATGGCGGCTACCACGGCATGACCTCCGGCTCGCTGGCGCTCATGGGCAATCTCGGCCCCAAGAACGCCTTGCCGGGCCTGCCGGGCCACACGCATTTCTTTCCGTACCCCTCGGACCGCCGCTGCCCGTTCGGCGTGGGCGGCACCCAGGGAGAAGACCTGTCGCTGCAGTACCTGGACAACGTGCTGCGCGACCCGGAAAGCGGGATCACCCAGCCGGCGCTGGTCATCCTCGAAGCGGTCCAGGGCGAGGGCGGCTGCATTCCCGCGTCGCCCCGGTGGCTCAGGAAGCTCCGCGAGATCACGCACCGTCACGGCATCCCCCTCGTCATCGACGAGGTGCAGACCGGCTTCGGCCGCACGGGGACCATGTTCGCCTACGAGGCGGCGAACATCGTTCCCGATGCGGTGGTGCTGTCCAAGGCCCTGGGCGGCGGTTTCCCGCTGGCCGTGCTGGCCTACCACCGCCGCTACGACCAGTGGCTGCCGGGCGCCCACGCCGGCACGTTCCGCGGCAACCAGATCGGGCTGGTGGCGGGCGCGGCCACCATGCAGATCCTGCGCGACCAGGACCTTCCGCAGCGCGCTGCCTCGCGCGGCGCCTACCTGCAACGCAAGCTGCAGGAACTGGCCGAGGACCTGCCCTGCATCGGCGACATCCGTGGCCGCGGCCTCATGGTGGGGGCCGAGATCGTCTCGGCACCGGAAGCCGGCACCCCCGGCGTGCTGGACGGCGCGCTCGCCAAGGCGATCAAGCGCGAGTGCTTCCTGCAAGGCGTGATCGTCGAGACCGGCGGGCGCCACGGGGCCGTGATGCGGTTCCTGCCCGCGCTCACCATCACCGAGCCGGAGATCGACGAGGCCATGGGCCGCATCCGCCACGCCATCGAACGCTGCCTCGAACGCGACGCCGTGGCGGCCTGACGCCCCACGCCTTTCCCACCATCCCAGCCAGGAGCCAAGACCTTGGATTTCAAGAAGCAAAACTACGCACGGTTCACCGTGCCCCCGCTCTCCGAGCAAGCCATGCGCGAGTTCGACACGCTGGCGTTCGACCCCTACACCGGCGGCAAGCAGCGGTATCGCCGCTTCTCGCAATTCAAGGTCGGGTTCGAAGGCGGCGAATGGCGCACCGAGCTGCTGCCCCACCGCCCGTTCATCCAGTCGAAGAACTACAACGGCGTGGTCGGCGGCGTGCAGCGCCAGTTCGAGCCCATCCGCTTCGACCCCACGCCGCAGGTGGCGGCGGGCGCGCTCGCGGCGCAGCTCGATACCCGGCAGGTCTTCCAGATCAACGTGCACCAGGTGCGCGTGGTCGCCAACGCGGACATTCCGGGCGTGACCGTTCCCGAAGGCCCGCACCGCGATGGCCATGACTTCGTGATGAACGCCATCTTCGCGCGGCACAACATCACCGGCGGGGTCAGCCAGCTCATGCCCACGGGCGGCGGGCCGTGCTTCTTCGAAGACATCCTGCAAGAGAACGAAGCCATCATCGTGGCCGACGACCAAATGTGGCACAACGCGACGCACATCCTGCCCAAGACCGAGGCGGGGGGCCACCGGGACATCCTGATCATCTCGTTCAACGCCTGGGAGCGCCGCCGCTACGGCGAAGAGTTCGAGCGCCGGCACGGGGCCATCGCCATCGACGAGGCCGTGCCCGCCTGATGCCGGGTCCGACCCCATGACGCCCGTCACCGGCAAGCGGCCGCTCACGGCCCTGCTGTGGGCGATCAACCTGTCGTCGATCTCCGCCAGCGTGCTGGTGTACATCTACCTGGCGCACCACGCGCTGCGTGACCTCGACAGCCTGCTGGTTTCGGAGTTCGTGCTGTTCGCGCCCATGGTGGTGCCGGTGCTGCTGGCGTTCCAGCTCAACCAGTTGACCGGGCGCATGGAAGTGCGCCGGCTCCTGCGCCTGGCCAACGTCGCCGCTGCGGTGGCCTGCCTGACGCTGTTCCTGGCGACCGACCTGGGACCGGCCATGGTGCTGCTGGGCGCCACGGTGATCGGAGCGCTGGATGCCGTGCAGCGGGTGGCCCGCATCGTCGTCATCAAACGGTATTTTTCGCCCGAGGAAGTGCGGTACACCGTTCCCCTGACACTGACCGCGCAGTTCATCGCCGGCGCGGTGGCAGGCGCCATCCTGGCTTTCTTTCCCACCCAGATTTCGGCGGTGGCCGCGGCCATCGCCACCACGGCGCTGTTCGCCTGCGCGGCACTGTGCACCTGGCTGATCCCGCCCGCAACCACCACCACGGATGCACCCGGTGGTCCGGCCGCACCGGCCAGCCTGTGGCAGGGGCTTCGCATGTTGCGGGACATCGCGGCACTGCGCCAGGCCATGGTCAGCTTCGTGCTGCTGGGCGCGTTCTTCCAGGGCTTCTACAACATCTCGCGGGTGGCCCTGCCAGCGCACCACCTGGGCCTGTCGCAGCAATACGTCGGGCTGCTGCAGATCGTCGCCAGCCTGGCAGCCGTGGCGGGCGCGCTGTACTTCTACGTGCAGAGCCGGCGGGGCCGGGCGTTCCACCTGCGCTACATCTACCCGGCCTGCGCGGCGGCAATGGTGGGGGCCTGCCTGTGGCATTCGCCGGCCGTGAGCTATCCGCTCTACTTCGCCTACTTCTTCCTGTTCGAGCTGGCATTTTTCCGGCTGCAGGCGGACATCATGGCCGCCACGCCCCGGGACCAGATGCCGGTGGTCGCCACCCTGCAGTACGCCCTGGTGTACGCCGGCATGATGCTGGCCATCTTTCTCGGGGCCTTCTCGGTGCAATGGTTCGGCATGGCGATCACGGCAATGCTCTTCGCGGCAGGCTTCGGCCTGGCTCACCTTCTCCGCCGGCTGGCCGCAGACCGCGTGCCGCCGCGCCCTTCCCTTGAAAGAAACCGATGACCGAACGACATGTCGTCTTCGTGGACAGCACGCTGTCCGGATTGCTGGCCTTCGAGACCGCCAAGAAACTCGGCTGCCGCGTCACCTTGATCGAGCCGCTCGACTCGTCGTTCCTGGCCATATCGACCCGTGACCGCAGCCGCATCGACCCCCATTTGGTGCACCTCGACGAACACCTCACCGTGCCCACGATCGCGCTGGACGCGCTGCTGGCCGAACTGCGGCAGATCGCCGCCCGTCACCCCATCCACGCGCTCATCACCACCTCGGAGGCCGCCATCGTGCCGGTGGCCGAGGCGGCGCATGCGCTGGGCCTGCCGACCCCGGCCCCCGAGGCCCTGCAGAACGCGGTGTTCAAAGACCGCTGCCGCCATGCGCTGGCCCGCGCGGGGCTGCGCGTGCCGCGCTACGAGGTGTTGACCGAGGCGCAGCTACTGGCCGGCCAGGGCCGCACCATTCGGGCGCCGCTGGTGGTCAAGCCGACGCGGGGCTTCGGCAAGCAGTTCTCGGCGGTCTGCCAAACCGAGGCGCAGTGGAATGCGTTCGTCGCGGCCCTGGCGACCGAGCGCGCCGCGTCGGACCCCATGGTCAACCGCATCGTCAACCACCACTACATCGTCGAGGAGTACGTGACGGGCTCACTGCATTCGACCGAGGTCATCCTGAAGAATGGCCGCATGCAGTGCTTTGCCACCACCACCCGCTACCGCTCCAAGCACAACGACCTGCTGGAGATGGGGTATTCGATGCCTTCCGGGCTCGCGCCGCACCAGGCCCGGCGGCTGGAGCAATACGTGAGCGACGTGTGCGAATGCCTGGGCCTCGCCTTCGGTCTCTTTCACGTGGAGACGCTGTACGCGGAGGACGGTCCGTGCCTGGTGGAAGTCAACGGCCGCATGATGGGCGGCGTCGGCCCGCAGGTGTACCAGGCCCTGTCCGGGCGCGATGCCTTCGACCTGCTCGTGCGCACCTACCTGGGCGAAGCGGTCGAGACGGACCCGCAGGCCATGAACGGGGCGGCCACCGTGGTGCTCATCGGGGCGAAGAACGAAGGCGTGGTGTCCCCTGCCTTCACGCAGGTCCAGCTGGATGCGCTGCTGCAACGCCACGGCATTTCGTTTTGCACGCTGCGCCTGGCAGCCGGCATGCCCCTGCGGCGTTTCGACGGCAATGTCTCGGTGCTCGGGCATGTGATCGTGCACGGCCCCGATCCGCAGTCCTCGGCACTGCGAGGCGATGCGTTCCTGCGCGATCTCGATGCCCTGCTGGGCGTGGAGCTGGCGAAGTACCTCGAAGCCCCCGGCCGCATCGGGGCGCTGAACCCCGACCTGCTGCTCGCCACCCTTTGAATCAGCGGCGGCGCCCCACGGCCGCCGCGCCGCCCGTCGTCACTCCCCGCGCACCTCGGCCACCATGCGTTCGAGCCGCGCCGCATCGATCACCACGAGCGCGCGGCCGTCCTTTTGCAGCACGCCGGATTTGACCAGCACGCCCAGTTCGCGCGTGACCTGTTCGCGGTTGGTGCTGATCTGGCTGGCCAGTTCGGCATGCGCGGGCGCGGGCTCGATGCGGGCCTGGTTGCCCTGCACGCCGGCCGCGCGCGCCAGGCGCAGCAGTTCGGCATGCAGGCGGTTGTGCACGCCCAGGGTGCTCAGGTCGATCACGCGGTCGGACAACTGGCGCACCAGCGAGGCGAGGTAATGCATCACCCGCTGCCCGACCAAGGGCTCGTCGCGCAGCAGGGCCAGGAAGGCTTCGCGCGAGAGGCTGGCGACCAGCGTGGCGTCCAGCGTCACGACATCGGCCGAGCGCGGGCCGCCGTCGATGGCCGCGATCACGCCGATGTGCTCGCCCGGCTCGCAGTCGCGGAAGGTGACCTGCCGGCCGCTGGTCGAATAGGTGGTGATGCGCAGGCGGCCCGCCACCAGGAAAAACACGTCGCCCCCTTCGGCTGCGCGCGACAGCAGCGGCTTGCGCGCCGGCAGCTGGTGCCAGTCGCACTGCTGCGCCAGCCGGTCCAGGCACGCATCGCCCAGGCCTTCGAACAAGGGAATGCGGCGCAGGGCGAGGCTGGACCGGGCGGGGGGAGCGTTCATGCGGGAGGGCCGTGGCGGGCCAGGAAAGGAAGGTGGCCCCGGCAGCGCCAGGGCATGCGGGAGGAGCGGCAGGCCGCGCCGGGTGCCGCATTATGCTCAGCGCCGCTGCGGTGATCGGCCGGAGCGATGAGCGATATTCCCCCACCGACCCCACGACTGCTCCGTGCCAGCCTCTTTGCCCCACCTGACCCTGCCGTCCCCGCGCAACCTGCGATGGGCCAGCGGCGTGGTGCTGTGGTTCTACGTGGCGTTGCACCTGGCCACCCACGCCACCGGGCTGCTGTCGCTGGCCGCGGCCGAAGCCACGCGGCGCGCCGTGCATGGCGCCTGGGCCACGCTGCCGGGCACCGCGCTGCTGTATGGCGCGGTGGCCGTGCACCTGGGGCTGGCGGGCGCTGCCGTGTGGCAGCGCCGCCGCCTGCGCATGCCGGCCGTGGAGGCGCTGCGCCTGCTGATCGGGCTGCTGCTGCCGCTGCTGCTGGCGGCGCATTTCGCGGGCACGCGCTACGTGGGCGAGGTGCATGGGCTGGAGCCGTCCTATGTGCGCATCGTGCGCGCCATCTGGAGCCCGGAGGGCCTCTGGCAGCAGTTGGCGCTGCTCCTGGCCGCGTGGGTGCACGGCTGCCTGGGCCTGCACCTGGCGCTGCGCATCCGGCCCCGGTGGCAGCGCCTGCAGCCGGGGCTGCTGGCCGCGGCGGTGCTGCTGCCGGTGCTGGCGGCGCTCGGCGTGGTGTCGATGGGCCGCGAGATCGCCTGGGCGGCGCTGAGTGCCCCCTCGCCGTCCGCGCAGACCGCCCAGGCATCGCGGGCGCTGACCGAGGGCCTGCGCACCGGCTGGGTCGCGCTGGTGGCCGGGCTGCTGCTGGCGCGCTGGGCCTTCGGCGCCCTGCGCGAGCGCGGGGGCCGCGGGCGCATCACCCTGCGCTACCCCGACCGCACGGTGCAGGTGCCGCGCGGCTTCAGCGTGCTGGAGGCCAGCCGGGAGCATGGCATCGGCCACCTCTCGGTGTGCGGCGGCCGAGCGCGCTGCTCCACCTGCCGCGTGCGCGTGCAAGGCCCGGCCGAGCACCTGCCCGCCCCCCGGCGCGACGAGCGGCGCACCCTGCAGCGCGTGAACGCCCCGCCCGGCGTGCGGCTGGCCTGCCAGTTGCGCCCGCGCGGCGACATCGCGGTGACGCCGCTGTTCCAGCCCGGCGCGTCGGCCGCGGCCCGGCCCCTGGGGCGCGAGCGCCAGGTGGCCGTGCTGTTCGTGGACCTGCGCCGCTGGTCGGGCCTGGCCGAGCGGCAGTGGCCCTTCGACCTGGCCTGGGTGCTGGACCAGTATTTCGACCGGGTGGGCGCCGCGGTGCGCGACAGCGGCGGCCTGGCCAACCAGTTCATCGGCGACAGCGTGATGGCCATCTTCGGGCTGGACACCGACCTGCCCACCGCCTGCGCCCAGGCGGTGCGCGCGGCCGCCCTCATCGAGCAGCGCATGGACGCCTGGAGCGCCTCGTTCACCGACCAGTTCGGGCAGCCGCTGGACTTCGGCATGGGCCTGCACGCCGGCACGGTGGCGGTGGGCGAGGTGGGCTTTCAGGACACGACCACGTTCACGGCCGTGGGCGAGGTCGTCAACACCGCCAGCCGCCTGCAGGACCATTCGAAGGTGGTGGCCGCCCGCCTCGTGCTGTCGCTGGAGGCCGCGCGCCTGGCGGGCGTGGCCGATGCGCTGGGCCCGCCCGAGCCCGTCACGGTGCGCGGCCGGTCCGCGCCGCTGCAGGTGCTGTACGTGGCCCATCCCGCGCAGCAGTGGGGAGAGCCGCGCTTCGGCGGCGGTGCGCCATAGCCTGCAACGGCAGGCATTGGGCCCGATCCGCTGTGAACGTGAACGCTCTTGGATGGGCGATCAATCGAAACAAGGCACGCAGTCGCGAGTCATCCACGGGCCGACTGATCGGAGGCGTCCAGGGTGTGATTTATGACGCCTAACAGGCTGAAGAAATACCCCCGCTCAGCCAGCCCGGCAACCCAACCCCGGTAAGCTCACCAGTCCCTCCCATCTCCATTGCCTGACCCCATGCGCGGCGCCGACACCTTCACCGAGAGCCTGTTTTCCGTTCGCAAGCTCGACGACTTTGTCCCAGCCTCGCATCCCCTGCGTCCCATCCGCAAGATGGTCAACGCAGCCTTGGCCAAGATGGATGCCCTGTTCTCGCGCATGTACGAAGCAGACATCAAAGGCGGGCGCCCCAGCATCGCCCCCGAGAAGCTGCTGCGCGCCATGCTGCTGCAAGTGCTGTACAGCGTGCGCTCGGAGCGCCAGTTGATGGAGCAGGTGCAGTACAACCTCTTGTTTCGCTGGTTCATAGGCCTGTCCATGGACGACGAGGTCTGGGTACCCAGCGTGTTCACCAAGAATCGTGAGCGCCTGATCGAGCACGACGCCGTGATCGAGTTCTTCAACGAAGTGCTCAAGATCGCCGACAAGAAGCACTGGCTCTCGGGCGAGCACTTCAGTGTGGACGGCACGCTCATCCAGGCCTGGGCGGGCCACAAGAGCTTCGCGCGCAAAGGCGACGATGACGCGAGCGGTGATGGTCGTGATGGCAATAGTGACAACACAGATGATGGCCATGGTGCAGATGCCAAAGCCAACAGCGATGGCGGCAACTTCAAGGGCCAGCGGCGCAGCAACGACACCCACGAATCCACAACCGATGCCGATGCCCGGCTGTACCGCAAAGGCAATACCGCCAGCGAACTGCGCTACATGGGGCACACCCTGAGCGACAACCGCCACGGGCTGGTGGCCAATGCGGTAGTCACGCTGGCCGATGGCTACGCAGAACGGGAAGCAGCCAAGGCCATGATCAACGACGCCAGGCAGGCGCAGGCCGATCCCATGCGAACCATCACGCTGGGGGCAGACAAAGGCTATGACGCATGCGAATTCATTGAAGCGTGCCAGGCCATGAACGTCACGCCCCACGTGGCCCAGAACAAGTCAGGCAGAAACTCGGCCGTGCCCGAAGCCATTGCGCAAAGCGAAGGCTACGCGGTATCGCAACAAAAGAGAAAGCTCATCGAGCAAGGCTTTGGCTGGGCCAAGACCGTGGGCGGCATGAGGCAGGTGATGGTGCGAGGAATCAAGCGCGTGGACCAGATGTTCGTGCTGACGATGGCGGGCTACAACCTGGTGCGCATGCGCACGCTGGGGCAATGGGGACAGGTGCGTGCGCAGGCAGTGCATTGAGGGAAAACGGGTGCAAAGGTGGCCCCAACATGCGCAAGAACGCCTGATTGGCCGCTCGGATCCCGGGATGTGAAAGCCAGCGAGCCCGCCGACGACCGCAGGCCAGGACTGGCTTGGAATCTGGGGAGTATTTCTTCAGCCTGCTAAAGCCGTTGGCTTTCGTTATTTCTTCTTCCCTTGATCGTAATGCCACTTGATGGCTAAAAACATGCCCGTGCCGAGCACGACCACCTTGAACACAATGAAGACGATAGGGAACCAATCCATCTCTGATTATTTCCTGGCTGTTATTTGAAGATATTTATCGAGAGGTGCATTACCTCAAAATACCGAATCAGCAGTTTGATTTTTGAAACCATGGCCGAATTCCAATTCGATTATTGCATTTGGCATCGCAAACCAGTGGCATATAGAACTGGACATTTTGTCTCACGGAACAGCAGCGGGCGTGCTGGATGGATGTGCGCCTGGGAGCACCGAGTCTCTTTGCGAACCGCCTTCGCGCGCGCTCTCTCCGCTCGTGCCGCCTCGTCGCACACTTACAGGCGTTTCAAGACGTTTTTCGGCGCACAGCGCACGATCCGGCCATCCGCGTAACGCGATGTTGCAGTGCGGCATTTTTCCCTCGGAAGCGCGGCCCTGTCGGACGCCGCGGCGGCCCTGGGCGCACGGGCCGGTAGGCGACAGACCTACACAAAACTGTGCGTTTTCGCACAGACCTGGCGGGTCCAGCGGCGCAAACTGGCTTCTATGCAGACGCAATTCGGCGCTGCAGTCCAGTTGAATCGATCAAAGGAAGGATCCACACCATGAACCGCAAACACCTCATCGCCATCGCCGCCATTGCCTTCGCCGGTGCCGCCTCTGCCGCCCCCGTGTCGCAAGAAGACCAGTTCGGAGCCCAGCCCGTCGAACAAGGCCAGCCGCTGACCCGCGCTGAAGTCGTGGCCGACCTGAACCTGTGGAACCGCGCCGGCCTGAACCAGTTCGAAGCCGCCGACCGCACGCCCGATGCCGATCCCGCCTACCAGATGCGCCTGGCCGAGTACCAACGCCTGCGCAGCGGCCCCGAATACATGGCGGAAGTCCAGCGCGTGGGCGGCGGCCACAACGTGGCCGGCATGGCCTCCAGCACCACGCTGAACTGATGCCCCCCGCATCCTGGCGCGCCGACCGCGCGCCACACACCGAGCCCCTGTGCGCCGAGCACCGGGGCTTTTTTCATGGGCGACGCTTTTCACGCCGGGACAAAGGAACCATGTTTGGGCTGTGCGTTTACGCACATACCCCATTCCGTGAAACGCCGAAACTGGGAGTCAAGCAGGCACCCCGCTCTGCCTTTTGACAGCCCCGTCCAACCAGGAACAAACGCCATGAAAACCCTGAACACCCAGTACCTGATCGCCATCGCCACCCTCGCTTTCGCCGGCGCCACCGTGTCCGCCGCCCATGCCGCCCCCTCGCAGGAAGACCGTTTCGGCGACGAGCCCGTGGCCACCCGCAGCACGCTCACGCGCGCCGCCGTGGAGGCCGACACCCGCCTGTGGCAGCGCGCCGGGCTGGGCCAGGCCAACGAAGGCGACCGCTCCGAGGCGGTGGACGAAGCCCGCCCGCAGCGCCTGGCCGAATACCAGCGCCTGCGCAGCGGCAGCGCCTTCCAGGCCGAACTGCGCCGCGCCGAGGGCGCCCAGCCGGTGGCCGGCGCCGCAGCCAGCGAAACCAGCCACTGAACGGGCGTTGCGCCACCAGCACGCCTCGGCGCGCGGCCGGTCAGGCCGGCGGCAGCGGCGGATGGGCCGGAAACCGCACGCTGAACCGGGCACCCGGCGGCACGTGGCCGGGGTGCGCGTCTTCCAGCTGCACGGTGGCGCTGTGCTGGCGCGCGATCTCCAGCACGATGGGCAGGCCCAGGCCCGAGCCGTCCGCGTCGTTGCCCAGCACGCGGTAGAACGGGCGGAACACCAGCTCGCGCTCGGCCAGAGGCACGCCGGGGCCGGAATCTTCGACCTGCAGCAGCAGCACGTGCCCGAAGGTATCGGCCAGCACGCGCGCGGTGATGACGCCGGGCGCCCCGGGCCGCGAGGGCGTGTAGTTGATCGCGTTGTCCAGCAGGTTGCGGGCCAGTTCCTTGAGCAGCGTGGGGTTGCCCTCCATCCACACGCCAGGGGCGCCGGGCTCGGCGCCTTCGTACCCTAGGTCGATGTGCTTTTCCAGGGCGCGCGGCACCGAATCGCGCACCACCTCGATCACCAGGCGCGCCAGATCCATCGGCTGGCGCGCCAGGGCCGTCCCGCTGCCCTCGGCGCGTGCCAGGGCCAGCAACTGGTTGACCGTGTGCGTGGCGCGGATGCTGGAGCGGCCGATCTGTTGCAGCGAGCGCTTCAACTCCTCGGTGCTGGTGCCTTCGCGCTGCGCCAGGTCGGCCTGCATGCGCAGCCCGGCCAGCGGCGTCTTGAGCTGGTGGGCCGCATCGGCCAGAAAGCGCTTTTGCGTGGCCAGCGAATCGCTGAGCCGCCCGAGCAGGTCGTTCACCGAATCCACCAGCGGCGCGACCTCCAGCGGCACCGCCTTGTGGTCGAGCGGCGAAAGGTCATCGGGCTTGCGGGCGCGGATGCGTTCCTCCAGCAGGCTCAAGGGCTGGATGCCGCGCGCCAGCGCCAGCCACACCAGCAGCACGGCCAGCGGCAGGATCACGAACTGCGGCAGCATCACGCCCTTGATGATTTCCGTGGCGAGCACGCTGCGCTTTTCGCGCGTTTCGGCCACCTGCACCAGCGCGGCCGGCGCGCCCGGCAGCGGCACCCGCACCCAGATGGACGCCACGCGGATCTCGATGCCGCGCAGCTCGGCATCGCGCAGGCGCACTTCGCCGGACAGGGGGCGCTCGTCCTCGGGCGGCGGCGGTCGCGGCAGGTCGCGCTCGCCCGAGAGGAACTCGCCCGTGGGCGAGACCACCTGGTAGTACACGATGTCGGATTCGTCGGCGCGCAGGATTTCGCTGGCCGGCTGCGGCAGGTTGAACTGCGCCTTGCCGCCCTGCACCGTCACCAGCTGGGCCAGGGCGTGGGCGTTGTACTCCAGCGCGCGGTCGAACGGCTTGTTGGCCAGGCCCTGCGCCACCAGCCAGGTGAGCGCCAGGCTCACGGGCCACAGCAGCAGGAGCGGCGTGAGCATCCAGTCCAGGATCTCGCCGAAGAGGGAGCGCTGCTCGCGCTGGAAGATCTTCAAGGCCAGCCGCCGGTAGGGTTCAAGCCAAAAAGGGCTTCAGCGCAATCATCTCTAGGGCGTATTGCTATTAAATTAATAGCAATCAGGCAGCGATCTTTTCGAGGCAATAGCCCAGGCCGCGCACGGTGGCGATGCGAATCGGGCCGCGCTCGATCTTCTTGCGCAGGCGGTGGATGTACACCTCGATGGCGTTGTTGCTCACCTCTTCGCCCCATTCGCACAGGCGCTCGACCAGTTGCTCCTTGGACACCAGGCGGCCGGCGCGCTGCAGCAGCACCTCCAGCAGGCCCAGCTCGCGCGCCGACAGCTCCACCAGCTTGCCGTCGATGGTGGCCATGCGCCCGGCCTGGTCGTACACCAGCGGGCCGTGGCGGATGGCGCTGGTGGTGCCACCCATGCCGCGCCGCGTGAGGGCGCGAACGCGCGCTTCGAGTTCCTGCAGGCTGAAGGGCTTGGCCATGTAGTCGTCGGCCCCGAAATCCAGGCCCTTCACACGCTCTTCCACGCTGTCGGCGGCGGTGAGGATCAGCACCGGCAGGGCCGAGCCCCGTCCGCGCAGCCGCTTGAGCACCTCCAGCCCATGCACGCGCGGCAGGCCCAGGTCCAGGATCAGCAGATCGAACGCGTGGTTGGTCATCAGGGCCGCATCGGCTTCGCTGCCGCTGGACACGTGATCGACCGCTGCGCCAGAGCCGCGCAAGGTGCGCAGCAGCCCGTCGGCCAGCACCTGGTCGTCTTCGGCAATGAGGATGCGCATGGGGGGTTGTCTCCTGGGGCGCGGCCGCTGGAGCGACCGCCGCTGTGAAGACCCATTCTAGAGGCCCGCTCCTTCAGGCGGCAGGGGAGCGCGTGGGGGAAATCCCGCGCCGCGCCCTCCCCGCCCCGCCGTGCCTTCCACCCGCTGTTTGTGAGGCGGACAGCGCCGCCAGGGGATGCGCTAGGCCGGCAGGGGCGCGTGGCCGCGCGACGCGATGCGCCCCGATGACCGTGGCGCGGGCCTGCCGCGGGCCGGCGCCGAAGGGGCGACCACCGCCGTGGGCGCGGCGTGGATCTTGAAGACCGATACCGCATCGACCAGTTGCTCGGCCTGCGACTTCAGGCTCGATGCCGCCGCGGCGCTTTCCTCGACCAGCGCGGCGTTCTGCTGCGTGACCTGGTCCATCTGCGCCACGGCCTCGCCCACCTGGCCGATGCCTTCGCTCTGCTCGCGCGTGGCGATGCTCATCTCCGCCACGATGGTGGCCACCCGCTGGATGGACTGCACCACTTCCTTCATCGTGTCGCCTGCGCGGTTGGCCTGGGCCGATCCCTCGCCGACGCGCTCCACGCTCGTGGCGATCAGGCCCTTGATTTCCTTGGCGGCGTCGGCGCTGCGCTGGGCCAGCGTGCGCACCTCGGACGCCACCACCGCGAAGCCCCGGCCCTGTTCGCCGGCGCGGGCGGCTTCCACCGCCGCGTTCAGCGCGAGGATGTTGGTCTGGAACGCGATGCCGTCCACCACGCCGATGATGTCGGCGATGCGCTGGGAGGCGGCGTCGATGCTCTTCATCGTCTCCACCATCACCTCCACCGCGTCGCCGCTGCGCTGCGCCACCGTGGACGCGTCCGTCGCCAGCTGGCTGGCCTTCTGGGCGCCGTCGGCGTTCTGGCGCACGGTGGAACTCAGCTCTTCCATGGACGCCGCCGTCTCTTCCAGGGCCGAGGCCTGCTGTTCGGTGCGGGCCGACAGGTCCTGGTTGCCCTGCTCGATCTGCGAGCTGGCCGCGGCCACGCCCTCGGCGCCGCCATGCACGGCGCCGACCACGCTCGCCAGGCTGGCACGCATGTCGCTCAAGGACTGCATCAGCTGCGCGGACTCGTCCTTGCCGTGCACGGCGATGTCCATCGTCAGGTCGCCGGCAGCCACGCCCCGGGCCACTGCGACGGCCGAGGCCAGCGGGCGCGTGATGTGCCGCGTGATCCACCAGGCCAGCGCCGAGGCGATCGCCACCGCGGCCAGCAGCATCGCCAGCAGCGTGCCCTGTGCGCGCTGGAACGTGGCCACCGCATCGTCGTGCGCGGCGTCGCCCCCGCGGCGGTTCACGCGGGCCAGCTCGCCCAGCGTGGCCGCCATGGCGTCGAAGCTTTTTTCGGAATCGGTGAAGAAGATCCGCAGAGTCTCGTCATGCGCCTGCAGCGGCTGGTCCAGCATCCGGCGCTGCACCGCGAGGTACTGGTCGCGCTGGGTCTGATAGGCCTCATAGCCTTTGCGCTCTTCGCCGGGGTTGATCAGCGGGGCATACGCGGCTTCGGCTTCGGCGAGCTGCTGGCGCCGCACTTTCAGCTCTTCCTTGAGTTTGTCCTGGCCACCCTGGTTGGCCGGAAGGAACGTCTCGCTCTCGGTGCGCCGCAGGCGGTTGGCGGCGATGCGCACGTTGGCGATGGCCTCGATGCTGGGCAGCCAGTTCGTGGCCAGGTCTTCGGCGCTGGCGTTGATGCGCAGCATCTGGGCCCAGGCCATCCAGGCCAGGGCGACGGTGATCAGCGTGGTAACGCTGAAGGCGAGCGCCAGTTTGGCGCCGATGCGGAGGTTGTGCAGGTTCATGATAAGTACCTATTGCGTTTGGTATCTCGATTAACATTTAGATACCTTAGAGCAAACTTAATGACGGCCGACCCCTGCGGAATGGGACGATGGCGATGTCACCTGCGTGACTTTCAGCGCCCTCAGTTCGCCAATCCGTCGCCCCCCGCATACGCCTCCAGCCCGATCGCCACCACCGTGGCGACCTCGTTGCCCACCTCCATCCGGAACTCTGCCTCCGCCTGTGCCACCGCATCGCGGAACGCCTGCAGCCACGCCAGTCCGGCGGCGGTGAAGCACACCCGGCGTGCCCGGGCATCGCGCGGGTCGGGCTCGCGCACCACCAGGCCCCAGGCGGCGCACTGGTTCACCAGATCGGCCATGGACTGCTTGGTCATGCCGGCCCGCTGGGCCAGATCGGTCAGCCGGTCGCCACCCAGCGAGAGGTGGCGCGTGATGTGGATGTGCGCCGCGGTGACCTGATCGCGCGCGGCAAGGTTGGAAAGCGCCAGCGGCACCTCCACGTTGTGGGCCATGAGTTCGAGCACCCGCGCATCGAACCGGCGCATGGCATGCCCGAGGAGACGGCCCAGGTGCGTCTGGCGCCAGCCGTCGTCGAGGGGAGGAGAGGGCAGGATTTCGGCCATGCCACATTGTCAGGGAAACTGACTTAAAACACCGTTTACGCAACGGGACAGCTCGCATAAACTACTGTTCAAGCATCCAGCCTGTGACTACCAACAGCTTGGCAGAGATATCCCAACCCATTGTTTTTCAAGGACATTTCCATGGACTTCGCCGTCAAGGGTACCCATCCCGCCCAACCCGTCAACACCGAAAAGGCCAAGGCCCTCCAGGCCGCGCTGGCCCAGATCGAGAAGCAGTTCGGCAAGGGCACGATCATGCGCCTGGGCGAAGGCGAGGTGATCGAAGACATCCAGGTCGTCTCCACCGGCTCGCTGGGCCTGGATATCGCGCTGGGCGTGGGCGGCCTGCCCCGCGGCCGCGTGGTCGAGATCTACGGCCCGGAATCGTCCGGCAAGACCACGCTCACGCTGCAGGTGATCGCCGAGATGCAAAAGCAGGGCGGCCAGTGCGCCTTCGTCGATGCCGAACACGCACTCGACGTGCAATACGCCCAAAAGCTCGGCGTGCAGCTGTCCGATCTGCTGATCAGCCAGCCCGACACCGGCGAGCAGGCCCTGGAAATCGTGGACAGCCTCGTGCGCTCGGGCGCCGTGGACCTGATCGTGATCGACTCGGTCGCCGCGCTCACCCCCAAGGCCGAAATCGAAGGCGAAATGGGCGATGCCCTGCCCGGCCTGCAGGCCCGCCTGATGAGCCAGGCGCTGCGCAAGCTCACCGCCACGATCAAGAAGACCAACTGCATGGTGATCTTCATCAACCAGATCCGCATGAAGATCGGCGTGATGTTCGGCAGCCCCGAAACCACCACGGGCGGCAACGCGCTCAAGTTCTACGCCTCGGTGCGCCTGGACATCCGCCGCACCGGCACGATCAAGAAGGGCGACGAGGCCGTGGGCAACGAGACCAAGGTCAAGGTCGTGAAGAACAAGGTCAGCCCGCCGTTCAAGACCGCCGAGTTCGACATCCTGTTCGGCGAGGGCATCAGCCGCGAGGGCGAGATCATCGACATGGGCGTGAACGCGAAGATCATCGAAAAGAGCGGTGCCTGGTACGCCTACAACGGCGAGAAGATCGGCCAGGGCCGCGACAACTCGCGTGAGTTCCTGCGCGAGAACGCCGACCTCGCCCGCGAGATCGAGAACAAGGTGCGCGAGAGCCTGGGCATCGCCCTGCTGCCGCCCAGCCTGGAAGCTCCGGCCGCCGCACCCGCCAAGGATGTGCCCGAAAAGGCCGAGAAGTCTGAAAAGTAAGCACGGCCCCGATTGCAGGTGATACAAGGCTCCAGCGCTTGATTGGCAAGCGCTGGATGCTTTTATTTTTATAGCGACATGGGATTTGCGACGCTTTCGCTCAAGGGCCGGGCGCTGCGCCTGCTGGCACAGCGCGAACACTCCCGCGCCGAACTGGCCACCAGGTTGGCCCGCCACGTGCAGGAGGGCGACGACCTGAACGCCGTGCTCGACGATCTGCAGGCCAAGGACTTCATCAGCGCCCAGCGCGTGGCCGATTCGGTGGTCAACCGCCGCGCCGCCCGCCTGGGCACGCAACGCGTGGTGCAGGAGCTGCGCGGCAAGGGGCTGGACGACGCGCTGGTGCGCGCCACCGCGGAGCGCCTTCGCGCCACCGAACTGGAGCGCGCGCAAGCCGTGTGGCGCCAGCGCTTCGGCGCCCCGGGCGAGACGCCGCAGGAGCGCGCCCGCCAGATGCGCTTCATGGCCGCGCGGGGCTTTGCAGGCGACGTCGTTCGCCGCGTTGTGCGGGGAGACAGAGACGACAGCGGGGATGGCGGCGGCTGACCCGGCTCCCTTGGGTCAGCCGGCTTCAGTCCAGCAGGCGTTCCGGATTGGCATCGATCTTGGCCAGCGCGTCGCGCGTGGCGCGCATCGTGAGCGCTTCTTCTTCCTGCGCCACCAGCAGGCCGGACTGCAGATAGGCGCCCAGGCGCTTGAGCTGCAGCAGGTAACTGCTGCCATCGGGCGCGGCGAACAGATGCAGCTGCTTGCGCTGGCTTTGCCACACGTACTGCACCTGCGCCGAGGCGCCATTGTGGTCCAGCGTGAACCAGGCGCCGGGTTGCAGCTCCTGCGCCCAGGCCACCATGCCGGGCTCCACGGGCGCGCCGTTGTCGGCGATCACATGGATGGACGAAGCGTCGATGCCCAGCATCAGCTCGATGTTGTCGGCGTTGAGCGGCATTTCGCCCAGCGTCGCATCGCTGATGTAGTCCTCCAGATTGGCCAGGCGGCGCGCCATCGCATCGATGTGCGCCTGCGGGATGGAGGCCGTCTTGGACAGGAAGGCATCGGCCAGCGTGTCGGTCAGCACCTTCACCTGCGCGTCCTGCTCCGGCCCGTTCACGCCGAGCAGCGACAGGCCCTGGCGCAGGTGCTGCAGCAGCGGCGGCAGGCTCTGGATGACCTTGGCACGGTCGGCGCGGTGGGGCTTGGCGCTGGCGGCCCAGACCAGATCGGCCGCGGTGCGCTTGAAGGCGATGGTGTCCGGATGCTGGGCACCGTCGCGCACCGCCGACATGGCCAGCACCTCGGCCCAGGTCTTGAAAAGAAACTCTCGGATCTCCTCGCGCACCGGCATGTCCCGGAGCATGGTGCGCAACTCGATCGTGTATTGGATGGCCAGCGTCTCGCGCTGCTCGACCTGCTGCGCCACGCTGACGAGCTTGGAGGTCGCCTGCTTGGCCGTGAGGAACTTGGCCAGGAATTTCTCGAATTCGTCATAGACGAGCTGGAACACGCGCTGCCCGGTTTCGGGATACTGCTCGATCACCTGCACCACGCGGCGGATCTCGCCCTCCAGCGCGCTGCCGTTGATGGCGGTGGCATCGAACCCCATCACCACGCCGCCCAGCCGGTCGATCAGGCGGCGCGCGGGGTGGGCGATGTCGCTGAAGAATTCCGGCTCGGCCAGCGCCACACGCAGCACCGGCACCTGCAGCCGGGCGAACCACACGCGCACGGCCGGGGGAATGCGGTCTTCGCTCAGGATGCTCTGGAACATGAGCGCCACCACCTCGATGATCGCTTTCTCGCCGGGCGTGGAGGCCTTGGCCTTGAGTTCGGTCGAGCGCTCGCGCACCGCGCCCACCAACTGCACCACGGCGGCCGGGCTGTAGTCCTCGACCAGCGTGGCCACGCCGCTGTAGTACGTCTGCGCCTGCGCCCGGTGGGCCGACAGGGCCTGCGCCAGCGCGGCGGAGGCCGGCGGCGCGTTCACCATGTCGAAGCCGGTCGCCGGCTGCACCAGCAGGCGGCGCAACTGGCCCATCACGCCCTGGGCCCGCTGGCGCGCCCGGGCCAGCGGCGTCATGAAGGCCTGCATGCCCGCGCCGAAGGCCGTTCCCGGGGCCCCCATGCGCCCGGGTGCAGGCATGCCTCGCATGCTCGCCTGGGCAGACTCCTGGGCGAAGGATTGGGCCGATTGCTGCAAGGCCTGCGAGGCCAGTCCCGCAGGCGATGACAACCCGCCCGCCGTGCGGCGCACCTTGGATCGCAGGTCGTTGTCGGGCGTCACGCCCTGCTCCGTGCAGAACGCGTTGACGGCCTGGTACTGCCGCAGGATCAGTTCGCCCACCTGGCGCTGCAGCGGGTCGATGGCGGTCTGCAGGTCCCCGCGCTCCATGCCCGCCTCGACCCATTGATCGACCAACAGCAGGCACACCGTGTCGGGCCGCAGGATGTCGCGGCTGTCCAGTTCCTGGCCTTCCAGGTGCTGGGTGAACTGCCGCAGGGTGTCGAAGGCATTGCCGGTGTGTTCCATCACCGTGAGCGCCATGCGCGAGGCGATGATCTGGTTTTCGACGATGTCGTCGCTCACCAGCTCGAACCCACCGCCGGGCGGCAGGGCGCCGCGCGTGGTGCTGGCCAGCGGCGACATCGACTCGGAAAGGGCGCGGGCGCAACCGCCGATCCAGGCCTGGTGGCGCTGCTGGTAGCGCATCCACAGGTCGCGGCGCGTCTGCATTTCGCGCTGCGTGGCGGTCAGGCCCATGAGCTGGGTCAGGAAATCCAGCAGCTCCGCGTCGATGCCGGGCAGTCCCGCCACCAGGCCCTCCACGAACCGCTGCCGGGCCAGTCGGGCCAGGCGCCGGGGCGCGGTGGGAGGGCGGAGTTCTTCCATACGCCGTTGATTATGGGGCGCCCCGGGGCGTCGCGGTCAGACCGCAGCGCCCGCGTTCGGATCGTTCGGGTCGCCGTCCTTCTTGGGCGGCGCCTTCACCAGGTCTTCGCGCTTGACGCCCAGCCACATGGCGATGGCGGCGGCCACGAACACCGACGAATAGATGCCGAACAAGATGCCGATGGTCAGCGCCAGCGCGAAGTAATGCAGGCTGGGGCCGCCGAAGAAGAACATCGACAGCACCACGGCCTCGGTGGAGGCGTGGGTGATGATCGTGCGGCTCATGGTGCTCGTGATCGCGTGGTCGATGACCTCGTGCGTGGTCATCTTGCGGTACTTGCGGAAAGCCTCGCGGATCCGGTCGAAGATCACCACCGACTCGTTCACCGAATAGCCCAGCACGGCCAGCACGCCCGCCAGCACCGCCAGAGAGAACTCCCACTGGAAGAACGCGAAGAAGCCCAGGATGATCACCACGTCGTGCAGGTTGGCGATCACCGCCGCCACGCCGAACTTCCACTCGAAGCGGAACGCCAGGTAGATCACGATGCCGATCACCACCATGCCCAGGGCCATGAGGCCGCCGTGCACCAGTTCCTCGCCCACCTGCGGGCCCACGAACTCGGTGCGGCGCAGCGTGACGTCCGGGTCGGCCGCCTTGAGGGCGCCCAGGACCTGCTCGCTTTGCTGCGCGGAGGTCACGCCCTTTTGCACCGGCAGGCGGATCATCACGTCGCGCGCCGTGCCGAAGTTCTGCACCGTCACGTCGGAATAGCCCAGGCCGGACACGGTGCTGCGCACCTTGCCGATGTCGGCGCTTTGCGTATAGGCCACCTCCATGACCGTGCCGCCGGTGAACTCCACCGACAGGTGCAGGCCCCGCGTGATCAGGAAGAACACGGCCAGCGCGAAGGTGATGAAGGAGATCGCGTTGAGAACCAACGCGTACTTCATGAACGGGATATCTTTTCGGATGCGGAAGAACTCCATGGTCCCTCTCCTTCAGTTGGACTTGACCACGGCGGATGCGGTGCTGTCGGGTTCGGGCTTCCACACCTGTCCGATGGACACGCTCTTGAGCTTTTTCTTGCGGCCGTACCAGAGGTTGACCAGGCCGCGCGAGAAGAACACGGCCGAGAACATGCTGGTCAGGATGCCGATGCAGTGCACCACGGCGAAGCCGCGCACCGGGCCGGAGCCGAAGGCCAGCAGCGCGAGACCTGCGATCAGCGTGGTCACGTTGGAGTCGAGAATCGTCGCCCAGGCGCGCTCGTAGCCCGCATGGATGGCCGCCTGCGGCGACACGCCGGCGCGCAGTTCCTCGCGGATGCGCTCGTTGATCAGCACGTTGGAGTCGATGGCCACGCCCAGGGCCAGCGCCATGGCGGCGATGCCGGGCAAGGTCAGGGTGGCCTGCAGCATCGACAGGATGGCCAGCAGCATCAGCACGTTCACCGACAGCGCGATCGAGGAGATCACGCCGAACAGCGCGTAGTAGATGCACATGAAGACCGAGATCGCCACGAAGCCCCACACCACGCTGTGGATGCCGCGCTCGATGTTGTCGGCGCCCAGGCTCGGGCCGATGGTGTATTCCTCGATGATGTCCATGGGCGCGGCCAGCGAGCCGGCGCGCAGCAGCAGCGAGGTGTCGTTGGCCTCGGCCGTGGTCATGCGGCCGGAGATCTGCACCCGGCCGCCGCTGATCTCGCTGCGGATCACGGGGGCCGTGACCACTTCGCCCTTGCCCTTTTCGAACAGGACGATGGCCATGCGCTTGCCCACGTTCTCGCGGGTGATGTCCTTGAAGATGCGGGCGCCCTTGGCGTCAAGCGTGAGGTTGACCGTGGGCTCCTGCGTCTGGCCGTCGAAGCCGGGCTGCGCGTCGGTGAGGTTCTCGCCCGTGAGGATGACCTGCTTCTTGACGATGACGGACTGGCCGTTGCGGTCCAGGTATTTCTCGTCGCCGAAGGGCACGGGGCCGGAGCCCAGTTCGGCCGAGCGCGCCTCGGCGCTTTCATCGACCATGCGCACTTCCAGCGTGGCGGTGCGGCCCAGGATGTCCTTGGCCTTGGCGGTGTCCTGCACGCCGGGCAGCTGCACCACGATGCGGTCCAGGCCCTGCTGCTGGATCACGGGCTCGGCCACGCCGAGTTCGTTGATCCGGTTGTGCAGCGTGGTCATGTTCTGCTTGAGCGCCTGGTCCTGCACCTTGCGCAGCGCCTCGGGCTTGATGGTGGCGCGCACGCGCACGCCCTGGCCGTCGGGGCTGCTGGTGGCCACCAGGTCGGGAAACTGGTCGGTGATCACGTTGCGCGCGGCCGTGGCGGTCGCCTCGTCGCGCAGGCGGATGTCCACCGCCTGGCCGTCGCGGCTGATGCCGCCGTGGCGGATGTTCTTGTCGCGCAGCGTGGTGCGCAGGTCGCCGGCGAGCGATTCGGCCTTCTTGGTGAGGGCCGCCTGCATGTCCACCTGCAGCATGAAGTGCACGCCGCCGCGCAGGTCCAGCCCCAGGTACATGGGGCGCGCATGCAGCGCGCTGAGCCACTCGGGGGAGCGCGAGACGAGGTTCAGCGCGACGATGTACGGCGGGTCGGCCGGATCGGGCACCAGGGCCTTCTGGATCGCATCCTTGGCCTTGAGCTGGTTGTCGGGCGAGTCGAAGCGCGCACGCACCGAATTGCCATCGAAGCTCACGGCATCGGGCACGACGCCCGCGGCCTTCAGGGCCTCTTCGACGCGGCGCTGCACGGCGGCATCGACCTTCAGCGTCGCCTTGGCGGACGACACCTGCACGGCAGGGGCCTCGCCAAAGAAATTGGGCAGGGTGTACAGGGCCCCCACCAGCAGCGCGATCACGAGGATCGCGTACTTCCAGACCGGGTAACGGTTCATGATCGCGCTCTTAACTCTCAGGTCGCGGCGCAGGCCCGCAGGGCCGGCCGCCAGATCGGAACGGCTCGCGCCATTGCGTTGACTTACTTGACCGTGCCCTTGGGCAGGACCTGCGCCACGGCGCTGCGCTGGATCTGCACTTCCACGCCGGAGGCGATCTCGATGTGCAGGAACCCTTCGGACAGGCGCGTGACCTTGCCGACGATGCCGCCGGCGGTGGCCACCTCATCGCCCTTGGCGATGGCTTCGATCATGCTGCGATGCTCTTTCTGGCGCTTCATCTGGGGGCGGATCATGACGAAGTACAGGACCACGAACATCAGCACCAGCGGGAGCATGCCCGTCAGGGAGGACATGATGTCCGTGCCACCGGTAGCGGCGGCAGGGGCGGTCTGGGCGAAAGCGGAAGAAATAAACACGGCAACAGGCTCCATTCAAATGGATGGTCGTTTCAGACACCCGCCCACGGCGCGACGCGGCGCCAGCCGGGAGGGCAACGGGCGATTGTATGCGGCGCCTTTCTGCGCCTCCAGGCCAAGACCCGTGTGGGCTCAGGTCTTGGCCTGGGAGCGGGCTCCACAAGGAGAACGCTTCAATGTCGGTATTCGCGTTGTACGGACAGTGGCCGGAGGGATGGCCTTCGCCAGCACGCGGCAGGGTTGCCTCAGCGGCCAGGAAGGCGCAGGCGCTTGTGGGTATAAAAGGTGTTACCGCCCAGGGTTTTGAACTCCACGAATTCGGGAGACGGTGCTCCGGAATCATCGGTCCGCCATGCAAAAAGTCCAGTAGGACTGGGATCGGACGGTAGCGGTTCGGTGGCAGCAGTGAGTGCAGCTTCGTAGAACGCCAGATATTTCGCATGCCATGTATTGGTAGCATCGTTGACGATGGCCATCCGGGCTTCAATTAAATCCTGCTTCTTATTGGCAATGCGGGGGTAATTTGCGAAACCGGCAAACTGCACGTTGCCCCGGTCGCTCGCGGTCACGATACCCCGGATGTTCCGCGCGCCCGCCGCCATGAACTCTTTTGCACTACCAGAATCAAGCCGATTGGCAATAACGCGGCGCATCATGCGCATGCCCTCTATGGCGGCATCAGGACCACTGATTCCAGCACCCGCCCATTCTTGCGGCGCAGGCATCTCCACGAGAAAAAGCCTCACCAGCAGCCCCGCATCGGATTCCGGATCAGGCAGGCTCACTGGCTTCCGGACCGTGATGCTCACCAATGCAGGCGTTACCGTCAGCGCCGACATGCCCGCGCCACGCTCCGATCTCAGCATCAGCTTGGCATTGCCCGCGCTGCGCGCCGTGACAGCGAAAGCCCAGGAGTCCGCCCGGCTGTTGTGCGTGTTACTGGTGACTTCCAGCACATTCGGGTAATCACTCACAGCAACCAGCGTGTAGCGCTTGTCGATGGCTTCGAGTTTGACACGTAATACGTTGCCCTCTACGAGGGCAACCATCGCGGGCACGGGATTGCCGTGGGTGTATTTCAGGATGGCGTTTGCCATGTCAGTCCTCCCCCTTGGAGACAGGTTGTGTGTTTTAGGAACTATTGCGATGGCGCGGGCGGCTTGAACACAGGAATCCGCACTTGGGCGCCTACGCGCTTGCATTGCGCGAACATGTGATCAACCCAGGGTCGGCTTACGAGAAAGGTGCTGGTACCGATATCCGCATCGGTCGGAACGACATCGGTCTTGATATCCACGGTGCCGGTGGCGTGGGCCAGCATCCGCCCTTCAGTCTCCGGATCCATAGTGCCAAGCACATAGCTTTGCCCAACCCTCAAACGATTGATTCGATGGATGGACTCGCCTTCGTACCAGATCATGGACAGCACGCTCGTACCTGGCTCTGCGGTATCGGGCCGATCCAGCTTCCGCTGCACAAAACAGAATGTGTTCGCCTGCCGATAGCTCTTCATTTCGGTCAGGAACGCCCGCAGCGTGGCCCGGCTTGGCATCCTCCGGGCATCGGGTCGGGAGAACGCAGGGTCGATCGCGGGATAGGGCGCGCGTTGCGGAGCGGATACCGTTTGAACAGGGGGCGCGGCCGCAGTCGCAGGCAATGCGGCAGCCAGGGCGAATGCCAGCGCAAGGCTGGCAGGGATGATGCGTTCAATGGTGGGCATTGGTCCGACGCTTCTTGATGGGAACGGCACTATAAGACAGACCGCAAAGGGAGCCATGGGGCATTGGCCTTCCCAGCCTTTTGGCTGGCATGCCGTGGATTTCTTTGGGGAGCTTGCTATGTTTCAGGAGCTTCCGCTATGGCGAGGCACAGGCGGCTTGAACGCCGCAATCCGCACCTGGGTGCCTACGCGCTTGCACTGCATGAGCAAGCGATCAGCCCAGGGACGGCTGACAAGAGAAGTGCTGCCGCGTATGTCTTCTTCGGTCGGGACGACATCGGTCTTGATGTTCACGATGCCGCTGGCAGACGCCATCGAACGCCCTCTCGTAGCGTCATCCAGAGCAGGGTCTGGTTCATAGCGTTGCCCGTGTCGCACGGTATTGACATCCTGGATGGTCGCCCATTCATGCCAGATCATCCATACCACGCTCTCACCTTTTTCATCAGGACGCTGCTTGACTGACTGTTGAACGAAGCAGAAAGCATTCACCTGCTTGGTTTGCTCCAACTCGACCAGAAACGCCCGCAGCGTGGCCCGGCTGGGCATCCGCCGGCCATCGGGCCGGGAGAACGCAGGGTCGATCGCGGGATAGGGCACGCGCTGCGGAGCAGATACCCCTTGCGCAGGGGGCACGGCCGCAGTCGTAGGCAATGCAGCAGTCAAGGCGAATGCCAGCGCAAGGCTGGCAGGGATGCGGCGTGCAATGGTGGGCATGGTCCGACGCTTCTTTGATGGGGACGGCACTATAAGGCAGACCGCAAAGGGAGCCGCCCCTCAACCACCACATCCATCCCAGCGCATCGTCACCTCCGGGCATCGGGCCGGGAGGACGCAGGTTCGATCACGGGATCGAGCGTGCGTTGCCACGCCCATGCCAAACCCGCGCCCGCGGGGGTCTTGGCGCGGCGAGGCTGCCACATGGTCCCGCCTTGGATGGGGTATAAAAAAGCCGCCCAGCGCAATAAATACTAGGGCACATAGCTACATATTTAGCAGCAAACCTTTCCATCACCCCGGGCGATGGAAAGGTCGTCTTGTTCCCCTCAGGCCGTCTGGCGCAGCGCCTCCTGCGGATGGCGCCACTGGTTCATCAGCACCGTCCACTTGGCACGGGCGGCCTTCAGGTGGCGCTCCTTCACGTGGCCGTAGCCGCGGATGTCCTCGGGGATGCGGGCAATGTCGGCGGCCAGCGGCAGGTTGTCGGCGGTCAGGCCGGCCAGCAGTTCGTCGATGCAGGCGCGGTACTCGGCGATCAGGGCGCGCTCGGTGCGGCGCTCCTCGGTGCGGCCGAACGGATCGAGCGCGGTGCCGCGCAGGCCTTTCAGCTTGGCGAGCACGCCGAAGGCCTTGCGCATCCAGGGGCCGAACGGCTGCTTGAGCAACTCGCCCTTGTCGTTCTTGCGCGCGGTCAGCGGGGGCGCCAGGTGGTGCACCAGCTTGTAGTCGCCTTCGAACATGCCCTCGATCTTGGCGGTGAACGCCGCGTCGGTGTGCAGGCGCGCGACTTCGTACTCGTCCTTGTACGCCATCAGCTTGAACAGGTAGCGGGCCACGGCCTCGGACAGGCGGGTGCCCTTGCCGCCCGTGCGCGCCTCGGCGGCCTGCACCTTCTCCACGAAGGCCTTGTACTCGGCCGCGTAGGCCGCGTTCTGGTAGCCCGTGAGGAACTGCTCGCGCTTGGCGACCAGTTCCGCCAGGCCCGGCTTCTTGACGAACTGGATCACCTGCGCGGCCTTGAACAGGGCCTGCACGGCGGCCAGGTCATGCGCGCAGCGGCGGCCCCATTCGAAGGCGGCCTTGTTGTTGTCCACCTGCACGCCGTTCAGCTCCATGGCGCGCATGAGCGCGGCATGCGACAGCGGCACGCGGCCCTTTTGCCAGGTGTAGCCCAGCATCAGCGGGTTGGTGTAGATGCTGTCGCCCAGCATCTGCATGGCGACTTCCTCGGCATCGAAGCTGGCCAGCAGGTCCTCGCCCACGGCGGAGGCGATGGCCGTGTCGCAATCGGTGCCCGGAAACTGCCAGTCCGGGTTGTGCACGAACGACGCGGTGGGCGAGCCGTGGGTGTTGAGCGCCACGAAGGTGCGGCCCGGCTGCATCGCGGCCATGGTGGTCTTGTGCGAGGCGACGATGGAATCGCAGCCGATGATGAGGTCGGCCTTGGCCGTGTCCACCTTCGTGGTGTAGATGGCGTCCGGCCGGTTGGCGATCTGGATGTGGCTCCAGGTGGCGCCGCCCTTTTGCGCCAGCCCCGCCGCGTCCTGCGTGATGACGCCCTTGCCTTCCAGGTGCGCGGCCATGCCCAGCAGCGAGCCGATGGTGATCACGCCCGTGCCGCCCACGCCGGCCACGACGATGCCCCAGGCGCTCTCGGCCACGGGCAGCACCGGCTCGGGAATGGGGGGCAGCGCGGAGAGGTCGCCCTTCTTTTCCTTCTTGGGTTTTTTCAGCGTGCCGCCCTCGACGGTGACGAAGCTCGGGCAAAAGCCCTTCACGCACGAGTAGTCCTTGTTGCAGGTGCTCTGGTTGATGCGGCGCTTGCGGCCGAACTCGGTCTCCAGCGGCTCCACCGACAGGCAGTTGGACTGCACCGAGCAGTCGCCGCAGCCCTCGCACACCAGCTCGTTGATGACCACGGTTTTCGTGGGCGCGGCCATCGTGCCGCGCTTTCTGCGGCGGCGCTTTTCGGTCGCGCAGGTCTGGTCGTAGATGATGGCCGTGCAGCCGGCGATCTCGCGGAACTCGCGCTGGATCTTGTCCAGTTCGTCGCGGTGGTGCACCGTCACGCCGTCGGCCAGCGCCACGCCGTCGTACTTTGCCGGCTCGTCGGTCACGATCACCAGCTTGGCGATGCCCTCGGCCTTCAGGCTGGCCATGATCTGCAGCACCGAGTGCCCCTCGGGCCGCTCGCCCACCTGCTGGCCGCCGGTCATGGCGACGGCGTCGTTGTAGAGCACCTTGTAGGTGATGTTGGTGCCTGCCGCGATGCTCTGGCGGATGGCCAGCAGCCCGCTGTGGAAGTAGGTGCCGTCGCCCAGATTGGCGAACACGTGCTTTTCCGTGGTGAAGGGCTGCTGGCCCACCCAGGTCACGCCCTCGCCGCCCATCTGCGTGAAGGTGGACGTGTTGCGGTCGGGCATCCAGTTGACCATGTAGTGGCAGCCGATGCCGGCCACCGCGCGCGATCCCTCGGGCACGCGGGTGCTGGTGTTGTGCGGGCAGCCGCTGCAGAACCACGGCGTGCGGTCGCCCGTGTCCACCTTGGATTCGGCCAGGCCGCGCTCGCGCGCATCGATCACCGACAGGCGCGCGTCCATGCGGGCCACGATGTCGGCCGGCACGCCCAGCTTTTTGAGGCGCTTGGCGATGGCGCGCGCGATGATGGCGGGCGTCAGGTCGGCCTTCGGGCGCAGCAGCCAGTTCTGGCTCGGGTTGGGCATGCTCCACTCGCCGCCGGAGTTGTCGCCCTCCACCTCGTCGAACTTGCCCAGCACGTTGGGGCGCACGTCGGCGCGCCAGTTGTAGAGCTCTTCCTTGATCTGGTATTCGATGACCTGGCGCTTTTCCTCCACCACCAGGATCTCCTGCAGGCCTTGCGCGAAGTCGCGGGTGATGGTGGCCTCCAGCGGCCACACCACGTTCACCTTGTGCAGGCGGATGCCCAGCTGGCGGCAGACGTCGTCCTCCAGCCCCAGGTCGATGAGCGCCTGGCGCGTGTCGTTGTACGCCTTGCCGCTCGCGATGATGCCGAAGCGGTCCTGCGGGCCCTGGATCACGTTGTAATTGAGCTTGTTGGCGCGGATGTACGCCAGCGCCGCATACCACTTGTAGTCCATGAGGCGCGCCTCCTGCTCCAGCGGCGCGTCGGGCCAGCGGATGTGCAGGCCGCCGGGCGGCATGGCGAAGTCCTCGGGCATGACGATCTTCACCCGGTCCGGGTCCACCGAGATGCTGCTGGAGGACTCCACCACCTCCTGGATGGTCTTCATGCCCGACCACACGCCCGAGAAGCGGCTCATGGCGAAGGCATGCAGGCCCATGTCCAGGATGTCCTGCACGCTGCTGGGGAAGAACACCGGCAGGCCGCAGGCCTTGAAGATGTGGTCGCTCTGGTGGGGTGCGGTGCTGCTCTTGCTGATGTGGTCGTCGCCTGCGATGGCGATCACGCCGCCGTGCTTCGATGTGCCGGCCATGTTGGCGTGCTTGAACACGTCGGAGCAGCGGTCCACGCCCGGGCCCTTGCCGTACCAGATGCCGAACACGCCGTCGTATTTCTTCGTCGTGGGGTACAGGTCGAGCTGCTGCGTGCCCCACACGGCCGTGGCGCCCAGCTCTTCGTTCACGCCGGGCTGGAACACGATGTGGTTCTTGGCCAGATGCTTCTTGGCCGCCCACAGCGCCTGGTCGTAGGTGCCCAGCGGGCTGCCGCGGTAGCCGCTGATGAAGCCGGCGGTGTTCAGGCCCGCGATCGCATCGCGCTGGCGCTGGAGCATGGGCAGGCGCACCAGGGCCTGCACGCCGCTCATGAAGGCACGTCCGTGGTCGAGGGCGTATTTGTCTTCGAGCGTGACCGTTTCAATGGCGCGGCGGATGTGCTCGGGCAGGGGGGCGTTCACAGCACGTCTCCTTTGCCAGCACGCTCGACGCCAAATACGCAACGTTCGGCTGCGCCGCCCGTGGCGCCTCTGTGGCGCAACCAGCAGTGCGGGTTGTCATCAAGCGTGACCGTTTCAATCGCGCGGCGAATGGGCTCAGGCAGGGGGGCGTTCATCGGGGGAATCTCCAGTGGGGTCGTTGGCCGTCGCCTCGTGAGCGCGGTTTCAGCGGGGTGCCCTGGGCTGGGACGCACCGCCTTGTCAGGGCAGTGTAGGCAGGACGGCCGGATATGTCCTTTCGTTTTCATGCCGTGTTTACCCTCGTTTTAGAAAGGATCTTTCGCAAAATAATCATGCAATGAATACTTTGGACAAATTCGACCTGGCGATCCTCGGCGAGCTGCAGGCCGACGCCCGGCTGACCAATGCCGAGCTGGCCCAGCGGGTGGGCCTGTCGGCCGCGCCGTGCTGGCGCCGCGTGCGCGCGCTGGAGGAGTCGGGCTTCATCAAGGGCTACCACGCCGAGATCGACCGCCACAAGATCGGGCTGGGCGTGCTGGCCTTCGTGCGGCTGGATGCCGACCGCAGCACCGGGGGCCTCACCCGCGAGATGGAAGCCGCCATCGCCCAGATTCCGGAGGTGGTGGCCTGCCACTACATCAGCGGCACCGGCACGTTCGAGCTGCAGGTGGTGGCGCGCGACCTGGACAGCTTCTCGCACTTCGCCCGCAACGTGCTGCTGAACCTGCCGAACGTGAAGGACATGCACACCAGCTTCTCGCTGGGCGAGGTCAAGGCCAGCGGCGCCCTGCCGCTGGCGCACCTGGGGCCCCTGGGGCCCCTGGGCAAGAACAGCAAGTAGCTACAAATTTAATAGCAACATACCTTAGTGGTTATTGCGCTGGAGGCCTTTTTGGCTTCAAGCCCGTCTGCTCGCTTTTCCGCGCCGCCATCCGGGACGTCGGCGCCTCGCCGGGCACACAACGCCCGCACTGCGCACAATCGAGACCATCTATGCCCCCTTTGCCGCCCCACGAGAGACCGCCCCGCCCCACCCCGCAGCCGCCCCTGGACGACAGCCCTCCGGCCACCGACGCCGCAGGCCAAGCGCAAACCGCCGAGGCCGCTGCCGCCGCGCAGCTGGACCAGGACGCCGCCCGGCGCGCCAGCCTCTCGCCGTTCGCGCCGCTGCAGGTGCCCGTGTTCCGCATGCTCTGGCTCACCTGGCTGGCCGCCAATACCTGCATGTGGATGAACGACGTGGCGGCCGCGTGGCTCATGACCACGCTTACCACCTCGCCCGTGCTGGTGGCGCTGGTGCAGACGGCCTCCACCCTGCCCGTGTTCCTGCTGGGCCTGCCCAGCGGCGCGCTGGCCGACATCCTGGACCGGCGGCGCTACTTCATCGCCACGCAGTTCTGGGTGGCCGTGGTGGCGCTGGTGCTGTGCGTGGCCATCCTGATGGGCGGCATGACGGCGCCGCTGCTGCTCGCCCTGACCTTCGCCAACGGCATCGGCCTGGCCATGCGCTGGCCGGTGTTCGCGGCCATCGTGCCGGAGCTGGTCAGCCGCCAGCAGCTGCCGGCGGCCCTGGCGCTCAACGGCGTGGCCATGAACGCCTCGCGCATCATCGGGCCGCTACTGGCCGGTGCCATCATCGCGAGCGTGGGCAGCGCCTGGGTGTTCGTGCTGAACGCACTGCTGTCGGTGGTGGCGGGCTTCACCATCATGCGCTGGCGCCGCACGCACGTGCCCAGCCCGCTGGGGCGCGAGCGGCTCACCAGCGCCATGCGCGTCGGTGTGCAGTTCGTTCGCGAATCGCCGCGCATGCGCGCCGTGCTGTGGCGCATCTCGGTCTTCTTCCTGCACGCCACGGCGCTGCTGGCGCTGCTGCCTTTGGTGGCCCGTGACCTGGAGGGCGGCGGTGCGGGCACCTTCACGCTGCTGCTGGCTTCGATGGGCGCCGGCGCCATCGCCGCGGCCCTGTTTTTGCCGCGCCTGCGCCAGGCCATGTCGCGCGACACGCTGGTCTCGCGCGGGGCGCTGCTGCAGGCCGCCTCCACGGCCGTGATCGCCGTCTCGCCCAACGTGTACGTGGCCGTGCCCGCGATGGTGCTGGGCGGCATGGCGTGGATCACCACGGCCAACTCGCTCAGCGTGTCGGCCCAGCTCGCACTGCCCAACTGGGTGCGCGCCCGCGGCATGTCGATCTACCAGATGGCCATCATGGGCGCCACGGCGGCCGGCGCAGCCCTGTGGGGCCAGGTCGCCTCGCTCACCACCGTGCACATGAGCCTGGCGCTGGCCGCGCTCACCGGCACCGTCGCCATGGCCCTGGTGCAGCGCTGGGTGGTGGACCGCACCATGGAAGAAGACCTGAGCCCCTCCACCGCGTTCAAGCTGCCGGTGGCGCCCACCACGCCCGAGCGCGGCCACGTGGTGGTCACGATCGAATACCACATCGACCCCACGCGCGCCGCCGAATTCCGTGCCCTGATGCAGGAAAGCCGCCGCAGCCGCCTGCGCCAGGGCGCGCTCGACTGGCAACTGCAGCACGACATCGCCGATCCCTCGCGCTACGTGGAGCGTATCGTGGACGAATCGTGGACCGAACACCTGCGCCGCTTCGACCGCGTCACCGCCTCCGACGTGGCGCTGCGCGACCGCAAGCTGGCCTTTCATGTGAGCGAGGCGCCGCCAGTGGTGTCGCGCTATCTGGTCGAGCTGGAGCGCTGAAGCGCATCGGTTCGCGCCCCCTCAAGGCGCTCACCGCCGCGAAGGCCGCAGGCCGAACCATCCGCCCTCGGCGTCGTAGAGCAGGTCGAACTGCTTCAACAGGTAGCGCCCGGTGTTCATGAAGGCGGGACGGCCCACGAAGGTGAAGCGGCCCGGCGCGCTCACGAGCACGGACTGGGGCGCGTCCGCATCCCCCACGCGGAAGTCGTACTGCGCCACGGGCGCCTGCGCGCCGGGGAACATCACCTGCACCCGCGTGCCGTCCTTCAAGCCCGTCACCGGCCGGCCCCGGCGGGTGGGATCGGCGATCTGCGCCGTGGGCAGGGCCGACGGATCGGCGGCCGTGAGGTACATCTGCGCGATGCCGGTGTCCACCAGCACGGGACCGGTTTCGGGCGCGCCGCCGTCCACCGACACGGCCACGGTGGCCTGCTGCCAGTCACGGGGATCGCTGGAGGCCGGCTGGCCATTCGCAAGCAGGCTGCCGGGCTGCAGCTTCACGAACCGAAAGCCCTTGGCCTGGTCGGGCGTGAGGCCTACGTAAATCGCGTGCCTGGTCACGATGTAGCCCCCGTGCACCGCGCCCCGGGCGACGGGGCCCCCGTCGATCTCGGCGATGTTGAGCAGCGGATTCTTGTCGGGCGTGCCCTGCGGCTGGCCATCGTGCTCGCGCCCGAAGCCCACGCCCATGTAGGCGATGCCGCCCGGGCTTTCCGTGGTGTACGTGGGATTTTCGCAGTCGGGCCGGTTGGCCTTCTCGTCCCAGCGCGGGCAGATGATTTCCTTTTCGACCGCGAGCACGGGCACCCGGGAAATCACTTCGTTCCAGCCGCTGTTGAGCACCACATCGCGCACCACCCAGTGGCCGATCAACAGCTGCCGGCTGCTGGAGCGGTATTCCCAGCCTTCGTTGGCCTGGCGAGCTTCCTCGTTGCGCGAATAACCGGGCAGATCGACCGCGGAAATCACGACGCCGGTGGAGCCCGTGTCCAGGGTGACGATGAAGGGCCGGGGGGGCGCGAGCACGCCGGTGTCCGGCGGCATGCGGACTTCGAACCGCAGCCGCGGCGCATCCGTCATGGGCGAAGACCAGCCCTCTCCCGGCGGGGAATGGAGGCGGATGAAGCGCGAGTCGGTGCCTGGGCGCAGCAAAGGGCCAGCGGTGGCCGCTGCGGCGGCGGGCAATGGCGCCTGCGCGGGTACGGCACCGCAGGCGAGCAGCGCGGCAGCGCAGGCGATCGCTGCGCGAAGCGGAATGGGCATGGGATCTCCTTGCCTGGCGAGTGTTTGATGGGAAGAGCAGGCTACACGATCCTCCGGGCCGTGCCGCACCCGGCGTGAGCGCCGTGCGCGCCTGCTTGGACCTCCACCGCCAGGAACGCCGCCGCCGTTAACGGACCACCCGCAGCCCGAACCAGCCGCCATCGGCATCGAACAGCACGTCATGCTGGCGCAGCAGGTGCCGGCCGGTGTTGACGAACGCCTGCGCCGAGGGACGGGTGACGATCACCGCCGTGGGTACCTGGGGCGTTCCCACCTGGAAGCGGTATTGCGCCACCGGCGCCGCATCGTCGGGGAATGACACCTTCACCTCCGTGCTGTTCACCAGCCCCGTGGCGGTCGCGCCCTTGCGGCTCGGATTGGGAATGGCCGTGGTCGGCAGCGCCGACGGGTTGGACACGGTGAGGTACATCTGCGCGATGCCGGTATCGACCAGCACCGGGCCCGTCTGCGAGGCCGCGCCGTTCACCGACACGGCCATGGTCGCCTGGGGCCAGTCGCGCGGGTCGCTGGAGGCCGGCTGGCCCGCGGCGTTCAGGCTGCGGCCCTGGAGCTTCACGTACGAAAAGCCCGCGGTGTTGGCGCGCGTGAGGCCCACGTGCACGCCCTTGGCCGTCACAATGAAACCGCTGCGCATGCTGCCGGCGGCCACGGGCTGGCCGTCGATGGAGACGATGTTCAGCAGCGGGTTCTTGTCCGGCGTGCCTTGCGGCTGGCCGTCGTGCTCGCGCCCGAAGCCCACGCCCATGTACGCGATGCCGCGTGGCTGGGCGGTGGTCTTCTCGGGCTTTTCGCAGGTGGGCACGTTGGCCTTTTCGCTCCAGCCGGGGCAGATGATCTCTTCCTGGACCGCCAGCACGGGCACGCGCGCCACCACCTCGCCCCCGGCGGGATCGCGAAAGACCAGTTCGCGCGGCACCCAGCGGCCGATCCACAGCCGCTTGCTGCTGGACAGGAACTCCCAGCCCTTCACGCCCGCCTCGGCCTCCTGTGCGGAGAAACCGGGCAGATCGGTGGCCGAGACGACGACGCCGGTCGAGCCGGTGTCCATCGTCATGGTGAACGGCGCCGCGGCGGACGTGCCGGGCGCCCGCACGCCGAAGGCCAGCGCGGGGGCGTCGGTCATCGGGGGCTCCGGGTTCTTTGCCGGGGCGAAGGCCAGGAAGCGGGCCGCGGTGTCGGCGCGCAGATCCGGACCCGCGGGCGCCTGGGCGTGCGCCGCGCCCAGAGGAACGCAGGCGCCCAGCAAGGCGGCCAGCAAAGGAAGGGTGCCACGCGCGCTGGCAGGATGCCATCGGTCAGAAGTCGTCATGCGGTTCTCCTTTGGGTTGGTGCTCGGGAAAAGCCATTGTGGCGGCCGTTCCTGGACGGCTGCCAACCGCTGGCTGAAACGTGCTGAAACGTCGTGAACGTTCTGGCGGCAGGGCCCAAAAACCCGCGTCGGCGCCAAGCCCGCTCAACGCGGCCAGAGCGCCCAAAGCCGCAGGCCCTGCTTGAGCCGCCCTGCCAGCTCGCCCGCCTCCGGGCCCCAGCCCGCGAAGTAATCGGCCCGCACCGCGCCCACGATGGCCGAGCCCGTGTCCTGCGCCATCACCAGGCGCTGCAACTGCACCTGCGGCCCGGTGGAGGTCAGCCACACCGGCGTGCCGTAGGGAATGCTCTGGCGGTCCACCGCGATCGAGCGGCCCGGGGTGAGGGCCACGCCCTGCGCGCCCTTGGGCCCGAAGCCGGCATCCATGGCATTGAGCGGCTCCTCGCGGAAGAACACATAGCGCGGATTGGCCCACAGCATCTCCTGCACGCGTTGCGGGTTCTGCAGTGTCCAGGCGCGGATGCCGGGCCAGGTGGCGTCGCGCACCAGGCCCTGGTCCAGCAGCCACCGGCCCACGCTCTGGTAGGGCTGGTCGTTGGTGCCGGCGAACGCCACGCGCAGCAGCGTCACCGAGCCATCGGCCTCCTGCACCCGCAGCCGTCCCGACCCCTGGATGTGCACCACCAGCGCCTCGACCGGATCGCGCACCCAGGCGATGACCCGGCCGGCCAGCGCCGCCTGCGCCTCGGGCAGCGTGTCGATCTGCTGGCGCGTGTACCAGGGCTTGCGCGCGCCATAGCCCGCAGGCAGCCGGTAGAGCGGCACGTTGAAGCCATTGCCGGGCTGTCGCGCCGCGTCCAGATAAGGCTCGTAGTAGCCGGTGAGCATGCCGTCCACCGAGCCATCGAACGCCTCGATGCGATAGGGCTGCAGCCGCGCCACCATCCACGCACGCTGCTCCTCGGGGCTGGCGATGGACAGTCGGCGCACCTCGCCACACAGAGGCGCGAACGAGGGCGCGGGGCGCTCGCAGTTCTTGATCCACGCGTTCCAGGCTTCGTGCAGGGAATCTTCGGTAAAACCGGGCAATTCCGCCCAATGCACCGGTATCCAGCGGCTTTTGGGCTGCGACATGGGCGAAGGCAAGGGCCCTGACGGCTCGGGCGGCAGCGGGGCGCCCGGCACACCCGGCAGCGAGGCACCGGGTGGCAAAGGCGTGGAAGGCGGCAGGGGCGTGGTGGAGCAGGCCACCAGGGTTCCTACAATCAGCGCCGTTGTCACAAGGCGCAGGAGACGGAATTTCATGGGGCTGATTTTGCTTGAAGCATTGCTGGCGCTGATCGTTCTCGTCGCCATTGTGTGGTGGACGATGTTCTCGGGGCGCAAGGGCGGGGAGCCGCCGCCCGCGCCGCTACCGCCGGCCTCGGAACCAGAGGACGCGGACACCAAAAAATAGCATCCGCCCGTCTCAGTGCGCGGCAGGAACGCAAAACAAGAATATTCAAAAGGGAGTCAGAAAATGAGTGAACCAGCGGTTCTTCGATCCACCGTGGGACCTGGCCAGCAAAACCACCCGCAAGACATGCGTCTGCTGCGCCGGCATCTGAATGCGTTCATCCGGAAGGGGTATCTGCCCCAGAAGACCGAATTGCCGGAAGAAGGCGGATGGGACCAGCCTTTCGCCACCGCCTTGCAGAGCATCGAAAACACCTTCTTCTACGGCGAAGCGGACCCGGATAACCAACTGAACAATGCAGATACCCTGTTCCAGTTCCTGGTTCAGGCCCAGTTGGAAGAAAAGAAACTGGCAGCGTCGCTGTCGAACGAGGTATACGTGCTGGCGTCCACCATGGTGCCGGGAGGGGTCGATCGGATCAAGCGCACCACCCTCAAGACCCGGGAAATGGTCAACGGCAAGCCCGTCGTCAAAAAGACCATCCAGGAAACAAAAATCATCGGGAACATCCGGAACTACCTGCCCGAGATTCTCGGCGCCATGACGAAGCGTTCGCTGAACGACACGGAAATGCTGATGATGGCACTGGCCACCATCCGTGCGGAGAGCGCGAGCTTTCAGCCGGTCGACGAAGGGATATCCCGATACAACACCAGCCCCGTGGGAACCAAGGGCCGGCACCCTTTCGATCAATACGATTTCCGGCCGGACAGCCTGGGAAACAACCAGTTGGGCGATGGTGCGCTGTACAAGGGCCGTGGATTTGTCCAACTGACCGGCCGCGCCAACTACGAGCAGATGGGCAAGCAATTGGGATTGAACCTGCTGGACAACCCTGACCAGGCCAACGAAGGCCCCGCAGCAGCAGCCATCCTGGCCCAATTCATCAAGAACAAGGAAGGCGGCATTCGGGCAGCGCTGAAGACCAACAACCTGGTCCATGCCCGCAAGCTGGTGAACGGTGGCAGCCACGGTCTCAAGGAATTCACGGACGCGTTCGCCGCTGGCCGTCAATATTTGGGAATGGCCATTCCAAAGAAGGCCAAAACGGCCGCCAAAGCCAAGCCTTAAGGAATCCCCATGCAATCGTTTCCTTCAGGGACTCCACGGTGGCTGCCCCTGCTGGGCCTGCTGCTGTGCACCAGCTCGATGTCCCAGGTGCCCGTACCGGCACCGCCCAAAGACCGGGGCCTGTGCCTGCCGGAGGAAGACGTCATCTTCGCCTGCAGGCTTCAGTCCAGGCGCGTGGTTTCCGCCTGCGCCTCCCCATCGCTGGATGCCAGCCAGGGCCATCTGCAATACCGCTTCGGCAAGCCAGGAAAAGTGGAAATGACGCTACCACGCGCCAAGGACGATCCCGCATGGCGGCAGACCGTCGTGGCCAAAAGGCTTTGGTACTCTGCAGGCGGTGGCAATTACCTGCGGTTCAATCAACCGCCTTTTTCCTATGTGGTGTACCGCGCCTTTGGCGCGCGCTGGGGGGAAAAAGCCGGGGTCATGGTGTGGAAGAACGGCGAGATGGTCGGCCAGCACCCCTGCACCGGAGCGCCTTTCTCCCAGATGGGGCCTGCGTTTCAAAGCCGGGCAGGCCTGGGCGAAGACCCTGACGAAGTGGTCCTACCCTGATCCTGCGCCATCCGTGCCAAGAATGAGGGCCTCTCAATTTCGTTCGGAGCCGCCGGCCGGTGCCTGAGCCCAAGGGGTCTCCCCTTCAAGCAAGGCTGGCTGGCAGTCCATTACCTGGAAAAGGAAAATCCCATGCGCAACAAGATTCTCATCGGCGCCACCGCCGCCGTCCTGCTCGTGAGCGGCTGTGCCAACATGGACGATACCCAGCGGCGCACCGCGACAGGCGCCGGCGTGGGCGCGGTGGCTGGGGCGGTCATCGGCTCCGCCACCGGCGGCCGGGCGGGCACCGGGGCCGTCGTCGGGGCGGGTGTGGGGGCCCTGGGCACCTACATCTGGTCGCAGCACATGGAGCGGCAAAAGCGCGAGATGCAGCAGGTCACCCAGGGCACGGGCGTGGTGGTGACGCAGACCGCCGACAACCAGCTCAAGCTCGATATTCCGAGCGACATCTCGTTCGCCACGAACCGCTCGGACATCCAGCCCAACTTCGCCCCCGTGCTGGAGCGCTTTGCCGAAGGATTGCGCAACAACCCCAATACCGAAGTGCGCATCGTGGGCCACACGGACTCCACCGGCACCGATGCCATCAACAACCCGCTGTCGATGGACCGTGCGGCCAGCGCCCGCAACTTCCTGACGACGCGGGGCGTGAACGGCGGGCGCATCCAGGTCGAGGGCCGCGGCTCGCACCAGCCGATCGCCACCAACGACACGAACGACGGCCGCGCGCGCAATCGCCGGGTGGAAATCTTCGTGGGCGAGCGCCAGCCGGGTTGATCCGCGCTTTTTACCGTCGATTCTGCGAACAGGATCGACACTTCCCATCCAAGGGCGCTTCGGCGCCCTTGGGCTTTCAGATCAGATCGCGGCGCGCAGCAGGTTGGCCAGCTCCACGGCCGACTTGACCTGCATCTTGTCGAACACGCGCGCGCGGTGCACCTCCACCGTGCGCACGCTGATGTCCAGCTGGTCGGCGATCAGCTTGTTGGGCAGTCCCTCAACCACGAGGCGCATCACGTCGCGCTCGCGCTCCGTCAACTCCAACAGCCGCACCTGCAGGTCGCTGTGCTGGCGCACCTGTTCCATGTGCTGTGCGGACTGGGCCAGGGCCTGCTCGATGCGGTCCACCAGCAGGTTATCGGAGAACGGCTTTTCGCAGAAGTCGAAGGCCCCGCGCTTGACGGTGGCCACGGCGGTGGGCACGTCGGCATGGCCGGTGAGGAAGATCACCGGCATCGCGTCGATCAGGCGGCGCTCGGCCAGCCGGTCGAACAGCGCCAGGCCGCTCATGCCCGGCATGCGCACGTCCAGCAGCAGGCAGCAGGGCTGGCGCGCAGGCGGCCGCTCGTCGAGCATGGCTTCGAAGGCTTCGGCGCTGTCGAAGGACTCGCTGGGCAGGCGGCGCGATCGCAGCAGCCAGGCGAGCGCTTCGCGCACGCCCGAGTCGTCATCGACGATGTAAACGGTGGCGTTGGAGACGGGTTCCATCAGGGGTGGCTGCTGTCCGCGCTGGCAGCAGGCAGGGTGAAAGTGAATACCGTACCACGCGGCTCGTTGGGCGCGTGGCCCAGGAAACCGCCGTGCTGCTCGACCACGGTGCGGCACAGGCTCAGGCCGAGGCCCATGCCCTCGGGCCGCGTGGTGAAGAAGGGGGTGAAGAGTTTCTCGCCCACGTCCTGCGCGATGCCGCAGCCCCGGTCGATGACCATGAATTCCAGCCAGGCATTGCGCGCATTCGACGCGGCGCGGCGCACGCGCAGCTCCAGGATGCGCTGGGGCGTGGCGGGGTCGTCCATGGCCTGCATGGAGTTGCGCGCCAGGTTCAGCAGCACCTGCTCGACCATGGTGCGGTCGCACAGCACCGGGGGCAGGTCGGCGTCCACCGATATCTTCACGAAGACTTCGAGCTTGCGCGCCTGCAGGCGGATCAGCGGCATCACGGCCTCCAGCAGGTCGTGCACCGAGACCACCTCGCGCGACTGGTCGCGCCGCCGCACGAAGTCGTGCACGCTGCGGATCACGCGGCCCGCGCGCTCGGCCTGCTGCGCGATGCGCTGCAGCGCCACGTGCACGTCGTGCAGCGGCTCCTGCGGCGGCCCGCCGCCCGGCGGCAGCAGGTTGAGCGAGCCCGAGGCATAGCTGGAGATGGCGGCCAGCGGCTGGTTCAGCTCATGGCTCAGCAGCGATGCCATCTCGCCCACGGTGGCCAGCCGCGCGGTGGCCTGCAGGCGCTCCTGCGAGGCGCGCGACATTTCCTCGACGCGGCGCTGCTCGCTCACGTCCAGGAACGCGCTCATCCAGCCGGTGTGCAGGCCCTGCGCGTTGATGAGCGGCGCCTCGAAGATGAGCACCGGAAACCGCACGCCGTCCTTGCGCATGAAGGTGGATTCGTAGCCTTCGCGCGGCGGCGGGTGCAGGCTGGACAGGCGGATCGCCTGGCGCTGGCGGTACTCGTCGGCGAACTCGGGCGGCCAGTAGGGCACCGGGGCGCTCTGGCCGAGCAGCTCCTGCGCGGTGAAACCCACCATCTCGCAGAAGGCCGGGTTCACATAGGTGATGCGACCCTGCAGGTCGCGCGCGCGCAGCCCGGTCACCAGGGAGTCCTCCATGGCCTTGCGGAACGCCAGTGCGTCGCCCAGGTCGCGCTCGGCGCGCAGCCGGCGCCGGTTGTCGCGCACCAGCACCACCAGCACGGTGACCAGGGCGATCGACATGGCCGTCACCAGCGCGGTGAGCACATTGGGGAACACGCTGGGCGCGCTGTGCCAGCTGTCCATGCGCAGGACGAGCGTGGCGCCCGGCAGGTCGAACAGCTGCTGCGAGCTGAACAGGCGCGTGCCGCGCCGGCTGGCGCCCACCATGGCCAGGCGGGTGCCATCGGCCTCGGTGAACGACACCTCCTGCCCGCGCTTGAGGCTGGGCACCACCAGGTCGATCAGCACGTTGTGCAGCGAGTAGGTGGCCACCACGAAGCCTTCGTTGCGGCCATCCTGCATGAGGGGCAGGCACAGCTCCATCATCTCGGAGCCACGGCCGTCGCCCTGGGGCTGGAAATAGCTGCCGGAGTACGACGGCCCCGACACGCGGCGCGCGTTGGCGCATGCCAGCGCGATGTTGGAATGCATGCCGCTGCGCATCTCGGCGTCCCACTGCACGGGGCGGTAGGGGGTCTCGACGTGGGCCCGCACCTCCAGCGCGGGGCTGCGCCATTCCAGCCGCACGAGTTCGCGGCGCACGCTCAGCAAGGCGGCCGCGCGCGACTCCCAGCTCGCCAGGTCCGGCGTGCCACCGTGCAGCGCCTGCAGGTTCTGCAGGTTGTGGGCGAAGCCCTGGCGGATGTCGGCCACGGCGTCGGCGGCATCGCGGTCCAGGCGGTTCTGCACCTCGCTGGCCTCGTAGCGGCCGGCCAGCCACACCTGGGTGACCAGCATGCCGGCCACCAGCAGCACGAGCAGGGCCCACAGCGACCAGCGCTTCCACGCGCTGCGCCAGCGGTGCCACGGCCACAGGAACGGCGCGCCGTCGGTCACAAAACGCAGTGGTCCAGCGCGGGCAATTGCTGGCGCACCTGCTGCAGCCGCGCCGCGTCGAGCACGCCCAGGGCGATACCCGGGCCTTCGACCACCTGCGCCTGCACCCCGCCCCACGGATCGACCACCATGCTGTGGCCCCAGGTGCGGCGGCCGTTCTCGTGCAGGCCGCCCTGCGCCGGGGCCAGCACATAGGCGAGGTTCTCCACCGCACGGGCGCGCAGCAGCAGTTCCCAATGGGCCTCGCCCGTGGTGTGCGTGAAGGCGCTGGGCACCAGCAGCAGGTCGGCCCCGGCCCGCGCATGCTGGCGGTACAGCTCGGGAAAGCGCAGGTCGTAGCAGACCGACAGGCCCACGCGCCAGCGGGTGCCGTCGCGCGCGGTCAGGTCAAAGCGCACGGGCGTGTTGCCCGCCTCGATCACCGCCGCTTCGTCGAAGCGCTCGCGCCCGTTGTCGAAGCGAAACAGGTGGATCTTGTCGTAGCGGGCCACGCATTCCCCCTGGGGCGAGAACACCAGCGAGGTGTTGCGCACGTGGTGTGCGCTCTCGCACTGCAGCGGCAGCGTGCCGCCCACCACCCACAGGCCCAGCTCCCGGGCCGCCTGGGCCAGAAAGCGCTGGATGGGGCCTTCGCCGTAGGGCTCGCGCAGTGCGAGCTTGTCGGTGTCGCGCGCGCCCATGGCGCAAAAATATTCGGGCAGCACGGCCAGCTCGGCCCCCTCGGCGGCGGCCTGCTCCAGCAGGTGGCGGGCCTGTTCGAGATTGCCGGGCACGTGCAGGCCCGACACCATTTGCAATGCGGCGGCTTTCATCATGATTTGTCTCCGGTGGGGGACTCGGCCGTGGGCGGCCGGACGGCGGGGTCGGCGCTGCCCAGCTTGCGCCGGGGCACGCGCTCGATGCGCGGATCGGTCCAGGTGCCGTCGATGCGGAACTCCTGCGTCGCCGCCTGGATGAGCGGCCCGCGCAGAAAGACCTGCGCGAGGAAGCTGCCCAGGCCGACCACCGGGTTGATGGCCGTGGCCACGAGGGAGGCCGTCATGGCGTTGATCTCGGGCACCACGACCACGTGCAGGTCCTGCGTTTCGCGGTCCAGGTCGGCGCTGCCCTCCATCAGCACGGCAGCGTTCACGCCCTTCATCTGCAGGTTGTTGGTGGTGGCCACGCCCTGCTCCATGCGCACGTCGCCGCGCACGAAGTCGAACGCGAAGCCCTCGCTGAACACATCGCGGAAATCGAGCGTGAGCCGGCGCGGCAGCGACTGCAGGCTGAGCACGCCCAGCAGCTTGGCAAGGCCCGGGTCGGCCTTGAGGAACTGGCCCGATTCGACGTTGACGTTCATCTGGCCCGACATGGTGCGGTAGTCCGGGGTGAGCGGCGGACCCATCCAGGCGACCTGCCCCTCCATGCGGCCCTTGCCGCGGCGCACCACGTCGGCCATGCCGAAGCGCGTGAGCAGATCGCCCGAGTCGCGGATGTCGAGCTTGAAGTTCATCACCGTGCGCCGGCGCGCATCGGCCGCGGCCTCGCCGCCCAAAAGCGCCCAGTTGCCGTTGGCCGTGAGCGTGGCTTCGGGCGTGACGATGTTGAACTTGGACAGCCGCCACTCGCGCGGCGCGCCATCGCCACCGCGGTTCTGCGCCTCGATCTCGATGCGGCCCAGGCGCCGCCCGCGCAGCTCGAAATCGTCCACCACGATGTCCAGCGACGGCAGCGTGCCGGCGCCGGCCGCTGGTTCCTCGGCCAGCAGTTCGTCCACTTCCTTGGGGTCGCTCTGCGGAACCGCCAGGCGGGACAGGCGCGCGAACAGCCGGCCCGCAGCGGCATCGGCCCCGCTGCCGGCGCCCTGGCGAAACTCCACGTAGCCGTTCAGCTCTTGCGCGTCCACATTGGCGCGCCAGTTGTTGCCATCGCGCGAGCCGCCCATCACCACGCCGTGCAGCGTGCGGCCCTGGAAGTCCACCTGGCGGGCGCGCAGGGCCAGTTGCGTTGGCAGGTAGTCCTGCATGGCAGAAGGGGCCGCGACGGCCCCATTGCCCGCCGCGCTGCCGGATGGTGCCGCCGAAGCCGGTGCCGAGGCGGGCGGCGCCACGAGAGCGGAAGGCGGCACAGGGCCGCTGCCATGCAGCACCGCGTGCCAGGCATCGGCGTCGAGATCGGCGATCTGCACATTGGCCACCACGCCGCGTTCGGGCAGGGGCGCGGCCTCGCCGGGCGCCAGGCCCAGCGCGATGGCGCCGCGCAGCACCCGCGGCTGGGTGGCCGAGGAAATATCGCGCACATAGGTCACCGAACCCAGCGCGCCCAGGTCCAGCGCCATGTGCTCATGCAAGGGCGGCGTGCCGGGGCCATTGGCGCTGCCGTTGCCCGCCGCAGCCGCCAGCGACTCGCGCGTGAGTTGCGTCTCGAACCGCACGGGCATCAAGGCCTCGGCGGTCTTGCCCAAGGGGGCCGGCAGGTCCAGCGCCAGGCCCTGCAAGGTGGTGGTGACCTGCACCTCCGGCGTGCCGCGGCGCACGCCCAGCGCCAGGGTGTAGGGCGTGCTGCCGCTCGCACGCTGTGCCAGTTGCGCCAGGCCCGGCCATTGCGAGGCCTGGCGCAGCCCGTCGGCCGTGGCCACGCCCTGCGCCCGCACCTGCACGGCGGACTCCACCGGCAACGCCCCGGCGGGCAGCGCGCGCATGCCGCCCTCCAGGCGCATGTCGCCGCCCAGCGCGCGGCCTTGCATGCCCGCCAAGGTAAAGCCCGTGTCGGTGAACTGCACGGCCCCGCGGGCGCGGGTGATGGCCGGCGCGTCGGGTGCGATGCGCACGTCGTTGCCCGCCAACGTCACGCTGCCTTGCACCTTGGACTGGTCGATGTGGCTGATGGGCAGCGACAGCGCCAGTTGCAGGTCGGCGGTGCCGTTGGCGGTGGTCTTGTCCAGCGCATTGCCGGTGATTCGGGCCAGCGGCGAGGTGGTGACGAACGACAGCATGTCCGCCAGCGGGCCGCGCGCATCGGCGTTCACCGCGACCACCGTGTGCGCCAGGTCCGGAATGCGCGCCTCCACCTTGTTCACGCGCAGCTTCGGCGTGCCGGCGAAACTGCCGCTGGCGCCCTTCACGGCCATGGTGGAGCGGTCGAAGATCAAGTCGCCGGTGAGTTCGGTGAGCGCGGGCCAGGGCGCCTCGTTGGCGTGCTGCAGGCGCGGCGGCACATAGGCATAGGTCACGTCCTTCACGCGCGCGGCGATGTGGAAGTCGCCCTGCCCAGAGGTGTTGAAAGGAATGTCGTGCAGGTCGCCCTTCACGCGGAACTGCACGTTGCTGGCCGTGCCGGTGGTGACCGCGTCGCGCACGTAATGGCGTGTTTCCTGCGGAATGGACAGCGGCAGGTAGCGATGCACGCGCGTGCCGTCCGCGCGGCTCAGGGTGCCGGACAGGTCCAGCACGCCCGGGAACCGCGGCCGCGCACCGGCACGCTCGGCATCGCCGGTATGCCAGTTCAGCCGGGCCTCGCCCTGTGCATCGGTGTTGGCAAATTGCAGTTCGCTGGCCTGCACCGCGATGCGCTCGCCATCGATCTGCCAGCGCACATTGCCGGACAGGCGGTCCACCGGCACCGTGCCCTCCTCGAACACCTTGGGCAGCACCAAAGCGCCATCCACCATGGCCAGCGTGGCCTTGCCGCCGGACTGCGACACGTCGAACTCCACACTCGCACCGCGCAGACCCGGCGAATGGGAGGGCAGACCCTCCGGCCGCGGCTGGTCGGCCACCGCCAGCCCGGTCACCTTGCCGCGCGCCTGGTACTGCTGCAGTTGGCGCAGCGGGCCGCGCCAGGTGGCCTTGACCTCCTCCACCAGCCCGCGCGGCGTGTAGTCGGCCAGGGCGGAATGCACGGCGGCATCCAGCGGCAGGCGGCTGGCGATCTGCGCCAGCGCGGCCAGGTCGAGGCGGTCGGCACGCAGCTCGCCCTGCTCGCGGCCGCTTTGCATGCCGGTGTGCCGCACCATGAGATTGCCGCCCGGCCAGCGCAACGCATCCTGCGTGGTGAACTGCAGGCCCTCGGTGGAAAACTCGAACCCGTCGGACAGGCGCCGACCGCCCACCCGGCCCGCGACGGACTGCAGCGCCAGCGGCTCCAGGCCCTCGCCCAGGCGGGCGTTCACCCCGGCCAGGGCGAGGTCGGCGGTGCCGCCGACGAACTGCCCGCGCTGGAAGTCGATCCACGCGCGCAGCGCACCACGGCCCTCGGCCACCTGCACGCCATCGATGTGGACATGGTGGCGCAGCCGGGCCACGTCCACGCGCGAAAAATCGGCGAACAGCTGCCCAGTCCATTGCTGCCACGAGCCCCCGTGCGTCGTGAGGAACGGCTGGCGGAACTGCCCGGTGAGCTTGAACCGGTCGCCCCACTCCGGCGGCGGCGTGGCCTCGATCCGCATGCCGTGGCGCCAGCCCCGGTTGCGCAGCAGCAGGTCCACCTGCCCCAGCGCCAATGCAGGCGCCTGGCCCGTTTCGTCGGTCAGCCGCACGGTGCCGCCGCGCAGCACCACTTCGGCTTGCGAGAACAGCCAGTCGGCCCCGGCGCTGTCGCCCCCCGCGCTCTGGCGGAAGGCCAGCCCCGCGATGAAGATGCGCCCGTCCGCCATGCGGCGCACATCGAGCTCGGGCCGTTCGATGTACAGCTGCTCGAACCCCATGCGCAGCACCGAGCGCGGCGACAGCGATCCCACCACGCGCGGCAGCTTCAGGGCCTCGCGGCCCTGGGGGTCGAGCAGGGCGACGTCGTTCAGCTCGATGGTGGGCACCAGCCCCTCGGAGCGGGCCGACAGCGAGCCGATGCGCACCGGTACCCCCAGCGCGCGTGTGGCATGGGCCTCCAGCTGCGGACGAAAATCGCCGATACGCGGCACAATCCAGCCGTGAAGCACCCCCCAGGCGGCCGCTACCAGCAGCCAGAAGGCGATGAGCAAGCCCAGGGACCACCGCGCAAGACCTGCCAGGCATCGGAGCAGGCGTGAGGGGTTCGGTGGCTGTTCAATCATTGGTGGGTTGGGATGCGAAGGGAATTATGACCCGCGCCCGCTGTGCGGGTTCAGCATCAAACGGTGTCGTTATGTACGGTTTTCAGGCCCTGGGCCCTTGCTATGCCGCTGTCTTGCACTGACGTTCCAGAGATTCCCCCCGACGCCATCGGCGACGGCCCGCTGGCATCCCACTCCCGCTTCCACCAGCGGCTGCAGCGGCGCTATGCCGACGAGTTTTCCGTGCTGCCGCCCGGCGCCCCCACGCGGGCCACCATGGCCGAGGCGCTGGCCGACCTGCGGGCCCGCGGGCACGACACCGGCGCCGCACTGCGCATCCTGCGGCAGGTGGTGATGGAACGGCTGATGCGCCTCGATTGCGAGCAGGGCGCGCCGCTGCCCGACATCACGCGGGCGACCACCGAGCTGGCCGAACTGGCGCTGGACCAGGCCTGCGCGCAGGCCCGGGAAGCACTGGATGCGCGCCACGGCGCCCCCCGCGGCCCCGAAGGCCAGCCGGTGGAGCTGTGGATCATCGGCATGGGCAAGCTGGGGGCGCGCGAGCTGAACGTGTCCAGCGACATCGACCTGATCTACGTGTACGAACACGACGGCGAGACCGCCGGCAACGCCGAGGGCCGCAACCGCATCTCCAACCACGAATACTTCGGCCACGCCGTCAAGGCCATCTACGGCCTGATCGGTGATACCACCGAGCACGGCTTCGTCTTCCGGGTCGACCTGGCGCTGCGGCCCAACGGCAACTCGGGCCCTGCGGCCGTGTCGCTGGCCGCACTGGAGGAATATCTGCAGGTGCATGGCCGCGAATGGGAGCGCTTCGCGTGGCTCAAGAGCCGCGTGGTCGCACCGCGCAGCAGCGTCATCGGCGAGCCGGTGCAGGCCCTGCGCGGCGTGGTGCTGCCTTTCGTCTTCCGGCGCTACCTGGATTACAGCGTGTTCGACGCGCTGCGCTCGCTGCACCGGCAGATCCGCGACCATGCGGCCAAGCGCAGCGCCGGCCACCCCGAGCGCGCCAACGACGTGAAGCTCTCGCGGGGCGGCATCCGCGAGATCGAGTTCATCGTGCAACTGCTGCAGGTGGTGCGCGGCGGGCAGTTTCCCGAACTGCGCTGCCGCCCCACGCTGGAGGCCCTGCAGCGGCTGGCCCGCGCCGGCCTCATGTCGCAGGACACGGCCGACGCGCTGGCCGCGGCCTACACCTTCCTGCGGCAGGTCGAACACCGCATCCAGTACCTGGACGACCAGCAGACCCATGTGCTGCCCACGCGCGACGACGACCTGGCCTGGATCGCCCAGACCCTGGGCCTGGGCTGCTGCGCCTTTTTGCACCAGCTCGATGCGCACCGCGAACTGGTGGCGCAAGAGTTCGACACGCTGCTGGGCGGTGCCGGCAAGAAGCAATGCACCAAGGGCGGCTGCGGCGGCCCCCGCGCCGGCGCACCGGCCGCGCCCGAGCTGGAAGCGGTGCTGGAACAGTTGCCCCCCACCGTGCGCGAGCGTGTGGCCGAATGGCGCACGCACCCGCGCGTGCAGTCGTTGAGCGACGAGTCGCGCGAGCGGCTGCTGCGGCTGGTGCAGCGCACCGCGCGCTGGCTGGCCGACGGCCAGGTCAACGAGGACGCCGTGGTGCGGCTGATCGGCTGGCTCGAATCGCTGCTGCGCCGCGACATCTACCTGGCGCTGCTGCTGGAGCGCCCCTCGGTGCACGAACACCTGCTGCACCTGCTGGGCGCCGCGCTGTGGCCCGCCCGCTACATGCTGCAGCACCCCGGCGTGATCGACGAGCTGGCGGGCGACGCGCTGCTGGCCGAACGCTTCGTGCCGCAGGACTTCGAGCACGAACTGGCGCTGCGCATCGCCTCGCTGCAATCGACCGGCGAGGACGACGACGAGACCCTGCTGAACCTGCTGCGCCGCGCCCACCATGCCGACACCTTCCGTACGCTGGCGCGCGACGTGGAGCGCCGCATCACCGTGGAGCAGGTGGCCGACGACCTCTCGGCCCTGGCCGACAGCGTGCTGCGCGTGACCGCGCAGTGGTGCTGGAGCCGCCTGAAGAACCGCCACCGCGAGGTGCCGCAGTTCGCCATCATCGGCTACGGCAAGCTGGGCGGGAAGGAGCTGGGCTACGGCAGCGACCTGGACATCGTCTTCGTGTTCGACGACGACGACGACCGCGCGCCCGAGGTGTATTCGGCCTTCGTGCGCAAGCTCATCAACTGGCTGACGGTGAAGACCGCCGAGGGCGACCTCTTCGAGATCGACACGGCCCTGCGGCCCAACGGCAGCTCCGGCCTGCTGGTGACCAGCTTCACCGCCTATGCCAACTACCAGCAACGGCGCGGCAGCAACACCGCCTGGACCTGGGAGCACCAGGCCATGACGCGTGCGCGCTTCCTGCTGGGCACCGAAGACATGGCCCCGCCCGGCGCGCTCGCGCCTTTGCCCGAAGGCAGCGAGGCCGCGGCGGGCAGCGGCCGCAACCTGCGCGAGCGCTTCGACGCGGTGCGCGAGGCCGTCATCACCGCGCCGCGCGACCCCGCCGCGCTGCGCGAGGAAGTCGTCACCATGCGCGAGCGCGTGCGCGCAGCCCACCCGGTGCCGGCCGGGCAGTTCGACGTCAAGCACAGCGTGGGCGGCATGGTGGATGTCGAATTCGCCCTGCAGTACCTGGTGCTGTCGCAGTCCGCCACGCACCCCAGCCTGCGCGAGAACCGGGGCAACATCACCCTGCTGCAGCGCGCCGAGGCTGCCGGCTTCCTGCCCGACGGCGTGGGCACCGCCGCCGCCACGGCCTACCGCACGCTGCGCCAGGTGCAGCACCGGGCCCGCCTGAACGAGCAGCCCACGCGCGTGGACCCCGCCACGCTGCAGGCCGAACGCGACGCGGTGCTGGCGCTGTGGCAGGCGGTGTTCGCCGGCTGATCCCGGGCGGGCGTTCGAGGTCTTATCGCCTTCACGCCCTAGTGGAACATGCCCTTGTTGCTATATAAATAATAGCAAACGACAAGGCGGTGCAACAGGGCGGTGCGACAGGCGCGTGCCCACGCACGGGCGGGTGGGCCATCCACGCCGGCGGCCTGCTCCCACGCCAGCACCTGCGCAGCAAACTGCGCAATTTGCCGCTGGGCGGGCAACCCTGCCGCACCCGGGGCGAAGCGGCTGCGCCCTGCCGCCACGCCGGCCTTCGGCCCGAATTGCGGGTTTTCCCTTGCAAATCAACCACTTGCCCGCACGCACGGATTCCGCATAAGCATGCGCCGATTCCTTTGCAGCGCTGGCGCGCCGCTGGGTCTTCAATCCATTCCATACCCCCGCCGCGATGGTCGCGCCGGGCATCCCAGGAAGGTTCGATCCCATGACGCGCAAATTCAAGGTAGTGGCAGTCTCCGGCAATGTGCAGCGCCCCTCGCGCACGCTGGTGCTGGTGGAAGAGTTGATCGCCGCCCTCAGCGAGGTGCTGCCCATCGAGGCGCACACCATCGAGCTGGGGCCGCTGGCCCCGCAGATCGGCGGCGCGCTCTACCGCAGCCAGCTGCCGGCCGCCGTCGAAGCGGAGCTGGCCGCCATCGAATCGGCCGACCTGCTGATCGTGGCCAGCCCCGTCTATCGCGGCTCGTACACGGGCCTGTTCAAGCACCTGTTCGACTTCGTGCACCACGAGGCGCTGATCGACGTGCCCGTGCTGCTGGCCGCCACCGGCGGCAGCGACCGCCACGCGCTGGTGATCGACCACCAGCTGCGCCCGCTGTTCAGCTTCTTCCAGGCGCGCACGCTGCCGCTGGGCGTGTATGCCTCGGAGCAGGACTTCCAGGGCTACGAGATCGCCAGCGCCGCCCTGCGCGAGCGCATCGTGCTGGCAGTGCAGCGCGCGGCGCCCCTGGTCGGCATCGCGCCGCAGGCCACGCCCGCGCTGCGCCTGGCGCAGGCGGCCTGAACCCCGCCGACCACCCCATTCCCTCTCCCCTGTCCAGGAGCATCGCCATGAGCCACGACACGACTTCTTCCGCCGCCTCTTCCGAAGGCATCCGGTTCGCCTACTGGGTGCCCAACGTCAGCGGCGGGCTGGTGGTCAGCACCATCGCCCAGCGCACCGACTGGAGCCTGGAATACAACCAGCGCCTGGCGCAGGCGGCCGAGCGGGCCGGCTTCGACTACGCGCTGACGCAGATCCGCTTCACGGCCGGCTACGGCGCCGAGTACCAGCACGAGTCGGTGTCGTTCAGCCAGGCGCTGCTGCACGCCACGACGAAGCTCAAGGTGCTGGCCGCCATCCTGCCCGGGCCGTGGAGCCCCGCCGTGGTGGCCAAGCAGATCGCCACCATCGATCACATCAGCGCCGGGCGCATCGCCATCAATGTGGTGAGCGGCTGGTTCAAGGGCGAGTTCCAGGCGATTGGCGAGCCTTGGCTGGAGCATGACGAGCGCTATCGGCGGTCCGAAGAATTCATCCGCGCGCTCAAGGGCATCTGGACGCAGGACAACTTCACCTTCAAGGGCGATTTCTACCGCTTCAACAACTACACGCTGAGCCCCAAGCCCGTGCAAAAACCCCACCCGGAGATCTTCCAGGGCGGCAGCTCGCGCGCCGCGCGCGACATGGCCTCGCGCGTGTCGGACTGGTACTTCACCAACGGCAACACGCCCGAGGGCGTGAAAAAGCAGATCGACGACATCCGCGCCAAGGCCGCCGAGACGGGCCACCGCGTGCGCATCGGCATCAACGCCTTCGTCATCGCCCGCGACACTGAGCAAGAGGCCCGCGCGGTGCTGAAAGACATCATCGACCACGCCCACGTGGAGGCGGTGCACGCCTTCGGCGACGCGGCCAAGCAGGCCGGCCAATCCTCGCCCGAGGGCGAAGGCAACTGGGCCAAATCCACCTTCGAGGACCTGGTGCAATACAACGACGGCTTTCGCACCAACCTCATCGGCACGCCGCGCCAGGTCGCCGAGCGCATCGTGGCGCTCAAGGCCGTGGGCGTGGACCTGATCCTGGCCGGCTTCCTGCACTTCATCGAAGAGGTCGAGTACTTCGGCGAGAAGGTGCTGCCGCTGGTGCGCGAGCTGGAAGCGCAGGGCCTGGGCGCACCCGCCGGGGCCGCCATCGGCGAGCCCGCCGAGGCCGTGGCCGCCTGACCCGCACAGGCACAACGCCCCACCCGCCGCCGCCCACCCTCCACTGGCGCCCACGCCCTTGCGCCGCTCGCCTGCGCGACGCGGCGCCGGGCGCAGCCTTGCCCGGAAAGCCCCGCACCACCATGTCCAGCACCCTGTTCGACGGCACCCTGGCCCCGCCCGCCACGGTACCTGCTGCACCACGCCGCAGCGCCGAGCGCGCCGGCGCGGCCACGGGCGGCACCCTGCCACCGGCCGCCCCGCCCGCGCTCGAACTGCAGGGCATCGACCTGTCGTTCGGCGGCGTGCACGCGCTGCGCGGCATCGACCTGCGCGTGTCCCCGGGCGAGCTGCGGGCCATCATCGGGCCCAACGGCGCGGGCAAGAGTTCGCTGGTCAACATCATCTGCGGCCTGTACCGGCCCGACGCCGGCCGCGTACACATCGGCAGCGCGTCGTTCGCGCAGGTGCCCACACACCGGCTGGCGCACCTGGGCGTGGCGCGCACCTTCCAGAACCTGGCGCTGTTCAAGGGCCTCTCCGTGCGCGACAACATCGCCCTGGGCCGCGTGCATGCGGCCCGGGCCAGCTTTGCCGAGCAGGTGCTGGGCTGGGGCCGGGCGCGCCGCGAGTGGCGCGATGCGCGCGAACAGGCGCGCGAAGCCATCGACTTCCTGGGGCTGGGCAGCGTGCAGGACCGGCTGGCCGGCGGCCTCTCCTACGGCCTGCAAAAGCGGGTGGAGCTGGCGCGCGCGCTGGTGGCACGCCCACGCCTCTTGCTGCTGGACGAACCCCTGGCCGGCACCAGCGCGGGCGAGAAGAGCGAGATGGCCGCGCTGATCCGCGCCGCGCGCGACCGGCACGGCGCGGCGGTGGTGCTCATCGAGCACGACATCGGCATCGTGCTGGGCCTGTCGGACCGCGTGGCCGTGTTGGATTACGGCCGCAAGATCGCCGACGGCACACCGGCCGAGGTGCGCGAGGACCCGGCCGTGATCGATGCCTACCTGGGCGTGGCGCACGAGGAGCCAGCCCCCACGCCGCCCGCGGAGGCGCCGTGATGGAAGGCTTCGACTTCGCCTTCCTCGCCGAGGTGCTGATCGGCGGGCTGCTGTCCGGCGTGATGTATTCGCTGGTGGCCATCGGCTTCGTGCTGATCTACAAGACCTCGGGCGTGCTCAACTTCGCGCAGGGTGCGCAACTGCTGTTCGCGGCGCTGACCTTCGTGAGCCTGGTGGAGCGAGGATTGCCGTTCGCCCTGGCATTGGCCATCACCTTCGCGCTGATGGTGGTGCTGGGCCTGGCCATCGAACGCGTGGTGCTGCGCCCGCTGGTCAACCAGCCGCCCATCACGCTGTTCATGGCCACGCTGGGCCTATCGTATGTGATCGAGGGCGTGGCCCAGCTGGTGTGGGGCACGCAGGTGCATTCGCTGGAGCTGGGCGTTTCCGATGCACCCATCGAGATCGCGGGCGTGCTGGTCTCCACGTTCGACCTGTTCGCGGCCGGCGTGGCGGCAGTCATGGTCGCAGTGCTGTCGGCGTTCTTTCGCTACACCCGCGTGGGCCTGGCGTTTCGCGCGGTGGCCGACGACACCTACGCCGCGCTGGCCGTGGGCCTGCGGCTGCCGGTGATCTGGGCCACCGTGTGGTCCGCGGCGGGCGTGATCGCGCTGGTGGCCGGGCTGCTGTGGGGCGCGCGGCTGGGCGTGCAGTTCTCGCTGTCGCTGGTGGTGCTGAAAGCGTTGCCGGTGCTGGTGCTGGGCGGGTTCGATTCCATCCTGGGCGCCATCGTGGGCGGGCTCGTCATCGGCGCGCTGGAAAAGCTGGCCGAGGTGTACCTGGGCGCCTACGTGGGCGGCGGCATCGAAAGCTGGTTCGCCTACGCCGCCGCGCTGCTGTTCCTGCTGGTGCGGCCCGGTGGCCTGTTCGGGCAGCGGCCGGTGGAAAGGGCCTGACGCCATGGCAACCCCCACCCTTCAACCCGGCACCCCTCGCACCCTCTGGCCCCTGTGGGCCACGCCCGCCATCGCGCTGGCATTGGCCTACGGCGTGGTGCCGCTGCTGGCCACCGACTACGTGTTCGATGCGCTGCTGATCCCCTTCCTGGCCCTGTCGCTGGCCGCCGTGGGGCTGAACCTGCTGACCGGCTACGCGGGCCAGCTGTCGCTGGGCTCGGCCGCCTTCATGGCCGTGGGCGCTTATGCGGCCTACAACTTTCAGCTGCGCGTCGAGGGCCTGCCGCTGCTGGCGGCCATGGCGCTGGGCGGCGTGGCCGCCACGGTGGTGGGCGTGGTGTTCGGCCTGCCCAGCCTGCGGCTGCGCGGCTTCTACCTGGCCGTATCGACCCTGGCGGCGCAGTTCTTCGTGCAGTGGGCCCTGACGAAATTCGGCTGGTTCAGCAACCACAACCCCTCGGGCGTGATCGACGCACCGCCCATCGCCGTGGCGGGCGTGGCCTTCGACGCGCCCACGGGCCGCTACCTGTTCGCACTGACCGTGGTGGCCGTGCTGACGGCGCTGGTCTGGCGCGTGACCCGCACGCCCACCGGCCACCACTTCATCGCCGTGCGCGACAACGAGCTGGCCGCCCGCGTAATCGGCGTGCCGGTGCTGCGCGCCAAGCTGCTGGCCTTTGCGCTGTCGTCCTTCGTGATCGGCGTGGCGGGGGTGCTGTGGGGCTTCGTCTACCTGCGCACGGTGGAGCCGGCGGGTTTCAACCTCGACCGCTCGTTCCAGATCCTTTTCATCGTCATCATTGGCGGCCTGGCCACGCTGCGCGGCGCCTTCCTGGGCGCTGCCCTGATCGTCGTGTTCCCGCTGCTGCTCTCGCGCCTGGGCAGCCTGCTGCTGGGCCAGTGGTTCGACTCGGGCGTGCTGGAGCTGTGCCAGCGCATCGCCCTGGGCGCGATCATCGTGGGCTTTCTCATCGCCGAGCCGCGCGGCCTGGCGGCGCTGTGGGAACGGGCAGTCGCTCGGCTACAGCGCACGCGGCCGCCGCCCCCGCAGGGCGCCTGACCGGTTCCTTTCCCGCACCCCGCCATTCCCCTCTTCCTTTCTCTCCACAGGAGCGCATCGCATGTCCCTCGTCCGCCATCTGAAAACCGCCTTGCTGGCCGCCGCGCTGGCGCTCGCCGGGCTGCAGGCCGCGCAGGCCCAGGCCGCCAAACCCCAGGAACAGTTCTTCCCGCTGCAGAGCTACCGCGTCGGCCCCTACGCGGCCGGCGGCACGGGCTTTTTCGGCGGCTTCATCGACTACCTGAACCTCGTCAACACGCGCGACGGCGGCGTGGGCGGCGTCAAGCTGACCTGGGAGGAAGGCGAGACGCAGTACGAGGTGGAGCGCGGCGTGGAGGTGTACGAGCGCCTCAAGACCCGCCCCGGCATCGCCGCGTGGAACCCGCTGTCGGTGGGCATCGCCTATGCGCTGATCGACCGGGTGACGGCCGACAAGGTGCCGCTGCTCACCATCAACCATGGCCGCACCGACACGACCGACGGGCGCGTGTTCAAGTACATCTTTCCGCTGCTGGTCAACCCGTACAGCGAGACCTCGGGCATCGTGAACTACCTGGGAACGAAGGCTGGCGGCATCGACCAACTCAAGGGCAAGAAGATCGTGGTGCTGTACCACGGCTCGCCCTACGGCAAGGAGACCATTCCGATCTACGAGCTGCTGGCCAAGCAGTACGGCTTCACGGTGCAGCAGATCGAGGTGCCGCACCCTGGCAACGAACAGCAGTCGCAGTGGCTGACCATCCGCCGTGCCAAGCCCGACTTCGTGGTGCTGCGCGGCTGGGGCGTGATGAACCCGGTGGCGCTCAAGACCGCGCAGAAGACCGGCTTTCCGGCTGACCGCATCGTGGGCAACATCTGGTCCAACTCCGAGGAAGACGTGATCCCCGCGGGCGACGCGGCCAAGGGCTACGTCGCCATCACCTCGGTGGCGCCCGGCACGCAGTACCCGGTGCTGCAGGACATCGTGAAGACGGTGTATGACGCCGGCAAGGGCAACCTGCAGGACAAGAAGCGCATCGGCAGCGTGTATCACAACCTGGGCGTGCTCAACGGCATCCTGAACGTCGAAGCCATCCGCATCGCGCAGGCGAAGTTCGGCAAGCGCACCCTCACCGGCGACGAAGTGCGCTGGGGCCTGGAGAACCTGAAGATCGACGAAGCCCGCGCCGCCGCCCTGGGCGCCAAGGGCCTGTTCCATTCCATCCACGTGACCTGGGACAACCACGAAGGCGACGGCCGTGTGGCCTTTCAGCAATGGGACGGCACGCAGTGGAAGGTCGTCTCCGACTGGATCGCGCCGGACTGGAAGCTGCTGCGCCCGATCATCGAAAAGTCGTCCCTGGCCTATGCCAAGGAAAAGAACGTGAAGGTGCGCCAGAGCATCGACGACTGAACTTCTTCTTTCATTCCCACCAGGAGCGACGCCATGACCGACCTTTATCGCACCCCTTCCATCCTTGGCCCTGACTACGAAGCCATTGCTGCAAAGTACCGCCCCATCTTCGCGCGCATCCAGGCCACCGCGCTGCAGCGCGAGCAGCAGCGCCAGCTGGGCCATGACGCCATCCAGTGGCTCAAGGACGCACGCTTCGGCGCCCTGCGCGTGCCCGTCGAGCACGGCGGTGACGGCGCCACGCTGCCGCAGCTCTTTCAACTGCTGGTGGAACTGGCCGAGGCTGACTCCAACATCGTGCAGGCGCTGCGCGGGCACTTCGCCTTCGTCGAAGACCGCCTCAACGCCCCGCGCGACGCGGCCAACATCGTGTGGTTGCGGCGCTTCGCAGACGGCGATCTGGCCGGCAACGCGTGGACCGAAGTGGGCAACGTGACCATCGGCGACGTGATCACGCGCGTGACGCAAAAGGAGGACGGGCGCTGGGTGGTCAACGGCCGCAAGTTCTACAGCACCGGCAGCATCTTCGCGGACTGGATCGACCTGTACGCCCGCCGCGACGGCCCGGGCGACGGGGACGGCCTGGACGTGATCGCCGCCGTGCGCGCGCGCCAGCCCGGCGTGACGCACCACGACGACTGGGACGGCTTCGGCCAGCGCACCACCGGCAGCGGCACCTCGGTGTACGAGAACGCCGAGGTGGAGGCCGAGAACCTCTTTGCCTTTGCCGACCGCTTCAAGTACCAGACGGCCTTCTACCAACTGTTCCACCTGGCCACGCTGGCCGGCATCGCCCGCGCCATCACGCGGGACGCGGCCGCCCAGGTGCGCGGCCGCAAGCGCATCTTCAGCACCGGCAACGCGCCCAGTGTGGCGCAGGACGTGCAGGTGCAGCAGGTGGTGGGCGAGGTCTCGGCCATCGCCTATGCGGCCGAAGCCACCGCCGTGCGCGCCGCCTTCGCCGCCCAGCGCGCCTACGACGCGCACTGGCACGGCACGCCCGAGCAGGAGAAGCAGGCCAACATCGAGGCCGAGCTGGAATCCGCGCAGGGCCAGGTGGCCCTCACCGACCTGGTGCTGCGCGCCGCCAGCCAGTTCTTCAACGGGCTGGGCGCATCGGCCGCCAGCAGCGCGCAGTCGCTGGACCGGCACTGGCGCAACGCGCGCACCGTGGCGTCGCACAACCCGGTGATCTACAAGGCGCGCATCGTGGGCGACTGGCACATCAACGGCACCGAGCCGCCCTACGTGTGGCAGATCGGCGCCGGCCCCGGCCGGCCCACGGCGGTGGCTGTGACGCCGACCGATACCGGTGCGGCCAATGCGGCGCAGGCGCGACCCCTGGCCCGCGCGGCCTGAGTGGGTGAGTGAACGCCATGGCGAGCCCGCCCCCCGCGCTACTCACCGTCGATGCAGTGCAGGCCGTCTACCAGGGCGCCATCGCTGCGCTGCACGGCGTGGGCTTCGAGGTGCGCGCCGGCGAGATCCACGCGCTGCTGGGCGCCAACGGCGCCGGCAAATCCACCACGCTCAAGGCCGTGTCGCACCTGCTGCCGGCCGAGCGCGGGCAGGTCACCGCCGGACGCATCACCTACGACGGGCAGGACGTGGCACACGCCAGCCCGGCCACCCTGGTGCGCGCCGGGCTGGTGCCGGTGCTGGAAGGCCGGCACTGCTTTCCCAGCCTGTCGGTGGAAGACAACCTGGTCACCGGCGCCCTGGGCCGCAGCGCGCGGCGCGGCGAGATCGTGCACGACCTGGAGCGGGTGTACGCCCTCTTTCCGCGCCTGCGGGACAAGCGGCGCACGCCCGCGGGCCTGGCATCCGGCGGCGAGCAGCAGATGACCGCCATCGGCCGCGCGCTGATGTCGCGCCCGCGCCTGCTGGTGCTGGATGAGCCCTCGATGGGCCTGGCGCCGCGCGTGGTGCAGGAGATCTTCGCGCAGCTCAAGCGGCTGAACCGCGAGGAGGGTTTGACGCTGCTGGTGGCCGAACAGAACTCTGCGGTGGCGCTGCAGTATGCGGATCGGGCTACGGTGCTGGATGCGGGGCGGGCGGTGTTGTCGGAGCCGGCGGATGCGCTGCGGGAGCGGGACGGCATTCGGTACTTCTACTTTGGGGAGAGTGCGCAGGCGCTCGCAGCTTGAGCCGTGTGTCATGCGGGTCTTCGCTGCCACGGCGGCTGGGGCCACGGCTGACCGAATCGGGCGGCGTGACCTTCATCGACTTGGAGGTAACTGGAGCGGCGTGGCCGGCTACGTGGACACGGCCCATCAAGGCAGCACCGGAAAAATCTAGAAGCGCCACGCTTCAGCGCGAATGAAGTCGACCAAGTTCACACATTGGATGCGCTCGGCTAAGCAGACGTCCGGAATCTTAGGGCTGTTCTTCTTGCCCGGCCCTTCTTGCGAAATTACGCAAAGGGGCGACTCGAACGACCGCGCAAGTGCGATGACAAACGGGTCACCTTCTGAGCGTCCCTTTACTGTGTCGACTAGTCGTGGATAGGTGCCAAGGATATGCGCAAGGTGATCCTGTTGATTCTCGTCAATCTCGACGCAGAAGTTAGGCGATCGCTTTTTGCACCATTCGTGAATATCGTCATCCTTCTTCTTGAGTTCATTGTGGACTTCAACAGAGGCGACGATGATTCCAGCATCAGCCATTTCATCTAGCCGTACCCAAAATGATGCGAAGTTCTCGGGTGGATACGCGCGCCACCACGCGTGAATCAGCGAGCTTGAATCGATGCTATAGCGGGCAATTTGTTTCGACGGCATTACATCCCGAAAGCCAAGCGTTGCAGTTTTTCGACGTGCTTAGTACGAAGACCCAAATAGCCAGATACCTCGCTCAAGGTCAGTCGATCCTGAAAGTAGTTTCCTATCACTAGCCCAATGAACGGGCGTCCAAAATTCGAAAGCGCCTCCTGAGGCATGTTTCGGGGAATTGGCTTCGGGGGTGCAGCGGCTTGCCGTTGCCTCTGTTCTTCGTACTCGATGCGGTACTGCGTCCTCTTTCGTTGAAAAAAAGGCCAGTCGGTTCGCTGAAGGGTAATTAGGCGAATGATCAATGACTCGCGGCTAACACCAAATCGCTTTGCGATAGAGGCGATCTCCTCATCGGTCCATTCGTGCGAGCGTCCGTGGCTCGAAATCACAGGGTCAAGGAGAAGAACGTCGCGTGGCATGAGCGAAGCAGCCGCAACTGCATTGCAGAATAATTCGATAGCAGGTTGGACAACGGGCTTCGAGATATCAATTTCCAAATCCGAGACACCGCTTTGTTGCAGAAGGACGTGCGCGAACTCGTGGAGCAAGGAAAAGAGTCTTCGCGTAGGGGGATCCTTGCGATTGATCACTACCACCGGTAGGTCTGGATAGGACAAGGCAAAACCGGATGCCTCAGTTGCACTGACCCGTGTGGCTTGAAAGACGAGTACTCCGACCCGTTCAATGGCGGCTCGCCAGAAGTTGAGCGCGATTCGACCTTCAGCATCGCCTCCAAATTTATTCAGGGCAGCATCCGATATTTTAAGAAAGTCCCTTACCACCTTGCCTGCCGCCTCCGGGTCCATCTTCAAGTCTAGGAGTGCCCGAACCGCAAGGGCGTCCTCTCCTATGTCGGCAAGCAGTTCCTTTGCCAACTCCCTCCGCTGATGAGCAATCCGAATTTCCTGCGTGAGTTCTGGTGAGTAGCGCATGGGGCCGCGACCCGGACGTCGGAAGTCGCTCAGGACTTGAAAACCAGTAGGCACTTCCTGCAGAAAGAGCACGCTGAGCGGCCGCTTGTAAAGGGTGGCCAATGTGCGGAGTTGAGGAATTGTTGGGGCGCTCAACCCGAGCTCCCACTCAGAAAGCCGCGCTTCTTGAATGTCGATCGCAGTGGCCGCTTCGTGCAACTCAAAGCCCGCGGATTCGCGCGCCCACGAAAGCACCTCCGGTTTTACTTTTGCAAGAACTCGTTTAGCCATAAGAATCTTCAATTCTGCACTACGCCGCGTCGTTGCTGTTTTCTCGCCACATGTTAATTTTGCATACCTGTCAGCAATACAAGTGAACACGCAAATTTCGGTAAAAACGACCGTCGCTTGGCACTGGTTGCTGGCTCTTACCGCAGGGTCGTGGGGCGGGAATGACGGAGCTAACTTTTGAAGTCTTTCATGTCGACATGACTTGAACGCCCGCAAACGGCACATCCAGCCTCTAAAGGACGCGCCGCAACGAACGTGGCACAAAGCCCATCAGCGGCAACCTGTCCGACGCGCACCCTCAGCAGCGCAACCCCACAACGAATCCCGCATATCGATGCGCCGATTCCTTCGCACCACGCAGCGCCGTCTCGCTCTCCAATCAGGGCATGACTGCAAGACCGGCACTGCAACAACACCTGCCCGAGATTCCTACCGACGTGGCGCGGATCGCCACCGATGCGCAAGCCATCGCCGCCGCGCACCGGCTGGTGGTTGAATTCGAGCCCGGCGCCTCCGAGCGCGACCGCGATCGCCGCCTGCCCTGGGATGAACTCACACGCTGGTCCGCCAGCGGCTTAGGGGCCATCACCGTGCCCCGCGCCTACGGCGGCGCGCAGGTTTCTTACACCACGCTGGCCGAGGTGTTCGTGATCCTGAACGCGGCCGACCCGTCCATCGGGCAGATTCCGCAGAACCATTTCGGCGTGCTGGGCGTACTGCGCGAGATCGGCACCGAGGCGCAGAAGCAGCGCTTCTACGGCGAGGTGCTGGCCGGCCGGCGGCTGGGCAATGCCGGGCCCGAGCGCAAGGTGGACGGCGCGGCCACCATCCTGCAAAGCGGCACGCGCCTGCGTGCCACGCCGCACGGCCTGCGCCTCACGGGCAAGCGCTTTTATTCCACGGGCGCGCTCTTCGCGCACCGCATTCCCGTGCGCGCCATCGACGACGCGGGCCGTGCCGTGCAGGCCTGGGTGCCGCGCGATACGCCGGGCGTCGTCGTGGTGGATGACTGGGACGCCTTCGGCCAGCGCACCACCGCCAGCGGAACTGTCGTGTTCGACGACGTGCCGGTTGCTGCCGACGACGTGCTGCCGCTGTGGCAACTGGCCGACCGGCCAGGGCTCTACGGCCCTACCTCGCAGCTGCTGCAGGCCTCCATCGACCAGGGCATTGCCGAAGCGGCCGTGGCCGATGCGCAGCGCTTCGTGCGCGAGCGCGCCCGGCCCTGGGTCGATTCGGGCGTGCAGCACGCGCACGACGACCCCTACGTGATCGCCGACGTGGGGCGCCTGCAGATCGACCTGCATGCCGCACGCGAGGTGCTGCGCGAGACCGGCCAGCTGTTCGACGCCCTGGCCGCACAGGACACCCTCACCGCGGAGGACAGCGCCCGCGCCTCGGTGGCCGTGGCCGAGGCCAAGGTGCTGACCACGCGCATCGCGCTGAAGGCGAGCGAGAAGCTGTTCGAACTGGCCGGCTCGGCCGCCACGCGCGCCGCGCCCAACCTGGGCCGCCACTGGCGCAACGCCCGCGTGCACACGCTGCACGACCCGGTGCGCTGGAAGCTGCACCTGATCGGCAACCACCGCCTGAATGGCGCCTTGCCCGCGCGGCATTCCTGGAACTGAAAGCGAACCCATGGCCTTGTTGCAATCCATTGAACCGCTCGCAGCCGCGTCCACGCCGGCGGAGCCCGCCCCGGCCTTGCCTGCGGCCCGGCCGCCGCATCGCATCGCCACCGACACCGAGGCCATTGCCGCCGCGCAGCGCTATGCCGCGCGCATCGCCCCCGGCGCGGCCCAGCGTGACCGCGAGCGCCTGCTGCCCTGGGACGCGCTGGACGATTTCGTCGCCAGCGGCCTGTGGTCGATCACCGTGCCGCGCGAGTACGGCGGCCCGGGCGTATCGGCCGGCACGCTGGCCGAGGTCACGGCGCTGGTCAGCGCGGCCGATGGCTCCATCGGCCAGATTCCGCAGAACCATTTCTACGCGCTGGAGGTGCTGCGCGTGGGCGGCACCGACGCGCAAAAGCGCTTCTTCTACGGCCGCGTGCTGGCAGGCGATCGCTTCGGCAATGCGCTGGCGGAGATCGGCCACCAGGACTTCCAGCGCCGCACCCGCCTGGTGCCCGATGGCGAGGGCTTTCGGGTGCAGGGGCGCAAGTTCTATTGCACCGGCGCGCTCTATGCGCACTGGATTCCCACGCTGGTCGTGGCGAGGGAAGACGGGCGCGACGTGACCTACCTTGCCTTCGTTCCACGCACCGCCGAGGGCGTGCACGTCACCGATGACTGGGACGGCTTCGGCCAGCGCGTGACGGGCAGCGGCTCGGTGCAGTTCGACGACGTGCGGGTCGAGGCCGAATGGGTGGTGCCGTTTCTGGCCTCGTTCGAGCGACCCACCACGATCGGCCCGCTGGCGCAGATCCTGCACGCGGCCATCGACCTGGGGCTGGCGCGGGGGGCCCTCGCGGCCACGCTGCCCTTCGTGCGCGAGCATGCCCGGCCCTGGATCGATGCGCGCGTGGAGCGCGCCGCCGACGACCCGCTGCTGATCCAGCAGGTGGGTGAGACCGCCGTGCGGCTGCGCGCGGCCGAGGCCCTGGTGCGCCGCGCCGGCCGCTTCGTGGATGCGGCCCAGGCCGACCCCACCGAGCAGAGCGTGGCCGAGGCCTCCATCGCCGTGGCCGAGGCGCGTGCGCTCACCACAACGGCGTCGCTGGACGCGGGCACGCGCCTTTTCGAGCTGGGCGGCACCTCGGCCACCACGGGCCAGAAGGGCCTGGACCGCTTCTGGCGCAACGCGCGCACCCACACGCTGCACGACCCGGTGCGCTGGAAGTACCACGCCATCGGCAATTTCCACCTCAACGGCCGCATTCCGCCGCGCCACGGCGCGATCTGATTTTTTCTCTTCAAAACCCAGCGACGATCATGAAGCCACGCCGTTTTCTGCACGCTCTTTTCACGTTCTCCACGTTCATCGGCGCGGCCCTGTTCGCCGGCAGCGCCTTGGCCGCACCGCTCAAGATCGGTGTGGTGCCGGGCATCTTCGCCGACTCGGTCGAGGTGGCCGCCAAGGAGGCCAAGGCCCAGGGACTGGACATTCAGGTGGTGGAGTTCACCGACTGGACGACCCCCAACGTGGCGCTGGAGTCGGGCGACATCGACCTGAACTACTACCAGAACAGCAACTACCTGGCGAACGCCGTGCGCAGCAAGGGCTTCAACTTCGTCAGCGTGCAGCCCGGCATCCTGTCGTACCTGGGGCTGTATTCCACCAAACATAGATCGTTGGCCGACGTGCCCAACGGCGCCAAGGTCGCCATCGCCAGCGACCCCGTCAACATCGGCCGCGCTCTGCGCCTGCTGCAGCACGCCGGGCTGATCACGCTGCGCCCGGACACCGGGCTGCTCGGCACGCAGGCCGACATCCGTTCCAACCCGAAGAACCTGCAGTTCATCGAGATCGAAGGCCCGCAACTGGTGCGCGCCACGCAGGACGTGGACTTGGCGCAGGGTTTTCCTTATTTCATCATTCCGTCGAAGGCGTTCGATGCGACCCGGGGGCTGGCCTACACCAGCAATGAGGATGACTCCTGGGCCATCCAGTTCGTGGCGCGCAAGGACAAGGCGGCGGACCCGCGCATCGCGCAGTTCCTGAACATCTACCAAAACTCCGACGCGGTGCGCAAGGCGATCCACGCCTTCTACCTGAACGACCAGAAGCTCTACCGCCTGGCCTGGCTGAAGCGCTGAGCCCCCCCCGCACAAGGAACGACCGTGACACAAGCCACGCGCCACATCCTGCTCAACGCGTTCAACATGAACTGCGTGGGCCACATCAACCACGGGCTGTGGACGCACCCGCGCGACCGCAGCACCGACTACCGCACGCTGCCCTACTGGACCGACCTGGCCCGCACGCTGGAGCGGGGCCTGTTCGACGGACTGTTCCTGGCCGACATCGTGGGCACCTACGACGTGTACCAGGGCAATGTGGACGTGCCGCTGCGCGAATCCATCCAATTGCCGGTGAACGACCCGCTGCTGCTGGTGCCGGCCATGGCCGCCGCCACGCAGCACCTGGGCTTCGGCGTGACGGTGAACCTGTCGTACGAGGCGCCCTACCTGCTGGCGCGGCGCTTTTCCACGCTGGACCACCTGACCCAAGGCCGCATCGGCTGGAACGTGGTCACCGGCTACCTGGACAGCGCCGCGCGCGCCATGGGCCAGCCGCAGCAGCTGCCGCACGACGAGCGATACGAGCGCGCGGACGAATACCTGGAGGTGCTCTACCAGCTGTGGGAAGGCAGCTGGGAAGACGGCGCGGTGCGCCGCGACAAGGCGGCGCGCGTGTTCGCCGACCCGGCGCGCGTGCACCAAGTGCAGCACCACGGCCGCTATTTCGATGTGGAGGGCTACCACCTGAGCGAGCCGTCGCCGCAGCGCACGCCGGTGCTGTTCCAGGCCGGCAGCTCGGGCCGGGGCCAGCAGTTCGCCGCGCGCCATGCCGAGTGCGTGTTCATCTCGCCCCCCAACAAAGAGGCCGCGCGCAAGACCGTGCAGGCCCTGCGCGAGCAACTGGTGCGGGCCGGCCGCCGGCCCGATGACGTGAAGGTCTTCGTGGGCGCGGCGGTGGTGGTGGGCCGCACCGAGGCCGAGGCGCGCGAGAAGCACGCGGACTACCTGCGCTATGCCAGCCGCGAGGCGGGCCTGGCCCACTTTGCCGCCAGCACGGGCATCGACTTCGCGCAGTACGACCTGGACGCGCCGGTGGACTACTCGCCCGGCAATGCCATCGAATCGGTCAGCCGCACGGCCCAGCAGCAGGGCTGGACGCGCCGCAAGCTGCTCGAACTCTTCGCGCTGGGCGGCCGCTACCCCGCCATCGTGGGCGATGCGCAGCAGGTGGCGGACGAGTTGCAGTCGTGGGTGGCCGAGACCGGCGTGGACGGCTTCAACCTGAGCCGCACCGTGGTGCCCGAGAGCTACGAGGATTTCATCGATTGGGTGGTGCCCGAGCTGCAGAGCCGGGGCGCCTACAAGACCGAATACGCCGAAGGCACGCTGCGCAGCCGCCTCTTCGGCGAGGGCGACCGGCTGCCGGCCCGGCATGCGGCGGATGCGTTCCGGCGCCGGCCTGCCAGCGCAGCCACCCACCTGGCACCCCAAGCCCATCCCGCGCTGGAAGCACAGCCATGAAACGCCTGGCCCGACGCCTTCTTTCCTTGCTCGCGGCCTTCGCTGCCGCGGCGGCGACCGCGCAAACACCCGCGCCACCGCTGCGCATCGGCGTCACGCCCGGTTCGCTGGCCGATTCCGTGCAGGTGGCTGCGCAGGAGGCGCGCCAGCAGGGGCTGGACGTGAAGGTCATCGAGTTCACCGACTGGACCGCGCCCAACACCGCGCTGGCCGCGGGCGACATCGACCTCAATTACTTCCAGCACCAGGCCTTTCTGGACAACGCCATCCGCGAGCGCGGCTACACCTTCGTCAGCGTGGCAACGGGGCTGCTGCCCAACATCGGCCTGTATTCGCTCAAGGTGCAGCGCTTTGCCGACCTGAAAGAAGGCGCCCGCGTGGGCGTTGCCAACGACCCGGTGAACCAGGGCCGCGGCCTGCTGCTGCTGGAAAAGGCCGGGCTCATTCAGCTGAAACCCGGCGTGGGCGCGCGCGGCAGCGTGAACGACATCGTGGCCAACCCGAAGCAGCTGCGCTTTGCCGAGATCGAAGGCCCGCAGTTGGTGCGCGCGCTCGACGACCTGGACCTGGCCCAGGGCTATCCGGCCCACTACGTCAATGCCGGCCGTCCGCAGGTGGCGGGCAGCGCGTTGCTGTATTCGGGCATCGACGATCTGGCCTATGCGATTCGCTTAGTCGCGCGCCAGGACAACGCGCAGGACCCGCGCATCCAGCGCTTCGTGAAGGTCTATCAAGACTCGCCCGCCGTGCGCGCGCAGATCGGCAAATCCTTCGCCGGCAATGAGCGGCTCTACAGCCTGCCGTGGCTCGCCAAGGCCGCGCATTGACGCATCCCTGAACTCGCCCCCCCCCACGCCCCCGACGCCTTCCTCACCTTCGATTCCTCCCACCCCAACGACCGCCTGCCGCGGCCCCTGACATGCCACTCCATCGCCTCTTTCTCGCCCCCCTCTTCGCCCTCTCCGTGCTGGGCGCCCTGCCCGCCCATGCGGCGGACAAGCTGCGCATCGGCGTGCTGCCGGGCGTCTATGCCGACGCCATCGCGGCCGCGGCCAAGGATGCCAAGGCGCAGGGCATCGACGTCACGGTGACCGAGTTCACCGACTGGACCACGCCCAACGTGGCGGTGGACTCGGGCGACCTGGACATCAACTTCTTCCAGCACCAGCCTTTCCTCGATAACGCGATCCAGAAGAACGGCTTCAAGCTGGCCAGCGCGGGCACGAGCTTCCTGGCCAACATCGGCCTGTATTCGCTCAAGCACAAGACCATCAACGAGGTGCCGGTGGGCGGCAAGGTCGGCCTGGCCAACGACCCGGTGAACCAGGGCCGCGGCCTGCTGCTGCTACAAAAGGCGGGGCTCATCCAGCTCAAGCCCGGCGTGGGCTTCGTCGGCACGGTGGACGACATCGTGCAGAACCCCAGGAAGCTGAAGTTCGTCGAGGTGGAAGGCCCGCAGCTGGTGCGCATCACCGGCGATGTGGACATCGCCCAGGGCTATCCGCACTTCATCGTGGCATCGAAGGCGTTCGATCCGTCCAGCGGCCTCGCGTACTCGGGCGTGGAAGACGCGCGCTTCGCCATCCAGTTCGTCACCAAAGCCAGCCGCACGCAGGACCCGGTGATCCAGAAGTTCGTGAAGGTGTTCCAGAACTCCGACGCGGTGAAGGCCGCCATCGACCGCGCCTTCGCGGGCGACAAGCGCCTGTACGTGCTGACCTGGACGCAGCAATGATGCGCGCGCCCCGCTTCTACTACTTCAAGGCCGCAGCCCTGGGATGGCTGCTGGCTGCCTCCGCCCTCACCGCGCACGCGGCCGACGTGATCCGCATCGGCTCCACGCCCGGCGTCACCTCCGACGCGGTGGAGGCCGTGGTGGCCGAGGCCCGCGCGCAGGGCCTGGAGGTGAAGCTGGTCGAGTTCACCGACTGGACGCTGCCCAACGAGGCGGTGAACAACGGCGACATCGACCTGAACTTCTTCCAGCACCAAGCGTTTTTGAACAACGCCATCCAGGAACGGGGCTACCAGCTGCAGCTGGTGGGCCTGGGCCTGCTGCAGAACATCGGCATCTACTCCAACCGCATCCAGCGGCTGCAGGACGTGCCCGAGGGCGCCAAGGTGTCGGTGGCGAACGACCCGGTGAACCAGGGGCGCGGGCTGCTCCTGCTGCAGAAAGCCGGCCTCATCAAGCTGCGCCAGGGCAACGCCGTGGGCGCCAGCGTGAACGACGTGGTCGAGAACCCCAAGAAACTGCGCTTCTATGAGATCGAAGGCCCGCAGCTCATCCACTCGCTGCAGGACGTGGACCTGGCCGTGGTGTGGCCCAGCTACTTCGTCAACGCCGGCAAGAAGGAGCAGGCCAGCCGCGCGCTGCTGTATTCGGGCATCGACGACTCGTTCTATGCCATGGGCTTCGTCGCGCGCAAGGACAAGGTGCAGGACCCGAAGATCGCCCGCTTCGTGCAGCTGTTCCAGCAGTCGCGCAAGGTGCGCGAGGTGGTTTCCGCACGCTTCAACAACGACCCCCAGCTGTACACGCTGCCCTGGAAGACGCCATGAGCCTGACCGCCGCCTCCCCTTCACCCGTCTGGCGCAGCGCTGCCGGCACGGCCCCCTCCCCCGCCGCGGCGCCTGCCGGGGCACCGCAGCCCCGCGCCGGGGCGGCACCGCCGCCCGCACCATCGGCGGAGGCCGGCGCACCTTCGGGCTCCGTGGTCTTCGAGCAGCTCGGCAAGGTGTACGCGTCGTCCGCCGGGCCGGTGGCGGCGCTGGAGAACATCAGCCTCCAGATCCCCGCCGGCAGCATCTTCGGCATCATCGGGCGCAGCGGCGCGGGCAAGTCGAGTCTGCTGCGCACCATCAACCGTCTGGAGTCGCCCACCTCGGGCCGCGTGCGGGTGGATGGCACCGACATCGCCACGCTGGACGACGATGGCCTGGTGGCCTTGCGCCGGCGCATCGGCATGATCTTCCAGCACTTCAACCTGCTGGCCGCCAAGACGGTGTACGACAACGTGGCACTGCCGCTGCGCGTGGCCGGCTGGCGGCCCGCCGCCATCCACCAGCGGGTGGAGGAACTGCTGGCCCTGGTGGGCCTCTCGGACAAGCACCGCACCTACCCCGCGCGCCTGTCGGGCGGGCAAAAGCAGCGCGTGGGCATCGCCCGGGCGCTGGCCACGGCGCCGGAGATCCTGCTGTGCGACGAGGCCACCTCGGCGCTGGACCCGGAGACCACGCATTCCATCCTGCAACTGCTGCGGGACATCAACCGGCGCTTGGGGATCACCGTCATCCTCATCACGCACGAGATGAGCGTGATCCGCGAGATCGCCGACCAGGTGCTGGTGCTGGAGCAGGGCCGCATCGCCGAGCGGGGCGAGGTGTGGAAGGTGTTCGGCGCGCCGCAGCACGACGCCACGCGCGCGCTGCTGGCGCCGCTGCAGCACGGCCTGCCCGACGACCTGCAGGCGCGGCTGCAGGCCGAGCCACCGGCGCACGGCAGCTATCAACGCATCGTGCGGCTGGGCTACACCGGCGAGGGCGGGCTGGAGCCCGATTTCGCGCGCATCGCCCAGGCCCTGCACAGCCCGGTGCGCCTGGTGCATGGCGGCATCGACCGCATCCGCGGCCACGCGCAGGGACGGCTGTTGCTGTCCGTTCCCGGCGCGGTGGCGCTGCCCCCGCTTTCATCCCTGGTGCAAGGCCCTGGCGCCATTGCCCATTCCATCGAGGTGATCGGCCATGTCGCTGACGTTGAGCATTCCCTTTGAGCGCTACACCCAGGCGTTGGCCGACACGCTGACGATGGTGGGCACCTCGGCCGCCATCGCCTTCGTGGCGGGCATTCCGCTGGCGGTGCTGCTGATCGTGACCGCGCCCGGGGGCTTTCTCGCCTCGCCGCGCATCCACCGCGGGGTGGGCAGCGTGGTCAACGGCTTTCGGGCCACGCCCTTCATCGTGCTGCTGGTGGCGCTGATTCCGTTCACGCGGCTGGTCACGGGCACCACCATCGGCGTGTGGGCGGCCATCGTGCCGCTGGCCATCAGCGCCACGCCGTTCTTCTCGCGGATCGCCGAGGTGAGCCTGCGCGAGGTGGACCCGGGCCTGATCGAGGCCGCGCAGGCCATGGGCTGCCGCAAGTGGCACATCGTCTGGCACGTCTATCTGCCCGAGGCGCTGCCCGGCATCGTCGGCGGCTTCACCATCACGCTGGTGGCGCTCATCAGCTCGTCCGCCATGGCGGGCGCGGTGGGCGCGGGCGGCCTGGGCGACCTGGCGATCCGCTATGGCTACCAGCGCTTCGACACGCAGGTGATGCTGATCGTCATCGCCGTGCTGATCGCGCTGGTGTCGCTGGTGCAGTTCGGCGGCGACCGGTGGGTGCGCTGGCTGCGCAGCCGGTAGCCAGTGGTGGGTGACCGGTGGAGCCGCCGTGGCGCTGGCTGCGCCCCTGGGGAAACGGGATGCGCGTCAGCAGCCCGTCTTCCAGGGGTTTTACAAGCCAAATCGGCCTCCAGCGCATGATCCACTAGGGCGTATTGCTATCAAAAATATAGTGCCAGGATGCGCCACTGCGCCCCGGCCCGCCCGTCAGAACGCGTGGGCGTGCCGCAGCGCGTCCAGCACCCGCACGCGCAGGACACCCAGCGATGCGTCTTCTCGCCGGCGCGGGCGGGGCAGCGGGTTGTCGATCACCTGCAGCTCAGCCCCGGCGCGCGCCTCCAGCACCACCACGCGGTCGCTCAGGATGAGCGCCTCGTCCACGTCGTGCGTGACCAGCAGCAGCGCCAGGCCGTGGCGGCGCGCCACCTCGGCCAGCAGTTGCTGCAGCCGCGCGCGGGTGAAGGCATCGACGGCGGAAAAGGGCTCGTCCAGCAGCAGCAGGCGCGGCCGCGTGAACAGGCCCCGGGCGATGGCCACGCGCTGCGCCTGGCCGCCGGACAGCTGCTTCGGTAGCCGGTCTTCGAAGCCCGCCAGCCCCACTTCGGCCAGCAGCTCGCGCACCTGCGGGTGACTGCGCCCGGCGCGGCCCAGATCGAACGCCACGTTCTCGGCCACGGTGAGCCAGGGGAACAGGCGCGGCTCCTGGAAGATGAAGCCGATGTCCTGCGTGATGCCCTGCTGCGGCTCGCCGGCCAGGCGCACGTGGCCGTCGTACTGCGTGTCCAGCCCCGCGACGATGCGCAGCAACGTGCTCTTGCCGCAGCCGCTCGCGCCCACGAGGCTGACCACCTCGCCGGGGGCGATGTCCAGCTGCACGTTCTGCAGCACGGGCTGGTCACCGTAGGCCTTGCGGCGCACGCGGGCCTGCAGCAGCGGCCCGCTATTCGCATCCTGGGCCTGCAGCAGCGGCCCGCTATTCGCATCCTGGGCCTGCCGCAGCGGCCCGTCCGTTGCAATGGTGGCCGCAGGGGCCGCGGCGTCTTGCAATGCATTCATCGTCGTCTCAATCGCGCGCAGCGGTGTCGTAGGTGTCGCGCCAGGACAGCCACCGGCGTTCGAGCCAGGCCATGCCCGTGTCGGTAATCTTGCCCAGCAGCGCCAGCAGCACGATGGCCGCCAGCACGATGTCGGCGCGGCCCATCTCGCGGCCGTCGGTCAGTAAATAGCCCAGGCCGCGCGTGGCGGCGATGAGCTCGGCCGCCACCATGAACATCCACGCCAGGCTCAGGCCGTTGCGCAGCCCGGTCAGCACCGCCGGCAGGGCCGCCGGCAGCAGCACGCGGCGCACCATGGCCACAGAACCCAGCCGGTGCATGCGCGCGGCCTCCACCAGCTTGCGGTCCACGTCGCGAAAGCCCGAGGCCACGCCCATGTAGACCGGGAAGAACGCGCCGATGGCAATCAAGGCGATCTTGGACGCCTCGTCGATGCCCAGCCACAGCAGCAGCAGCGGCACCCAGGCCAGCGACGGGATGGCGCGCAGCGCCTGGAAAGTGGGGTCCAGCAGCCCTTCGGCCCGGCGCGACAGCCCGACCAGCGCTCCGATGGCGATCGCCAGCACGGTGCCGATGGCAAAGCCCGCCGCCACGCGCGCGCTGCTGGCCAGCACATGGCTGGCCAGGCCCTGCCCGCCAAAGGCGATCAGGGTCTGGACGATTTCCGTGGGCGCGGGCAGCAGGTGCGGGCGGACCCAGCCGGCGCGCACGGCGCCTTCCCACACGGCCAACACTACGGCCGGCAGGATCCAGCCCATGCCCAGCGCGCTCCAGCCCCGGCGGCGCGGTGCGGTGCGGACGGGCTCCAAGGCCGGGCCGATGCCGGACCATTCCTGCGGGTGGGCGGACATGGCGCGGTCAGGCCGGCGAGGCCGCCGGCGCGTTCGTCACGCTGCGTGCGAACTGCGTGTCCACCAGGTCGGTCACCACCTGGTTCAACGCCGTGCCGGGCCGCACCAGGGCTTCGGACAGGAGCAGCGGGGCGGCGCCCTGCAGCGCGGCGATGTGTTCCTGCGAAGGCTGCGGGTTGGACAGGTCGGTGCGCAGTTTCAGCTGCAGCAGCGCCACCTCCAGGCTGACCTTGGCCTCCTCCGACAGGATTTTGGCCGCCTCGGTGGTGTGGGCCAGGATCCATTGGCGGGCGCGCTCGTAGCCGGCCAGCACGCGGCGCGTCTCGGCGGCGCGCTGGGCCAGGAACTCTTCGCGCACGTTCAAAAAGCCATAGGTGTTGAACGCCACGTTGCGGTAGATGAGGCGCGAGCCCGCATCCAGCTCGCTGGCGGCCATCAGCGGATCGAGCCCCGCCCAGGCGTCCACGCGGCCCTGCTCCAGCGCGGTGCGGCCGTCGGCGTGCTGCAGCGCGACGATCTCCACGTCGTTGCGCTTCAAACCGGCCACCTGCAGCGCACGCAGCAAAAAGAGGTACGGGTCGGTGCCCTTGGTGGCGGCGACCTTCTTGCCCTTGAGTTCCTTCACCGACTGGATGGGCGAATCCTTGCGCACCACCAGCGCCGTCCATTCAGGGCGCGAGAAGATGTACGGTGCCCGGATCGGGTTGCCGTTGGCCTTGGACAGCAGCGCGGCCAGCCCGGCCGACGAGCCGATGTCGATGCTGCCCGCATTCAAATACTCCAGCGCGCGGTTGCTGCCCGCGCTGAACACCCACTTCACGGCCGTGCCGTCCTGCTTGAACGACTCTTCCAGCCAGCCGAAGCGGCGCAGCACCAGGCTGGAGGGCGAATAGGTGGCGTAGTCCAGGCGCAGTTCCTTCAGCGGCTGCGCGGCGTGCGCGGTGTGCGAGGCCAGTGGCCCGGCCAGCGCTGCGGCGCCGGCCGACAGCAGGGTGCGTCGTTGCATGGTGGTGGGTTCCCGGTGAATGCGGTGATGGTGCGGCGCAGTATCGGGCGCGGTTTGCCGCACGGCCAAGAACGTTATTCGTCTATTTTTATGAGAAACCTGCCGCCTCTGACATGCCGCTGACGCGCCCCTGAAAACCGGCCGGCTGGCCTGCACCAGCCGCCGCAGGGAAGCAGCAAATTGCGCACGAATCACGCAGCAGGCCGCTGCGCGCATGGCGCGGCGGGCCGGCCCAGCCCACGGCGACGCAGGGCGCACCGCGCCCTATGGCCGCCCGGCAGGCCGCGGCGCGCGCATCGGCCAAAAACCGCATAAGCACGCGCGAATTCCGCATGTGGCCAAGCCCGCGCAACTCCGCACACTGGACCCACTCGCGGCGGCGGGCGCCCCTGGCCTGACCGCCCCCACCCCTTTGCCGGCGCCCCACCCATGTCCTCACGCGACCCCCAACTGCACCCGCCCGAAGCCCCGCCCCCCACGCCCGCCTCGCCTCTGCAAACGGCCCAGACGCTGGCCGACCGGTTCGCCGCCACCGCCGCCGAGCGCGATGCCCGCGGCGGCACGCCGAAGGCCGAGCGCGATGCGCTGCGCGCCAGCGGCCTGCTGTCGCTCTCCATCCCCACCGCGCACGGCGGCCAGGGCGCCGACTGGGCCACCACGCTGCAGACGGTGCGCACCCTCGCGCAGGCCGACAGCTCGCTGGCCCACGTCTACGGCTTTCACCACCTGCTGCTGGCCACCGTGCGCCTGTTCGCGCGGCCCGAGCAGTGGGTGCCGTGGCTGGAGCAGACGGCGCGCAAGCAATGGTTCTGGGGCAATGCGCTCAACCCGCTGGACACGCGCACCGCGGTGCGCCGCATCGGCGACTGGTACGACTTCTCGGGCAAGAAGAGCTTTTGCTCCGGCGCGCTGGATTCCGAGATGCTGGTCGCCTCGGGCATCGACGAACACACCGGCCAGTTGCTGATCGCCGCCATTCCCACGGCCCGCGCAGGCATCACCCTGAACGGCGACTGGAACAGCTTCGGCCAGCGCCAGACCGACAGCGGCAGCGCCCTGTTCGAGAACGTGCGCGTGGAAGGCAACGAGCTGCTGCGCGACCCCGGCCCGCTGACCACGCCGCGCTCGTCGCTGCGGCCGCTGCTGGCGCAGCTGATCTTCGTGCATGTGTTCCTGGGCCTGGCCGAAGGCGCGTTCGCGCAGGCGCGGCACTACACGCTGAACGAGTCGCGGCCCTGGTTCCGCTCGCCCGCCGAGCGCGCCAGCGAAGACCCCTACATCCAGTCGCACTACGGCGAATTCTTCGTGGGGCTGGAGAGCGTGCGCCTGCTGGCCGCGCAGGCCGCCGCCACGTTCGACGCCGCTTGGACGCAAGGCGACGCGCTGGACGCCGAAGGCCGGGGCCGCGTGGCCGTGGCCGTGGCGACGGCCAAGGTGGCCTCCACCCGCGTGGGTCTGGACGTGACCAGCCGGCTCTTCGAGACCACCGGCGCACGCGCCACGCACGGCGCGCTGCGGCTGGACCGCTTCTGGCGCAACCTGCGCACGCAGACGCTGCACGACCCGGTGGACTACAAGCTGCAGGAGCTGGGCGACTGGGCGCTGCACGCCAGGGTGCCGGCACCGTCGTTCTATTCGTGATCGCCCGGCACGATCGCTTTCAAACTCCAGGCTGAAGACCATGGCGACCCTCCCCGCATGGCCCGCCGCACCGGCCCGCACCGCCACCGCCACGCCCGCCGCCCCCGAGGCCGGCCTGGCGTGGATCTTCGAAGACCCGCGCTCCAAGGCGCTGCTGGCCGAGGTGGAGCAGGTGGCGCCCAGCGACGCCGGCGTGCTCATCACCGGCGAGAGCGGCACCGGCAAGGAGCTGATCGCACGCTACCTGCACAGCCGCAGCCCCCGCAGCGCCGCGCCCTTCGTGGCCGTGGGCTGCGGCGCGTTTTCCGAGGCGCTGGTGGACTCGGAGCTGTTCGGCCATGAAAGCGGCGCCTTTCCCGGCGCCTTCGGCGCGCAGCCCGGCTGGTTCGAGGAGGCCCACGGCGGCACCATCTTCCTGGACGAGGTGAACGACCTGCCGCTGGCCGTGCAGAACAAGCTGCTGCGCGTGCTGCAGCAGCGCGAGGTGGTGCGCGTGGGCGGGCGCCAGCCCATTCCCATCGACGTGCGCATCGTGGCCGCCGCGTCGGTGGACCTGCAGGAACTGGTGCTGCAGCAGCGCTTTCGAAAGGACCTGTACTACCGATTGAACGTGGTGAGCCTGGAGGTGCACACGCTGCGCGAGCGCCCGGGCGACATCGTGCCGCTGGCGCGCCATTTCATCGACGCCTACAGCCGGCGCCTGGGCTACCCGCGCCCGCAGCTCACGCCCGCGGCCGAGCGCGCGCTGCAGCAGGCGCCCTGGCCTGGCAACGTGCGCGAGCTGGAGAACACCATCCACCGCACGCTGCTGCTGGGCGATGGCCGCACGCTGGACGCCACCGACCTGCGGCTGTCCGGCACCGCGCGGCCGGGCACCGAGCCCGAAGCCCCGGCGGCAGCAGCGCCGCCGCAGGCCCCCAGCCCGTCGCCCCCCGGCCTGCCGCTGCTGCGCCAGGCCGTGCGCCAGCTGTGCGAAGCGCATGTGCCCGCGCTCTACCAGACGGTGGAAGACGCCGTGCTGCTGGAAGTCTTCCGCTGGTGCCACTACAGCCAGAGCGAGGCCGCACGCGTGCTGGCCTTGAGCCGCAACGTGGTGCGCGCGCGGCTGATCCGCCTGGGCGAGGTCGGCGCGCCGCGCCGCGCCGGCGCCGATGCGGGCGCGCCCCCTGCCGAATTCCCCTCCGACACCGATTCCGAAAGCCCTTCCCCATGAGTCCGACCCCCGACCTCTTCTGGTTCCTGCCCACCTCGGGCGACACGCGCTACCTGGGCACCTCCGACTTCGGCCGCGCGCCCACCAATGCCTACCTGCGCCAGATCGCGGTGACCTCCGAGCAACTGGGCTACGACGGCCTGCTCATTCCCACCGGCAGCTCGTGCCTGGACCCGTGGGTGACCGCCGCCAGCCTGGTGCCCGTCACCCAGCGCATCAAGCTGCTGGTGGCCCTGCGCACCTCGCTCGGCAACCCCACCGCGTCAGCGCGGCAGGCCGCCTCGCTCGATCAGGCGCTGGGCCCCGGCCGCCTGCTGCTGAACGTGGTGCCCGGTGGCGACGCGACCGAGCTGGCGGCTGACGGCGTGTTCTACAGCCACGACGAGCGCTACGCGGCCAGCGACGAGTTCCTGACCCTCTGGCGCCGCCTGCTGCTGGGCGAGAAGGTCGATTTCGAAGGCCGGCACCTCAAGGTGCAGGGCGCGCAGAACTTCTTCGCGCCCGCCACGCAGCCCTACCCGCCGCTGTACTTCGGCGGCTCGTCGCCTGCCGCGCACGCACTGGCCGCGCGCCATGTCGATGCCTACCTGACCTGGGGCGAGCCACCCGCCGCCGTGGCGGAAAAAATCGCCGACGTGCGCGCACACGCCGGCGCCGCAGGCCGCGATCTCGACCGGCACCCGCTGCGCTTCGGCGTGCGCCTGCACGTCATCGTGCGCGAGACCAGCGAAGAGGCCTGGGCCGATGCCGGCCGCCTCATCAGCCGCCTGACCGACGACGACATCGCCCGCGCCCAGCAGAACTACGCGCGCATGGACTCCGAAGGCCAGCGCCGCATGGCCGCGCTGCACGGCGGCCGGCGCGACCGGCTGGTGGTGGGCCCCAACCTGTGGGCCGGCGTGGGCCTGGTGCGTGGCGGCGCGGGCACCTCGCTGGTGGGCAATGCGCAGGAGGTGGCCGAACGGCTGCAGGAATACGTGGACGTGGGCGTGGACCGCTTCGTGCTCTCGGGCTACCCGCACCTGGAAGAAGCCATCCGCTTCGCCGAGCTGGTGTTTCCGCTGCTGCCCGGCAAGCAGGCGGTGACGCTGCGCGACCAGTCGCTGACCGGCGGCGCGTTCGATATCCGTGCGAGCCGGCCTGCGGCCGCCGCCCCCGTGCCGGAGGCCGTGCGATGAGCGCGCCCACGACGACTCCGCGCGTGATCGACATGCGCTGCCGGCCCGCCTACCTGCACGACTTCTTCGGCAAGACGCCCGGCTCGCCCGGTGAAGACCTGGCGCGCTGGCTGAACCGGCGCGTGGGCACGCGCGGCGACGACGCGCACTTCACCCGCTCGCGCACGCCCGAAGGCTTTCTGGCCGAGGTGCGCGATGCCGGTCTGTCGCACGCCGTGGTGGTGGGCCGGCACACGCCCGGCCAGCACCTGCCCAACGACGACATCCATGCCATCGTGCAGGGCCAGCCGGAGCTGATCGGCATCGGTGCGGTGGACCCGGCGCTGCAGGGCGAGGCCGCCGCGCTGGCCGAAGTGGAGCGCGCCGTGAAGGTGCTGGGCCTGGCGGGCATCGGCATCGAACCGGGCTTCGGCCAGCCGCCGCGCCACCCGGACGATGCGGTGTACTTTCCCATCTACGAGCGGGCGCAGCAGCTGGGCGTGCCCGTGTTCCTGATGACCGGGCCGACCTCGCCCGACCTGCACTTCAACGACCCGGCCCCGGTCGCGCGCGTGGCGCAGGCGTTTCCGCAGCTGCCCATCGTGGCCTACCACGGCTGGTGGCCCAACGTGCAGCAGGCCATCGGCCTGGCCTTTCGCTACGACAACGTGTTTTTGGTGCCCGACATGTATTTGTTCCAGCCCGGCAGCCAGGCCTATGTGGAGGCGGCCAACGGCTTTCTGGGCGACCAGCTGCTGTTCGGCTCGTCGTACCCGTTCCGGCCGATCGGCCAGTCCATCGAGGACGCCCTGGCGCTGGGCCTGCGCGAGAGCGTGATCGACCGGGTGCTGTACGGCAATGCGGCGCGGCTGCTGGGCATCCAAAGCACGCCGGCCCACGCGGTCAAAGTCTAAGCATCGAATCGGCCTGCAGCGCCCTTCCATCAACCACCATTAGCTATCAATTTAATAGTGTTTTCCAGCGGGGCATCAGAAGGTTTCCCAGTCGTCGTCCGAGCGCGATGACGGCGCGGTGGCCGGGCGCGGTGCTGCAGCCTTGGATGCGGCCGGTGCGGCCTTGGGCTTGGCCGCCGGGGCGGACAGCGCGGGGGCTTTCACAGCGGGTTTCGCGGCAGGCTTCGGTGCTGCCGATGCCGCCGCAGGAGAAGCCGATACAGCCGGGTGCGCAGGCGCCGGGCGGGCCGCCACCGGGGCCGCACTGCGTGGCGCGGCAGGCAGGGGGCGGCTCGCAGGTGCTGGCGCCGCCAGCGGCACCGCACCCGCCTCCACGCGGAACTGCGACACGGCCTCGCGCAGGCGCTTGGCCTGCTCTTCCAGCGACGAGGCCGCCGCCGCCGACTCTTCCACCAGCGCCGCGTTCTGCTGCGTGGCCTGGTCCATCTGCACCACGGCCTGGTTCACCTGGTCGATGCCCGAGGACTGCTCGGTGGACGCGGCCGAGATCTCGCCCATGATGTCCGTCACGCGCTGTACCGAGGCCACGATCTCCTGCATGGTCGCGCCCGCGCGCTCCACCTGGGCAGAGCCCGCGCCCACCTTGCCCACCGACTCGTCGATCAGGCCCTTGATTTCCTTGGCGGCGGTGGCGCTGCGCTGGGCCAGGGCCCGCACCTCGCTGGCCACCACGGCGAAGCCCCGGCCCTGCTCGCCGGCACGCGCCGCTTCCACGGCCGCGTTCAGCGCGAGGATGTTGGTCTGGAAGGCGATGCCGTCGATCACCGCGACGATGTCCGCGATGCGGCGCGAGCTGCCCGCGATCTCCTGCATCGTCGCCACCACCTCGCCGACCGCGGCGCCGCCGCGCTGGGCCACCGCCATGCTGCTGGCGGCCAGCTGGTTGGCCTGGCGCGCGCTGTCGGCGTTCTGCTTCACGGTGGACGACAGCTGCTCCATGCTGGCGGCGGTTTCCTCCAGCGACGCGGCCTGCTGCTCGGTGCGCCCGCTCAAATCGCCATTGCCCAGCGCGATCTCGCGCGAGCCGGTGTGGATCTCTTCCACGCCCTGGCGCACCTGCGTGACCATGCGCGCCAGGCCCTCCTGCATGGTGCGCGCGGCGCCCATCAGGCGGCCGATCTCGTTGGACGAGCGCACCTCGATGCGCGTGGTCAGGTCGCCCTGGGCCACTTTTTCCAGCAGCGCGCCGGCGTCGTCCAGCGGCGCCAGCACGTTGCGGCGGATGAACACCCAGCACAGGACCGCCAGCACGACGCCCACCACCACCAGCACGCCGGCGGCGATCTCGGCGATCTGCAGCAGCCGCACCGACTGCGCCTGCAGGGTGTTGCCGCGCTGGCTTTCTGCATCGAAGAGCTGCTTCATCAGCCCATCCATGTCCGCCAGCAGCTTGTTGCGCTGGGCAACGATTTCGTTGCCGCTGTATTCGACATCCTTGCCGCCCGCCAGGCCCACGGCGCCGCGCTGCACCAGGGCGGCGTAGGCGTCGAAGGCGGTGAGCATCTGCATGGAAAGCTGGCGTTCCTGCGCCCAGTCGGCGGGCAGGCCCTGCGCCATGGATTGCAGGATGGTGCGCGCCTCCTGCATGGCTTTTTCGGCGCGGGCCGTTTGCGTTCGCACGCTCTCGGGCGGGTCGCCGCGCAGCACGTTGCGGTGGCCTACGGCCAGGGCCACCCGGTTGTCCAGCATGCGGATCTCGGCCTGCTTGAGCGCGAGCATGTCGCGGGCCGTGCGGTCCTGCACCTCGCCGGCCACCACCCCGGCACGCGTGCCCATCCAGCCCACCCCCGCCGAGACCACCAGCGCGCCGGTGAAGAACAGCAGCACCAGCAGCAGCGCCACCCGGATGGAAAGATTCCTGAACATGCGGACCCCTTGATCGAACCGGCCCAAGACGGACCCAAACTGCCATTTGCAACAAAAAGTTTGCCAGAAAAGCCGACGAAATACGTCGGTTACCGCATCCATTTCGATAGGTGTTTCCGCCCGGCCACGCGCTGCAGCGCAGCAGCGGGCTCGCCAAATTTAAAACAAACGTTTGATTTATCGTGGTCTAATCCGCCGCGATGTCTTCCACAAGCCCCTCTGCCGCCCCGGCCGGCGCCGCTGCCGACCTCGCCGTCGATCCTGCCGCCGGCACCCCCACGGCCCGCCTGCGGCTGCTGCACGCGGCGCTGCGGCTGTTCGCCGAGCACGGCTATGCCAAGACATCGATCCGCGCCATCGCGCAGGCCGCCCAGGCCAATGTGGCGGCCGTGAGCTACTACTTCGGCGACAAGGCCGCGCTGTATGCCGCGCTGTTTTCCGAGCCGTTCGGCGACATGCCCTCGCTGGTGGCGGACTTCACCCGCGACGGCCTGGACCTGCGCGAGGCGATGCAGCGCTACTTCAGCGGGGTGCTGGCACCGCTGCAGCACGGCGAGATGGCCCGGCAGTTCATGCGGCTGCACATCCGCGAGATGCTGGAGCCCACCGCGCAGTGGGAAAAGGAAATCGAGCAGGACGTGCGCCAGCCCCACGACGCCATGGTGCGGCTGCTGGGCCGGCACCTGGGCGTGGCCCGCCCCGACGACGACCTGCACCGGCTGGTGCTGGCCATCACCGGCCTGGCCTTTCAGATCTGGTGCCAGCAGGAAGTGCTGGCCATGATGGAGCCGCAACTGCTGGCCACCCCGCAAGCCGTGGACGCCTGGACCGCCCGGCTCACCGAATACGCGCTGGCCATGGTGGCGGCCGAGCAGGCGCTGCGCACGGCCACGCCCTCCACCGCCATCCGCTCGCGGCGCCCCGCCGCGCCGGCCCGGCCCGCCGCGCACCCGCCGCGCTGAGCCTTTCTTCTTCCGACATGAACACACCCCAACCGCACCGCACCGCCCGCGCCCTGCTGGCCCTCACCCTGCCTCTGTGGCTGGCCGCCTGCGCCGTGCCCAGCCCCGCCCCGCGCGTACAGGCGCCCACGCCCGCCGGCTGGCAGGCGCCGCTGCCCCACCAGGGCAGCGTGGCCGACCTGGCCCGCTGGTGGGAGCGCGCCGGCGACCCGCTGCTGGCCGAGCTGATCGCCTCGGCGCAGGACATCAGCCCCAGCGTGGCGCAGGCCCGGGCGCGCCTGGCCCAGGCCCGCGCGGCGCGGGTGACCGCGCGCGCCGCGCTGCTCCCCTCGCTGGACGGGCAGGCCAGTGCCAGCCGGGGCGTGAACGAGCAGGTCGGCGGCCTGGCCAGCACGGCCCAGGCGGCCCTGCAGGCGAGCTGGGAGGTGGACCTGTTCGGCGGCAATGCCGCAGCCAACCAGGCCGCGCTGCAGCGGCTGGCCGGTGCCCAGGCGCAGTGGCACGAGGCCCGCGTTTCCGTCGCGGCCGAGGTCGCCACGCAGTACAGCAGCTGGCGCCAGTGCCTGGCGCTGGCGGAGGTGGCGGCCTCCGATGCGGCCTCGCGCGGGCAGACCGCGCAGCTGTCGCGCCTGAGCGAGCAGGCCGGCTTCACCGCGCCCGCCACGCTCGCCCTGGCGCAGGCCAGCGAGGCCGAAGGCCGCGTGCGCGCCGAGCAGCAGCGCATGGCCTGCGAGATCGATCTCAAGACCCTGGTGGCCCTCACCGGCCAGGACGAACCCGCGCTGCGCGCCCGCGCCGCCGCCGCGCCGCTGGCGCCGGTGCCCGACGCGCTCTTTGCCATCGAGGCCCTGCCGGCGCGCGTGCTGGCCCAGCGGCCCGACGTGTACGCGGCCGAGCGCGAGGTGGCGGCCACCAGCGCCGACGTGGGCAGCGCCCGCGCCCAGCAGTTGCCGCGCCTCACGCTCAGCGGCTCGGTAGGCCGCGGCTGGGTGCGCACGGGTGGGGCCAGCATCACCTCCAACACCTGGTCCATCGGGCCGGTGGGGCTGTCGCTGCCGATCTTCGATGCGGGCCGGCGCGCGGCGCAGGTGGATTCCGCCGAAGCGCAGTACGACGCGGCCGTGCAGCAGTACCGCGGCACGGTGCGCCAGGCCGTGAGCGAGGTCGAGCAGGCGCTGGTGCGCCTGGCCAGCACCGCGGCGCGCAGCACCGATGCCCAGCGCGCCGCGGACGGCTACCGTGCCTCGTTCACCGCCACCGAGGCGCGCTGGCGCGGCGGGCTGGCGAGCCTGGTCGAGCTGGAGGACTCGCGCCGCACGGCGCTGGCCTCCGAGACTGCGCTGATCACCCTGCGGCAAGAGCGCATGGCGGCCTGGATCGGCCTGTACCGCGCCGCAGGCGGCGGCTGGGAGGCCGAAGCCACCCCGCAGGCGGCTGCAGCGGCGCCGCTGCCCGCCTCGACCCTGGCCCCTTCCGCAGCGCCCGCACGGTGAGCCGCCATGCACCGTCGCACGCACCGCCCGCTTTTTCTTCAGTCGTCGTCGTTGACCGCATGAACGGAACCCCCATGCAGCGCATGAAACTCACCCCCTCCTCCCTCCCCGCGGCGCTGGCCGTGCTGGCCGTGTGCGTGCTCGCCACCGCCGGCGCGCTGATGGCCGCCGGCCCCTCGCGCGCGGCGGACGACGCCAAGAGCGCCAAGGCCGGCGAGCCCCGGCCCGCACTCACCGTCACCACCACGCAGCCCACGCGCACCTCGCTGGCGCAGCGCCTGCCGGCCAACGGCAACGTCGCCGCGTGGCAGGAGGCCAGCATCGGCACCGAAAGCAGCGGCCTGCGCCTGACCGACGTGCGCGTGAACGTGGGCGACACGGTGCGCGCCGGCCAGGTGCTGGCCACCTTCGCGCCCGAGACGCTGCAGGCCGACGTGGCCCAGGCCCGGGCCAGCCTGCTGGAGGCCCGCGCCAGCGCCGCCGAAGCCGCGGCCAACGCCGAGCGCGCCCGCACGCTGCAGGCCAGCGGCGCTTTGAGCCAGCAGCAGATCCAGCAATACTCGACCGCCGGCGAGACCGCCCAGGCCCGCGTGGAGGCCGCCCAGGCGGCGCTCAACGCGCAGCAGCTGCGGCTCAAGCACGCCCAGGTGCTGGCGCCGGACAGCGGCATCATCTCCTCGCGCACGGCCACCGTGGGCGCGGTGCTGGGCGCGGGCACCGAACTGTTTCGCATGGTGCGCAAGGGCCGCCTGGAATGGCGCGCCGAGGTCACCTCGGGCGACCTGCCGCGCATCCGCCCCGGCAGCCAGGTGATCGTGACGGCCGCCAGCGGCGCGCAGGTGCCGGGCACCGTGCGCATGATCGCCCCCACGGTCGATCCGCAGACGCGCAACGGCCTGGTCTATGTGGACCTGCCACTGCACCCCGATGTGCGCGCAGGGATGTTCGCGCGGGGCGATTTTCTGCTCGGCCAGCGCGACGCGCTCAGCGTGCCGCAGTCGTCGGTGGTGGTGCGCGACGGCTTCAGCAGCGTGTTCGAGATCGGCGAGGGCAGCCGCGTGGTGATGCGCCGCGTGCAGACCGGCCAGCGCACGGGCGACCGGGTGGAGATCGTCTCGGGCCTGCAGCCGGGCGTGACGGTGGTCGAGCGCGGCGGCGCGTTCCTGAACGACGGCGACCTGGTGCGGGTGCAGGCCGCAGCGCCGGCTCCCGCAGGATCTGCACAAAAAGTGCCTCCAGCGCAATAAACACTAGGGCATCATGCTATTAAATAAGGAGCAAAACATGCTTTTGCCCGGTTGCCACCGCGGCCCTGCTGCCGCCCGCAAGGACCTGCCATGAACCTCTCCGCCTGGTCCATCCGGAACCCGATTCCGGCCGCGATGCTCTTCGTGCTGCTCTCCTTCGCGGGGATGCTGTCGTTCCACGCGATGAAGGTGCAGAACTTTCCCGACATGGACCTGCCCGTGGTCATGGTCACCGCGTCGCTGCCGGGCGCCGCGCCGGGCCAGCTGGAAACCGACGTGGCGCGCAAGATCGAGAACGCCATCGCCACCACGCAGGGCCTGAAACACATCACCTCGACCCTGGTGGACGGCACGGCCACCATCGCGGCCGAGTTCCAGCTCGAAAAGCCGGTGCAGGAAGCCGTGGACGACGTGCGCTCGGCCGTGAGCCGCGTGCGCGCCGACCTGCCGGCCGACCTGCGCGACCCCATCGTCGCCAAGCTCGAACTCTCGGCCCAGCCCATCCTGGCGTTCGCCATCGCATCCGACCGCCTGGACGACGAGGCGCTGTCGTGGTTCGTGGACGACACGCTCACCCGCCGGCTGCTGGCCGTGCCGGGCGTGGGTGCGGTCAACCGCGTGGGCGGCGTGACGCGCGAGGTGCGCGTGTCGCTCGATCCGCTGCGGCTGCAGGCCCTGCGGGCCACGGCCGCGGACGTGTCGCGCCAGTTGCGCCAGGTGCAGATCGAGAGCGCGGGCGGCCGCGCCGACCTCGGGGGGGCGGAGCAGCCCGTGCGCACCATCGCCACCGTGCAGACGGCGCAGGAGATCGGCGCCATGGACATCCCGCTCACCGACGGCCGCCACATCCGGCTCGACCAGGTGGCCACCATCAGCGACACGGTGGCCGAGCAGCGCACCGCCGCGCTGCTGGACGGCAAGCCGGTGATCGGCTTCGAGGTCTCGCGCAGCCGCGGCGCCAGCGAGGTCGAGGTGGGCGCGGGCGTGCAGCGGGCGCTGGACAAGCTCCAGGCCGAGCGGCCCGACCTGCACCTCACGCGCACGGTCGATTTCGTGGATATCGCCAGCGACGAGTACGACAGCTCCATGCGCCTGCTGTACGAAGGCGCCATCCTGGCCGTGGTCGTGGTGTGGCTGTTTTTGCGCGACTGGCGCGCGACCATCGTCTCGGCCGTGGCGCTGCCGCTGTCGGTCATCCCGGCCTTCATCGGCATGCACCTGCTGGGCTTTTCCATCAACATCATCACGCTGCTGGCGCTGTCGCTGGTGGTGGGCATCCTGGTGGACGACGCCATCGTGGAGGTGGAGAACATCGTGCGCCACCTGCGCATGGGCAAGTCGCCCTACCAGGCGGCGATGGAGGCGGCCGACGAGATTGGCCTGGCGGTGATCGCCACCACCTTCACGCTGATCGCGGTGTTCCTGCCCACCGCGTTCATGAGCGGCATCGCCGGGCGCTTTTTCAAGCAGTTCGGCTGGACGGCGGCGCTGGCGGTGTTCGCCTCGCTGGTGGTGGCGCGGCTGCTCACGCCCATGATGGCGGCCTACATCATGAAACCCATGGTGGCGCAGGAAAAGGAGCCGGGCTGGCTGAACACCTACATGCGCGCATCCGCCTGGTGCCTGCGGCACCGCGTGATCACGCTGCTGGGGGCGCTGCTGTTCTTCGCCGGCTCGATCGCGCTGATCCCGCTGCTGCCCTCGGGCTTCATCCCGGCCGACGACAACGCGCAGACCCAGGTCAACCTGGAGCTGCCGCCCGGCAGCCTGCTGGCCGACGCCCGCGTGGCCGTGGCGCAGGCCACCGAGCGCGTGCAGCGCGTGGGCCATGTGAAGAGCATCTACACCACCATCGGCGGCGGCTCGGCCGGCGCCGACCCGTTCGCCGGGGCGGGCGTGGGCGACCCGCGCAAGGCCACGCTCACGCTGCGCATGGACCCGCGCGGCGAGCGCCCGCGCAAGCAGGTCATCGAGCAGCAGCTGCGCGCCGCGCTGGAGGACCTGCCCGGCGTGCGCGTGAAGATCGGCCTGGGCGGCTCCAACGACAAGTACGTGCTGGCCCTGGCCAGCGAAGACCCGCAGGCCCTGGCGACGGCCGCGCAGGCCGTCGAGCGCGGCATCCGCACCATCCCGGGCATCGGCGGCGTGAGTTCCACCGCCAGCCTGGTGCGCCCCGAGATCGCCGTGCGCCCGGACTTCGCGCGCGCCGCCGACCTGGGCGTGACCAGCAGCGCCATCGCCGAGACCCTGCGCGTAGCCACGGTGGGCGACTACGACCAGTACTTGCCGAAGCTGAACCTGGCGCAGCGGCAGGTGCCCATCGTCGTGCGCCTGGATAACGCGGCGCGCGAAGACCTGTCGGTGCTGGAGCGCCTCACGGTGCCGGGCGCCCGCGGGCCGGTGCGGCTGGGCGAGGTCGCCACGCTGGAGGTGGCGGGCGGGCCGGCCGTCATCAGCCGCTACGACCGCTCGCGCAACGTCAATTTCGAGATCGAGCTGGGCGCGCGCGGCCTGGGCGAGGTGACCGAGGCCGTCAAGCAGCTGCCCGCCGTCGCCCAGCTGCCCGCGAGCGTGCGCCTGATCGACGTGGGCGATGCCGAGATGATGGGCGAGCTGTTCGCCAGCTTCGGCCTGGCGATGCTCACGGGCGTGATCTGCATCTACCTCGTGCTGGTGCTGCTGTTCAAGGACTTCCTGCAGCCGGTGACCATCCTGGCGGCGCTGCCGCTGTCGCTGGGCGGGGCGTTCGTGGCGCTGCTGGTGGCGGGCAAGAGCTTTTCGATGCCCTCGCTCATCGGGCTCATCATGCTGATGGGCATCGCCACCAAGAACTCCATCCTGCTGGTGGAGTACGCCATCGTGGCGCGCCGCGATCAGGGTATGAACCGCTGGGACGCGCTGCTGGACGCCTGCCACAAGCGCGCGCGGCCCATCATCATGACCACGCTCGCCATGGGCGCCGGCATGATGCCCATCGCCCTGGCGCTGGGCAGCGCGGACATGAGCTTTCGCTCGCCCATGGCGGTGGCGGTGATCGGCGGGCTCATCACCTCGACCGTGCTCAGCCTGCTGGTGGTGCCGGCGGTGTTCACCTACGTGGACGACTTCGCGCAGTGGTTCCAGCGCCGGGTGATGCGGCGGCCGGTGCCGCCACCGCAGCCCCCTCAGGCACCCCCGACGCCCCGCGCACCCGACCTGCCGCATTCGCTCTAAGGCGCCGGCAGGGCTTTGCCGGCCTCCCGGCAAAGCGCGGGCCTGCGTGCAGCCCAATTGTTGGTAACACAAAGTGTGCGCCCCAGCCGGCTCGTGGCGGCGGCCGGTTCGCCTGCGGGCCAATGGCTTCGCATGGCCGCCGCCTCCACGAGGACTTGTATACAACCATGGAATCCAATAAAAGCCAGGGGAGACAAGTCCATGCGTGCCAACAATTCGGGGGAAATCCGGCAGGTCGCCACGCCTTTGCCCACGCCTGCCAGTGCGTCCTCCCCGGCCTCCGACTCCCCGGAACGCAGCCCCACCAGCCTGCGAGGCCCCGACGGCCTGCCCGCGCGCGGCAAGAGCGGATCAGCGGCGATCTACACCACCGCCAACATGGCGCAGCGCTCGGACCGGACCGTCCTGTCCAAGCTCAAGGGCCTCTGGAAGGGCGGCAAGACCACCGCCAACGCCAGCCTGGGGCCGTTGATGGTGGGCACGCAGACCCAGCATCCGGTGGTGCGGCACAACCAGGTGCAGGCGCCGCGGTTCGAGGCGGACGGACGGGTGCCGCTGCCGCATGCCGACAAGACCGGGCTGGCGCAGGCCGTGCAGCAGGCGCTGCACCAGGTGGAAACCGGGCAGGCCCTCGACGCCGAGGAGCCGGGCCCCTACGACGGCATCGCGGGCAAGGCGAAGTACTGGACCCAGCAGGCCCTGTCCGTGCTGTCGCTGGGCAAGGGCCCCGCCAGCGTGCCCAGCGACGCGCTCGACATGTTCTACGACGTCCAGGGGCTGAACGCCAGCAAAGGCAGCCAGAGCGGCCAAGGCAGCACGGCGGGGCCGGAGACCATCGTCCTGAGCCACCTGGAAGGCCTGGTGCACGCCGAAAAGGCCAAGGCGACGATCCACCTCGCCACCCAGGCGTCCTTGCCCGACGGAGAGCGCGTGAACACGGAAGGGGCGCTGCAGCAACTGAACGACGCCAGCAAGGTGGCCGAACAGCGCGCGAAGGACCAGGCCACCGCGGCCAGTGCGACGATGGTGGCCGCCTTCCTGGAGAGCGTGCCCGAGCCCTTGCAAGAGCGCCTGCAGGCAGCGACCGGCACCCTGATCGCCGCCCTGAACCACGGCGCCAAAGTGCCGGACGTGCTGGGCGTCGAGCTGTTGGTCAACAGTTCCCGCGACGCTTTTTCCACCGACCCCGAGGGCCTGGTGCAGGCGATGGAGGAGCTGGCGCACAGCTCGCCCGCCCACCTGGTCGAACTGGTGAACGACGCCTTGCTGCCGGCCCGCCAGGACCCGCAGACCCGCCCGGCCGAGCCCCCGCTGTTGCGGCTGGTCAGCGCGATCGCCCTGCCGCAAGGCGGCCAGCGGATGCTGGCCAAGATGACGGTCCCGCCCGCTGCGGGCACACGGCAGGATGCCTTGCAGGTGGCCATGTCGGCGTTGATTGCATCGCAGTCGGCTCCGCAGGAGGGCGCCGGGGCCGCCGAAGCCAAGGCAGACATCGCCTTGCTGCGTGCCGCGGTCGAACATGCGGTCGAGCACGTCCATTCAAGGAATGCCCCGACGGTTTCGCCCGAGCGGGCTGAGGTGCAGCGCGAGGCGTTCCAGTGCCTGCAGAACGGCTTCGTGACCAAGGAAAAAGGCTCCAGCTACGACCGGGTGCGCCAGCGGCTGATTCAGTTCAGCGACGGGGCCCTCGACCAGACCGCCCAGCGCAACGAGCGCGCCGCCTCGGGACGGATGGGGCGGCTGCGGAACTGGCTGACGGGCGGACTGCCCAAGGCCATCGTCAAGAACTCGGCGAACTGGGAGGGGCTGCTGGCCCCCGCGCTGCCCGCCATCGCGTCCTGGCTGCCCGGTACGCAGCCGACGATGTGGCGCAAGTCGGTCATGCGCAAGATGACCGCCGCCGCCAGCGAGAACGGCATGCTGCCGCGCCGCCACGAGGCCGTGGCATCGCTGCACCGCACGGCGGCCGACATCCGCACCGACCTGCAGGCGCGCTCCGGTGCCCGGGCGCAGCCGGCCGAAACCCTGATGCTCGGGGTGCTGAAGGAACTGGGACTGGGCGGGGACACGCCCCCGCCCCCCCAGAGCACGCTCAAGCACCTGGGCAAAAGCTTCTTCCAGAAAGTGGAGGCCCATCTGGGGGCGCAAGGCATGGCCCGGCTGCCCCCCGAACTCGCGGCCAACTGGCAGTCGCTGCGCAGCACCCATCCCAATGTCGGGCACCTTCTGAGGCTGCTGGGCGATCACATCGATCTGCGGGCCCTGGCCGACGGCACCCTGTCGCCCTCGGTGGGGCCCACCCAGGTCGCCCGCGGCCTGCGCACCGATGACATTGCCCACGAGGCCATCGATGGCTTCAAGGACATCGCCGCGGCCGCCAAGGCCGCGGCCGGCGCCGAATCTCCGCAAACCCAGGCGTTGGCCCACCTCATGGCGGCCTCGGCCGACCTGCTGGCCAAGGTGAAGCCCGCAGCCGCCCTGCGGTCCCTGCGCATCGACACCTTCGAGGCCATTGAACACAAGGTCACCCACGACTGGCTGCAAACCCTGCCCGAAGGAGAGCGCCCGCCCCGCAACCTGGCCTTCGAGACCGTTCAGGCGTCGTGGCCGGAGTCGGTGCAGAGCGCGTGGAAAAAGATGAAGCAATCCGGCGACGATGCAGGCCGGTTGATGCGCACCCTGGTCGATGCGGCCCGCTCCGTGCCGTGGGGCCCGCCCCAGGCCGACCCCGCCGCGGCGTCCAGCAGCGGCGCGCACCGCACGGTGGCCGATGCCGTGGCGCAGGCCGCGCCCGCGCTGCAGGCCCTGCAGCGGGATGTGCACGTGAACCGGTTCGAGCTGTGCGTGTCCGACACGGTGACCCTGTTCAACGACCTGCGCGGCCCGCCCGACGCCGCCGAAGTGATGAAGTCGCTCGCGCAGCGCATCAGCCTGGGCGAGAAGTTCAAGAGCAGCGATGCGCGGCTGGCCAAGCTGGAGCTGGGCAAGGCCGTGTCGGTGACCACCGCCACGCCGGAGCTGGTCACGCCGATCGCCGGCATCGGCCTGGGACACGAACGCTCGATGGACCTGAACATGGTCGGCGCGGCCATGCAGATGCAGATCGCGACCGCCGACTCCAAGAACGCCAACATCGGCCTCAGCCTGGGCCTGCGGGGCGAACTGGGCCACAAGGACCATGAGTTCAACCTGGGCGACGACAGCGAGGCAGGCATTGCCCTGCGGTTCGACATGCGCCTGGAGGCGGGCGGGGAAACCTCGCAGACCCAGGGCGTGAGCCTGCGCATGCAGCGCACGGCCTCCCACGAGGACACCTTGCGGCGCCATTTCGCGGATGCGCTCATTGCGATGACCCAAGGCGGCAACCTGCCACCGGACGGCGGCACCGAGTCGGACCCGCTGGCCCACCTGCTCAAGCACTTTCCCGAACTGGCCGTGGCCGAGTTGTCCAACACCAAGCGCACGCGCACGTCCGAGATGGCCGTTGGCGCCAATGCCATGGTGCGCGCGCGCGGGTCCCGGGACCGCGACGAAGACGACCGCAAGGCCACGCGGCGCGCCATCGGCGTTGGCGTGCAGGCGGGGATGGCCAGCAGCAACCAGCGCTCCCGGTCCGTGCAGACGGAAAGCCGCTCGGGGCTGAATGTGGAAGAGTACAAACTGTCGGCGCAGCACCGGGCCGATGTCCGCGCGAGCGCCAACGCCAGCCTGGGGCTGGTGCCCGCCTCCAGGCACGATCCTGAAAAGGCGGCCCAGGCGCGCGGGGCCGGCCTGGAATTTCGCAAGCAGCTGGCCAACAGCGGCGTGGACACCACCTTGCGCGTGACGACCCGCCACGGCGAAACCTGGGCGGACCAGACCCAGATGATCCGGGAGTTCGAAGACCTGGACGACTTTCTGGCGGAACTGGAACCCCGGATGCACGAGTTCGTCTCGGTCATGGCGGCGCGCGACGGGTTTCCGAAAGACCCCGCAGAGGAGAAAACCGGCCGCGCCTGGCTGCGCCTGCAGAAAACCCTGGTGCAGGCCGCGCAGGCCAGCGCGCCCGGCATGACGTTCTCCGTGGTGACCAAGCTGCGCCCTCTGGCGGCCGAGTCCTACGACAAGCTGCAGGGCCTGATCCAGCAGGCCACCGACGTGGGCGAGAAGGCCGCGCAAGCCGCCAAGCAGGCCACGGCGGCGGCCAGGCAGAACACGGCACAAGGCCAGCTGGCCATCGCAGCCACCCGGCAAGCCACCGCGGCAGGCCAGCCAGCCCGGGCGCTGGAACAGCAGGCGATCGCGACAGACCTGCTCGCCACCGCGGCAGCCCAGAAGGTCGACGCGGCGCGTCAGGAGGCCATCGCGCAGGCCCAGAAGGCCAAGGCCGACGGCTATCGCGCGAAGGTGCGCACCCTGTTGAACAGCCACGATGCCTGGATCGCCAACAACCTGCAGTTCAAGACGAAGGCCAAGGACGAGGTGTCGCAAAGCGCCACCCTCAGCGTCTTGCAAGGCAAGGCGGCCGGGGAATCCACCCATCTGCATGAGTTCCTGCCCCATGGCTCCCAGCAGGTCGGCCGCGCCGCACAGCAGCACGCGGCGGCCCCCGAAGACCATTCCACCCGCTGGTCCCCGCAATTTTCCCCAGCGGCGCAGCACCCGGTGCCCGATCCCGAGATCGCACCAGGCCCGGCCACCCGTCCCGAAGACCTCTGGCGCGCCCGCGCCGAAGCCCAGGCCCACAAGATCGCCGCCCAGGCGGAGCATCACGCGCAAAGCCTCTTCACCAAGGCCAGCGACGGTGTGAACAAGCCGGAGCCCACGGACCCGGTGACCGAAGAACCAGCCGTTCAAGAACCCGCGGTACCGGTCGTGGAGCCGCCTGCCCGCAAACGCCGCCCAACGCTGGGTCAATTGTTCAGCCCCCAGCCGTATGGCGACGATCACCCCCACCACCCGCTGCCCCTGCCACCCACCCCCTCCTTCCGGGAGTGGCTGCCCGACGGGGGTCAAGGCGCCGACAAGCCGCGAGCCCCGGCCCGTCGGAGCACCTTCCCAGCCCCCATCCCGTCCACCGTGAACCCGGGAGCCTACGTCTTGCCAACGCCCCCCACGACCCCGCCGGAGGGCCGAACGCCTGCTGCAGAGAATCGGACCAGCACCATGCTGCCTCTGCCGCCGCAGCGCCCCACCACCGGCTCCAGCGCCACACCGTCCAAACCGGTGCCTTGATTGAGTTGGGCAGGCGCTTGGGCATCGCGCCCATCGAAACCCGTGCGGGCCGCATGAACGGGCCCGCCGCGCACGCCAAGCCCCGGCGGGCGGCCAGGAAGCGGCAAACAGCGACGGGTTCCCGCCATTGCGCCGGCTTTCAGGGGGCACCCGTGCGCCCATAATGCGGCGACTCACCATGAACCTCGTTGCGCTGAACATCGAATCGATCCAGCTCGGCTTCCCGCTCCCCTTCATCCTGCGCGGGGCCGATGGCGTGCTGCTGGCGCAAAAAGGCTACGTGATCCGCACGCGCAACGAGCTGGACGTCCTTTTGTCGCGCGGCCTGCAGCTGTGCGTGGACACCGACGAATCGGGCGACAGCCACCGCGCCTATCTGGCGCAGCTGCAGCAGATGCTGATGTCCGACACCTCGCTCGGCCAGATCGCCTCGATGAAGATCAGCGCCGGGGCGCAGTCCTCGCGCGATCGCGTCGAAGGCGGCCCGCCCGATTGGCCGGGCCTGCAGTTGCGGGCCACGCAATTGCTGCGCGCGCCGCAGGCGATCGATTTTCCCGACCGCTTCGATGCGCTGCACCGCGAACTGGCCCTGCACTGCCGCCAGAGCCCGGACGCGGTCCTGCTCGCCCTCATCTACCTCTCGGGCCACGAGACACGCCAGTACAGCGGCACCCACGCCATGCTCGTGGCCTGCGTGTGCATGCTGGTCGCGGTCGAGCAGTTGCGCTGGCCGGTGGAGCGCGTGATGCAGACCGGGCGCGCCGCGCTGTCCATGAACATCGCCATGACGGCGCTGCAGGACCAGCTGGCCGTGCAGACCCAGCCGCTCACCTCGGAGCAGATCGCCGCCGTGGAAAGCCATGCCGCCCGCTCCGAAGCCCTGCTGCGCCAACTGGGCGTGCACGATCCGGTGTGGCTGGAGGCCGTGCGCTGCCACCACCACCGCTCGCCGGGGGCGCTGGCCGACAAGAGCGAGGGCCAGCAGATCGCCCGGCTGATCCAGCGCGCCGACGTGTTCGGCGCCCGGCTGGCGCCCCGCGCCTCGCGCGCGCCGATGCCCGTCACTGCTGCCATGCAGGCGAGCTACTACGACGAGTCGCACCAGGTGGATGAGGCCGGCTCGGCCTTGGTGAAAACCCTGGGGGTCTATCCACCCGGCGCCTTCGTGCGGCTGGTGAGCCAGGAAATCGCCGTGACGCTGCGCCGCGGCGGCAGCGCGACCACCCCGCGCGTGGCCGTCGTGCTCAACCGCAATGGCATGCCCACCGGCGAACTCATTCCGCGCGACACCGCGCAACCGGCCTGGAAAGTGACCGGCGCCGTGGCCCAGCGCGATGTGCGCGTGCAACTTCAGTTGAACCGCCTGCTGAGCCTGGTCTGACACCGCAGGCCAACCAGGGGCGCTCGAGGGCCCCGAAGAGCGCAGGGCGGGACTTTTTGGCCGATTTGCGCCAAACTTGTCCGCCAACCGCTGCAGTGCGCGGCTCCACCAACGTTCCGACCCGCCCGTAGCACCCCTTCACAAGGAGACTCCCATGCTGCGCCGATCCCTGTGCCTTGCCCTGGCGGTTGCCGCTTCACTGGCCCTGACCGGGCTTCCCGTGCAGGCCGCAGGCCCTGCGGCCACGACGGAAGACGGAACCTGCCCGCCCCTGCTGCGCCACACGCCGCTGCGCCTGCAGGACGAGCTGCCCCAGCCGCTGTGCCAGTACCGCAGCAAGGTCCTGCTGATCGTCAACACGGCCAGCTACTGCGGCTTCACGGGGCAGTACCAGGGGCTGGAGGCCTTGCACACGCGCTACAAGGACCGGGGCCTGGTGGTGCTCGGGTTTCCTTCCAACGATTTTTCCCAGGAAGGCGGCAGCAACGCGCAGATCGCCGACTTTTGCGAGAACACGTTCGGCGTCAAGTTTCCGATGTTCGCCAAGAGCCGGGTCGTCGGAGCCGACGCGTCGCCGCTCTACCGCGAGTTGAAGGCGCAATCGGGCGAAGCGCCGCGCTGGAACTTCCACAAATACCTGGTGGGCCGCGACGGCAAGGTGGCAGGCAGCTTCGCCAGCGCCGTGGAGCCAGGCGACCCCCGGTTGCTGCGCGCCATCGAGCAGCAACTGGACTCGGGCCGCCCGAAATCGTCACCGTTCTGACGCGGTTCCGTGATACGGGAATGGTTACATTTTCTGATGCTTTTAACCGCCAGCCCTCTGGAACTTCTCCGGATCGCCACTACTCTAGTAACCAGTGCAGGCGGCAACGCCCGCTCCCCGATCAACCCTTTACTGTTGCGAAGCCTTTTGATCCCTGGTGGTTCGACTGAAACCCTGAAGCGCTTCTCCTCCCTCCCTCTCTAATTCGTTTCGGGACGCTTCGCAACTTTTTTATTCCGCCAAAAATAAAGCGCGCAACCTTTCGCAGGTTGCGCGCTTTTGGCTTTGTGGGCGCTGCGTTTTCTTCGGCCGCAGCGGCGCGATCAGGCGGGCCGCGTGTCGGCGAAGCTCACACGCTGCTCCAGCTTGTCGAGCAGGCGGGCGAGGTTGGCATGCTCCGCACGCCACTCGATCTCCGGAAAGCGAAAGCCGATCCAGCCCAGTGCGCAGCCCACGGCGATGTCGGACAGGCTCATGTGGATGCCGCTGCAGTAGGGCTTCTCTCCCAGGCCCTGGGCCATGGCCTTGATGCCCGCCTCGACCTTGCCGAGCTGCCGGTCGATCCACGCCTGGCTGCGCTCGCCCTCCTGGCGGCCGGCCCAGCGCGACTCCAGCCGCGCCAGCACGCCCGCGTCCATCACGCCGTCGGCCAGCGCCTCCCAGGTCTTGACCTCGGCACGCTCGCGTCCCTGGGTGGGAATGAGCCGGCCCACGGGCGAGAGCGTGTCCAGGTACTCGACGATCACGCGCGAGTCGAACACGGCCTCGCCGCCTTCCATCACCAGGCACGGCACCTTGCCCAGCGGGTTGGAGGTGGCGATGGTGGTGTCGTCGGCCCAGACGTCTTCTTCGATGAAGCGGTAGTCCAGCTTCTTCTCGGCCATCACGATGCGCACTTTGCGCACATAGGGGCTGGCTGAGGATCCGATCAATTTCATGGTGTTCTTCCGGGCACGGCAGGGGACGGGAGCAAGGCCGCCGATTTTATGGGCAGTCTTGCCTTCGATAGCTTACAGGCAGCGCCACCTACAATCCCCGCCCATGAGCCTGTCCACCATCACCGCCCTCTCGCCCCTCGACGGCCGCTACGCCGCCAAACTCTCCGCCCTGCGCCCGATCATGAGCGAACACGGCTACATGCACCGCCGGGTGCAGGTGGAGGTGGCCTGGTTCATCGCGCTGTCGGATGCGGGCTTTGCCGAGTTCAAGCCCCTGACCACGGGGGCCCGTGCCTACCTGCTGGGACTGGTGAAGAATTTTTCCGAAACCGATTCGGCCGCCATCAAGGACATCGAGAAGACCACCAACCACGACGTGAAGGCCGTGGAATATTGGCTCAAGGGCAAGTTCGAGGCCCGTCCCGAACTGGAAAAAGCCGCCGAGTTCGTGCACTTCGCCTGCACCAGCGAAGACATCAACAACACCAGCCACGCCCTGCAGCTGCGCTCCGGGCGCGACCAGATCGTACTGCCGGGCCTGGACCGCATCGTGCTCAAGCTGCGCGAGATGGCCCACATGTACGCCGCCGTGCCCATGCTGAGCCGCACGCACGGCCAGACGGCCAGCCCCACGACCGTGGGCAAGGAACTCGCCAACGTGGTGGTGCGGCTGCAGACTGCCTGCGAGCGCGTGGCCTCCGTCAAGATGCTGGGCAAGATGAACGGCGCCGTGGGCAACTACAACGCCCATCTGTCCGCCTGGCCCGACTTCGACTGGGAAGCCTTCAGCAAGCGCGTGGTGGAAACGCCCGAGCCCCTGGGCCTGGGCCTGACCTTCCAGCCCTACAGCATCCAGATCGAGCCGCACGACTACATGGCCGAACTGTTCGACGCCGTGGCGCGCGCCAACACCATCCTCATCGACCTGTCGCGCGACATCTGGGGCTATGTGAGCCTGGGCTACTTCAAGCAAAAGCTCAAGGCCGGCGAGATCGGCTCCTCGACCATGCCGCACAAGGTCAACCCGATCGACTTCGAGAACGCCGAAGGCAACCTGGGCCTGGCCAACGCGCTGCTCAAGCACCTGTCCGAAAAACTCCCCGTGAGCCGCTGGCAGCGCGACCTGACCGACAGCACCGTGCTGCGCAACATCGGCGTGGCACTGGGCTACGCCGCGCTGGCATACACCTCGCTCATGACCGGCCTGAACAAGCTGGAACTGAACGAAGAGGCGCTGTCGGACGACCTGAACACCTCGTGGGAAGTGCTGGCCGAGCCGATCCAGACGGTGATGCGCCGCTTCGGCGTGCCGGGCGCCTATGAAAAGCTCAAGGAAGTCACCCGCGGCAAGACCGTGACGGCCGAGGCGCTGCACGGGCTGATCCGCAGCCTGGAGATTCCCGAGGCCGAAAAAGAGCGCCTGCTCGCCATGACGCCCGGCAGCTACATCGGCAAGGCCGCCGAGCTGGCGCGCCGCGTCTGACCGCCCTCCGCCCGGGTTGAAGCCCTTTTGCCGGTCCGCGCCCCTCCATCGGGCGCGGACTGCTATATTTTTGTGAGCACCAGCCCATGGCCATCAAGTCCACCATCTTCAAGGCGAACCTGCAGATCGCCGACATCGACAACAGCTACTACGCCGACCATTCGCTCACGCTGGCCCGCCACCCGAGCGAGACCGACGAGCGCATGATGGTGCGGCTGGCGGCGCTGGCCCTTAACGCCCACCAACTGCAGGCCGTGTGCCAGGGCGACGGCACCCTGGCCTTCGGCGCGGGGCTGTCCGACCCGGACGATCCGGACGTCTCCCTGACCGACTTCACCGGCCGCAAGCGCGTGTGGATCGAAGTCGGCCAGCCCGAGGACAAGCCGCTCACCAAGGCCTGCAGCAAGTCGGACGCCGTGATCGTGTATTGCTTTCATCACGCGGCCGAGGTGTGGTGGAAAGGCATCCAGACGAAGCTGTCGCGCCTGGAAAAGCTGCAGGTGTGGCGGCTGCCCGCCGAGGCCTCGCAGGCCCTGGCCGCGCTCGCGGAGCGCAGCATGCAACTGCAGGCCACGGTGCAGGAAGGCGCGCTCACCCTGAGCAGCAACCTGGGCAGCGTGCATGTGGAGCCCGAGCGCTGGAAGTGAAAAGCCGCCAGACGCTGCGCAAGCGCGCCGCAGGCCCCGGGGCTTGAAGCCCAATCGCCCTCCAGCGCATGCTTGACTAGGGCGTATTGCTATTAAAAAGTGAGCGCCGCACGCGTGGCATGTCGCCCGCTTCGATGGTCACTCCGCCGGCTGCGGCATCAGCGCGCCGCACTGCCAGCACTGCTCGAACCCACCTTCCACCATTTCGCCGCACCCGCACAGCCAGCGGCGCTGGGGCAGATCCTGCAATGCCTGCAGCAGTTGCCGCGCGCGGGCGGCATGCTCATCGTGCTCCAGCCAGATCTCGGGCAGGCACTGGTCGGGCGGCAGGTGCCCGGCGGCGGCACCCAGGTATTGCCGCTGCACCGACGCCGGCATGCCGCCCTCGCGCAGCAGATCGGCCCACAGGATGGCGATCGCGATGTTGGGGGCCTGGGTCAAGCGGAGCATGAACCCACCATAGCCGCTGTGCAGCGGCGCGTAAAGGTGGGAAGCCAGCGCAATCGGCCCCACGGGCCGGCGCCGATCGCGGCAACGGTAGGGTCAGGCAGGGGCCTGGATATCGGCCGGCTTGCTGCCTTCCGCGGCGCGCTCCGCATAGCGATTGAAGCGCCATGCCGAACTTTCCAGCGTGATCCTTCGCCACACGGTGCGCTTTTCGACCGGCGTCATCGCCAGCCAATGCTGCACCTCGGCGAAGCTGCGGCCGCAGCCCTTGCATTGCTCGTCGCCCTGGCTGGTGGAGCAGATGGCGATGCACGGGGTGTCGGGCGTGGTCTCGTACCAGGCCCGCCAGGCCGCCATCGCCGCCGGGGGAAAGCCCGCCTCGTCGGCCTCGTCCTCGTGCCAGTACACCATCAGCGCATAGACCTCGGCCAGCGCCACCAGCTCGGGCGCCAGCGTCACCCCGTCGGGCGACGGCGACCGGGCGCGCCAATGGTTGATGGCGGCTTCGATGTCGGTGATGTGCAGGACGGCCATGGTGTGCGAAAGGGGGGCCGATCATACCGCCGCGAGGGCGCCCCTCTGTCGCGGTCGCCGGCGCCCGCGCCGCCATGCAAGATGCTCATTAATTAATAGCAACAAAGGCAATCAATCCGGCGGCAAAGAGCACATTTGGCTTTAACCCGATCCAGGGCGCACGACACGCTCGCTTGCACGGCCACTCGCCGCTGTGTTCCAATGCCGGCTTCGAAGGGGAGTAGCTCCCAACCCAGCAGACATCCGGCAGGCACATCGCCCGGGGCGGCTGGGCTTGTCGGTCCTGTCGTCAGTACGAAGCGCAAGCTTCCGGCAGGCCGGGTCCGCCCATGCAAAGGCATGGCGGATCGAGCGAGACCTTTGATGGGCCCTGCGCGGGCTGATCAAGGCCGTCCCTATCGAACAACGCACCGCGCAACGCGGGCGTGCCTCAGGTCACCTGCGCAGCCAGCCCCCGTTCCCGGAGGGGCCCGGCGCTACAGGGGTAGCGGGTTCCTCCTCCCGGCCATTGCTTTTGAGGAATTTATGGACTTCTTGACTTCACCCGAGTTCTGGGTCGCGTTGGGGCAGATCATCATCATCGACATCCTGCTGGGTGGCGACAATGCGGTCGTCATCGCGCTGGCTTGCCGCAAGCTGCCACCCGCCCAGCGAACCAAGGGCATCATCTGGGGCACCGCGGGCGCCATCATCCTGCGCGTCGTGCTGATCGCCTTCGCCATGACGCTGCTGGCACTGCCGTTCCTCAAGTTCGTGGGCGCGCTGCTGCTGGTGTGGATCGGTATCAAGCTGCTGGCACCGGACGAAGACGGCCATGGCGACGTGGCAGGCAGCGACAAGCTGTTCGCGGCCATCAAGACCATCATCGTGGCCGACCTGGTGATGAGCGTGGACAACGTGATCGCCATCGCCGGTGCCGCACAGAACGCCGGCGAGCACTCGATGCTGCTCGTGGTGCTGGGCCTGCTGATCTCGATCCCGATCATCGTCTGGGGCAGCCAGCTGGTCATCAAGCTCATGGAGCGCTTCCCCGTCATCATCACCGTCGGCGGCATGCTGCTGGGCTGGATCGCCGGCGGCATGCTGGTCACCGACCCGATCTTCGTCAACACCGAGCGCTGGACCTGGGCTCCGAAGCTGGGCACGCTCGACGCGCAAGGCCTGGCCGTGATCTCCGACACGCTGTACTGGGCCGCGCACATCGCCGGCGCCCTGCTGGTGCTGATCGTGGGCAAGGTCATCGTCTCGCGCCGCGCAGCAGCGGCTCCGGCCACCCACGGCTGAGCAGGCGAAGCACGGCGGGTGAAACGGCACGGGCGCCATGCGCTCTGCCATTTCACCCCGGCCACCACCGAATTCTTCAAGGCACCCCCGCCAGGTCACAAGGAAGCCCCATGAACAAAGTCATCGTGTATGTGGACGACGCCGAGCAGGCCCGCCAGATCCTGGCGCCCCTGTCTTCCCGCGCCTCGGCAGAGAAAACGCAATGGGTGCTGGTGGCCTGCGCGCCGCGCATGACGCACCGCATCAGCAAGTGGGTGAGCCACAGCGCCCGCGAGAACTGGCGCACCAAGTGGGCCGACAAGCTGTTCGGCCAGATCCTTCCATGGCTGCATGCCGAGGGCGTGCCGGTCAGCACCGTGCTGGCCAAAGGCCCGCTGGCCGACCTGCTCACCCAGTTGCAGGCGGAACACGGCGCCGTGCCCGTGATCGACGCGCGCCGCCCCAAGCAAGACGAGGCGGTGGCTGCGCCTGCGCAAGTCGCCCAGCAGCCCGCGGCTGCGCCGGTCAACGTCACGCGCAAGCCATCGCCGCGCCGCTGGTCCCTGCCGGGCACGCTGGCAGGACTGGGTGCGATGTTCATGTTCGTGGCGGAATAAGGCTTCTCTCAGGCGAGAGGATCAACGCGCCCTTTTGCAAGCGGCGCAGCCGACGGGTCACTCCCGCCAGACTCCATCCAAGGCACGCGGGTGCTGCTATGCTCCCGCGCCATGATGAAACTCCTCCTCAAGTGGTTGCTCAGCGCTGCGGCGCTGCTGTTCGTGGCCTATGTGTACAGCGGGGTGGAGGTGAAAAGCTTCACCAGCGCGCTCATCGCCGCCTTCGTCATCGGCCTGTTCAATGTCGTGCTGCGGCCCGTGCTCGTGGTGCTGACCCTGCCGGTCACCGTGCTCACCATCGGGCTTTTTCTCTTCGTCATCAACGCGCTCATGTTCTGGGCCGCCGCCACGGTGCTGGGCGACGGATTCCAGGTGCGGGGCTTCGCTGCTGCGCTGATCGGCTCGCTGATCTACTCGGTGCTGGGCGTGCTCATCGAATCAGCGCTCGGCGGCCTGTTCCTTAAGAAGTGAATCGACGGCCCGCAGCCGGGTCTCGATGATCGACGCGTCGATGTAGTCGGCCGCATCGCCCCCCCGGCTGCCGCTCTTGCGGGCCAGATCCTGGCCCGCCTTGAAGCGGTCCACCGCCGCCTGGTAGTCATAGCGCGCCGCATGCGCCTCGGCCTCGGCCCGCACCGCGCGCAGCGGGTGGTTCTGCTGCTGCCACACCGCCGCCAGCAAATGCCACGCTGTGGCATCGTGCGGATGCGTCGCCACCCGCGTCTGCAGCGGGCCCGTCATTTCCTGGGCATTGCCCGTGCGCAGCAGGGCCTGCGTGCGCAGCAGCATCTCCGGCCGTCCCGGCGACGCACCGGCCTGGGCGGTCGGGTGCGCCGAGGAAGGCGGGGTCGCCTGCGGCGGCAGTTGCTGCAGTGCGGCCTGGAAGTCCCCGGCCGCGAACTCGACTTCTGCGCTGAGCAATTTCGCCTGCCGCACTGCCGGCGCATCGCCGCGCACCGCCTCCATCAGCCCTCGCAGCGCAGTGCGCGCCGCAGGCACATCCTGCAGTTGGCTGGCGCTCAACGCCGCCGCGTACCAGGCCGCCGCCCGGCGGGGCAGTGGTTGGGCAGCGAAGCCGGTGCCCAGCGGCTCCGTCGTCCACTGCCGCCAGACATCCACGCCCGGACGCGCCAGCACGCGGGCGCGGGCGGCCATCATCACGTGTTCCAGCGTCGGCGTGGCCGGTGCAGCGGCGGCGCCACCCCCTGGCGGTATCCGCGAATGCATGTCTGCGATGCGCTGGGTGGTCAGCGGGTGGCTGCGCAGGTAGGGCCAGCTGCCGTTGTCGTTGATGCGATTGGCCTGCTGCAGCTTGTCGAACATGGCCACGAACCCCTGCGGCGCAAAACCCGCAGGCGCCATCAGCCCATAGCCGATGCGGTCGGCCTCGCGCTCCATGTCGCGCGAAAAATTGAGCTGGCTCTGCACCGCCACCGCCTGGCCACCGATCATCAACGCCTGCGCTGCGTTCGGGCTCTTGCTGGCGGCCAGCGCACCGAGGACCAGGGCCCCGAGCATCAGTGGCGTCTGCCGGTTCTGCTGCGTGATCAGCCGCGAGATGTGGCGCTGCGTGACGTGGCTGAGTTCGTGGGCCATCACGGAGGCCAGCTCATCGCGGGTGGAGACCACACCGATCAATCCCAGGTGCACGCCGAAGTAGCCGCCCGGCAGCGCAAAGGCATTCACCGTGCGGTCCCGGCCCAGCAGGATCTCCCAGGCGAAGCGCTCGTCGAGTTCGGGGGACAGCTCTCCGCGCTCGCGGGCCGCCTTCACCAGGGGTTGGAAGATGCTGTCCACGTACTCGTTGAGCACGGCATCGTCGATGTAGTCCGGGTCGCGGTACAGCTCGCGGATGATGCGGTCACCGAGCTGGCGCTCCTGGGCGGTGGTGAGGTCGGAGCTGTCGCCCAGCGTGGGCAGGCCCGCTTGCGCATGCACGGCGGTCGTGCCGCACACACCGCTCACGATGAAAAGGGAAGCGGCCACCGCCTGACGCACAAGCACCAGAGGCCGTTTTCGATCAAATGGCACGCAAAGTCTCCTGCACTGATTCGGCCACGCCACCCCGGCCCTGGCCGCTACACATGATCGTATGATGCCCTGGCCCCAGAACGTTCCGTGCCAGCGAAGGGCTCGCCTGGCCCCTCCTCCCGTATGAGCGATATCCCCACCACCCCTCCCCCCTCCCTCACCCACTTCGACGCCCAAGGGCAGGCCCACATGGTGGATGTCGGCGCGAAGCAGGCCACGCACCGCATCGCCATCGCCTGCGGCCACATCGAGATGCTGGCGGAAACGCTAGCACTCATCGAGTCCGCGTCTACCAAGAAAGGGGACGTTCTGGGCGTGGCGCGAATCGCCGGTATCTTGGCCGCCAAGAAAACCAGCGATCTGATCCCGCTGTGCCATCCGCTGGCCCTCACACGCGTTGCGCTGGAATTCGAGTTGCGCACGCACGAAAGCGCTGTGCTGTGCACGGCGACCGTCGAGACAGTAGGCGCCACCGGAGTGGAGATGGAGGCCCTCACTGCCGTCCAGGTGGCGCTCCTGACCATCTACGACATGTGCAAAGCCGCAGACAAGGGCATGGTCATCGGGGGTGTCCGCCTGCTGGAAAAGCGCGGAGGGAAGTCAGGCAGTTTCTTAGAGCCCGCCTCTTCAGTCCGCTGAGTCCCGCGTCCGCAGGGTCAAGGTTTCATTGCCTCAGCGCGGCTTGAGGGGCAGGCGGCCTGCAAGGACCATTTTTCGATCTGCTCTTCTGCCTTGAGGACACCGAACCGCCCAAACAGTACTTTATACACCTTCCATTGCTCCGCCGCTTCCTGGCAGCGGTCCTTTCGGACCAAGGCAAGGTAATAGTGAAGGTGGGTGGAAAGCCATGGAAACCGCTCTGCCAGCCGGCGTGCCAGCTCCGGAGATTTGCCCGCATCAGGGGCCTGGGCATCATTGCGCTGGCTTGCAATCAGTTCGCCATATTGGGTCAACAACCTGGGAGGCGAATGGTATGTATGGCGCTGTTCGGCACTGGTGATGAATTGATTTTCCAGGCGCAATGCCCGGTAATCTTCTTCGATCTTCGGATACTCCACAGCAATGAATGCGCAAACTGCCAGGACAGCCAAAACCATCCCTTGATAGATTCTTTTGGTACTCTTTGAAAACTCTCTTGCACAACCAATTTCCGCTTCGAGTGCGCCAGCGAAGAAACCTGCCGACAGAGAGAAATAGAGATAGGCGTATGGATACTCCAGCATGCTGTGCACCGCGATGGGCAAAATGATCGCGACGCAGCACAGAGAATTCGTGCTCATTTTTTTGCCCAGTGCATCCACTACCGTTCGTGCGCACCAACCTCCACCAGCAACGATCAGTAATCCTCCAAGCGGTACGCCGAACCACAGCAGCAGATCCAGCAGGAGGTTATGGGCATGGTCTATATTCAGGATCGACAGAAAAACAGAAGCGGCAGCAAAATGACTCGCGCCCAAACGCAGCCAGCCAAAACCTAGCCAGGGTTCCTGCTGAAGCGACCACAGCATCTGCTTCCAAATTTCCAGGCGCCCGGTGGGATTCAACCCTATTCCCGTTCTCAGTGCCGTCCCGCCAAACCAGGGCGCAATACGGTCCAAGTGGATATAGATGAGCAGGAACACGAGAAAACAGGGCAGCAACCACCAAAGGGTTTTTGAAAGCCCCGCGCGCCGGCCAAAAACCACCAGCAGCAAGCACAAGAGAGCCAGGCTGAGGGCTCCCGTGCGGGACTCCGACACCGCCAACGCGCAGCACAGCAACATCGCTATCCCCACCAGCACCAAGCGGTTCAGGGAACCTCGCCCGTCCAGATAGACCAGGACAGCAATAGCCATGACCAGCAACGTCGCTAAATGGTTGGGTTGCCCGAAGTTGGCATAGGCGCGGCCCCCGCTTTCCAGCATCCAGAGGCCCAGGTTGGCACCGGACCATTGCGCCAGACCGATCACCGCACTGATCACAGCCGCAACGAGAATGACCAGACACCAGGAGCGGACCGAGTAGGTCAGGTCATGGTGGAGACTTGTGGAAGCAGCCTGCGCGCCCTGTTGAGCGGCCATTCCAAAAAGTACGGCGAAGAGTAGCCCTGCAGCCATGTCATCCCGCGACAAGCCATGCATCGGGGCCTGCAGAAGAATGCAGATCACCCAGAGGAGCATAAGTATCGCAATGCGCGGCGGAAATACCAGCAGATGCTTCCACGGCATCAAAAGAAATACTCCGACCACCATGAAGAACTCATGGTGGTAGGTGGTCCAGGGAGGAACTTGATCGGGGGCAATCCAGGCCAGTAACAGGCCCGCATGCCCCAAAATCATCCGCAGCGACTTCAAGGAAGACATCACGTAAAAAGAAAAACCTCCCCGAAGGGAGGTTTCTCATCGAATCAATTCGTTGATTACTTGCACGAGCCAGGCGCGTACTTCGCCATGTCGCCCGAGGAGGTGCAGCGCCATTCAGAAATCTGCACGCCGCGGTGCGCAGCATTGGTCGAGGGAACCAAGGCCGTAGTGCTGTTGAGGTAAGGGGTCAGGGTCAAGGTACCGGTAGGCGCGTTCGTGGTGATACCAAGAGCGGTGAAGTTAGGCGTCACCGTGATCACGCCATCGGCCGTGGTCGTGATGCTCTGGACCATTTTGGTCGGGCCGGAACCAGCGGCGTTGGCGGTATTCGCTTCGCAACCCCAAGCATTGGTCGTCGAAGGAACAAAGTCAGAACGCATCGTTTGCACGGCTTCGCTGATGGTCGTGCGGCATTGCGAAGCAGCCAACACCACTTCAGCAGCACGTGCCTTGATGGTGTAGTCCTTGTAAGCCGGCAGGGCCACGGCAGCCAAAATACCGATAATCGCCACCACGATCATCAATTCAATCAGGGTGAAACCCTTTTGCAAATTGCGCTTCATATATCTCTCCTAGGAGGTCGATTGCAAATAAAAACCTGCAGAAGAATTCTCCAGGTCCGCCTACAACTCAGCAGGTTCCATGCCAAGACGGCTCATCCAAAAAACAGGGGCAAGAGCCAAAAGCCTCGGCCCAAACCGTCCAACTCCCTGCATTTCTGACAAATTTGTCCGCCACCCCTGTCACAAGCAGATGCGCGAGTTACGAATCACGACGCATCGCAAACCAACTGACGCAAACCGATCAGCCCTGGACAAACTCCATCTCCGTCCCTGCAAGGGCCAACCGATCACCACTCTTCAAGAGTACCGGCTCATCCGCCATCACCGTGCCATTCAACTGAGGGCGTTGCGCGCCTTCCACGTGCGACAGAACAAACCCATGGTGCCGCTTGGTGATCGATGCAACCGCCACGCCGGGCTTGCCAATGGTGGTCACCACCTTGACCAATGCCACCTCGCGCCCTGCCGCAGCCCCTGAACAGACCCGAATGGACGCGCTCAGTACCGCAGCGGGAGACGACCCGGCCCCGGAGAGCGGTGCAGAGCGAGACGTCAGCGGCCGGGGGGGCACCATGCCCGGCTTGAAAATCATCGTCTTCTCGAAGTTCTCGCCGTCGTTTTCCTGCAGGAAGCGGATCTTGTACTTGCCCACTTCCACCGTATCCCCGTTGCGCAGCGGCTGACGCTTGACGGGTTGTCCGTTCACATGCGTTCCATTGGTACTGCCCAAGTCTTCGATCTCGACCTCGTCAGGCGACACATGGAGCACGGCGTGTTCGCCGCTGACCGCCAAATTATCGATAACGATGTCGTTATAGGGGCGCCGGCCGAGGGTCGTGCGCTCTTTCGTCAATTGGACTTCCTTGATGACGACTCCGTCGATCGACACGATCATTTTCGGCATGATCAATTCCTCATTCTTTAATTGGTATGGTCGGCCGGGTGGCTGATTTCAAATCTAATCGGCACGCAAAAATCGCGACATCAGGCCGCGCTTTCTCTCAATGGTTCCCGCCTGAACCAGCAGCACGCTGATGTTGTCGCGGCCACCCCGGGCATTGGCGGCCTCGATCAGGTGGGCCGCTTTGTCCTCCAGGGGTTCCTGTACCAGCGCCAGCGCCTGAATCTGATCGTCTTCGACCATGTCGGTCAAGCCATCTGAACACATTACGAACAGATCCTGCGGCTCTACGAGGAACTCATTGATTTCCACCAGTACAGCACTTTCCACGCCAAGGGCACGCGTCACCAGATTGCGTTGCCCCGATATCGCGGCTTCTTGCGGCGTGAGGATGCCGGCATCCACTTGTTCTTGCAGCCACGAATGGTCGCGTGTGATCTGCCTCAGCACGCCGCGGCGCAGGCAATAGCACCGGGAATCGCCAATATGACCGAGGATCAGGCGATCCCCCAGAAAAATGCCGGCGACCACGGTGGTGCCCATGCCGGAGTATTGAGGATGGGAAAGCGATGCATCGAAGATGGCGTGGTTGGCACGCTCCACGCAGTCTTCCAGGGCTTTGCGCACTTCTGTCGGCGCAGCGTGGGCACCCGCCTGGGCAAGCCACTGGGTCATTTGGTCGTGAATCAGTCCCGTGGCCATGCCACTGGCGACTTCGCCCGCGTTGTAGCCCCCCATGCCGTCGGCCAGCACCGCCAACTGGGCGCTGGCGTCGGCGATCACGGCATCTTCGTTGTTCGAGCGCACCCGGCCTTGGTCGGTCCGGGCACAAAACTGGTAGTTCAGCTTGATTCCCAAGGTCATGCTTCACCCGGTGCAGGGAGAAGCAATACTGCGCCAGCGGTGGGCACAGCCTCCATTACGGTTTTTTGAAAATCCCCCATGTCGTACCCTGTTGCGTCTCGTTCCGCATCATAGACGACGGACCTATCGCTTAGAAGGCCGCAGGATTTGCAGACGCCAAGTTTTTCGTCCCCTGGCTTGCAGATGAAAGTGGCGCCCCGCGCCATGACAGGCCGAAGGCGCACGGCGAAAGCAAACGGAGCCTTGCGGCCCCTACCGCCCGCGCAGCCCGGAATGAATGAAATCCGCCCCTAACTCGCTGCCGCCGAATTTTGCTGAGCGCGCGCCTGCAAGAATTTACCCGCCCCCACAACGAACAGCGCCCCGAGAACGGCGGCCACATAGTGCAAGGAAGGATGGGCCAACACCACGTCGTGCAGTGCCGCATCGCTGGCGATGGTTTCGCCGCCCACCCAACCGATCAAACCTGCGCCGAACAGAATGATGATGGGAAAGCGCTCCATGAGTTTGATCATGAGCGTGCTGCCGAAGATGACGAGTGGAATGCTGATCGCCAAACCGAGGATCAGCAGCACCATGTTGCCATGCGCTGCGGCAGCCACAGCGATCACGTTGTCCAGGCTCATCACCAGGTCGGCAATCAAAATGGTGCGAACGGCCGTCATGAGCCCGCCGCCCGATTGGGCGCCTTCGCCGTCTTCGTCCCCATCGGTCATCAATTGCAGGCCGATCCACAGCAGCAGGCAGCCGCCGATGATTTGCAGGAACGACAGCTCCAGCAGCTTGGCAGCCACCACGGTCAGCACGATGCGCAGAACCACGGCCGCGCCAGAGCCCCAAAAAATGGCTTTTTTCTGCTGGTGCGGGGGAAGCGAACGCGCGGCCAGTGCAATGACCACGGCATTGTCGCCGGACAGGATGATGTTGATCCAGACGATCTTGACGAGACCGATCCAGAAGTCGGTCGTGTGCAGGAATTCCATGCGAGATATCTCCGTGTTATGAATGAAAGAGGCGCCCGAAACCAGGGTTTCGGGCGCCTCTTCTTTTATGGGAGAACGCAGTTTATCGGGGCTGCCGACCCCTTTCGTCCGTAGTTTTGCTTACGGATTACTTCAGCTGGGCCTTGAGCAGCTTGCCCAGTTCGGAAGGATTGCGGGTGATGATGAAGCCCGACTCTTCCATGATGGCAAGCTTGGCGTCGGCCGTGTCGGCACCGCCGGAGATCAGCGCGCCCGCGTGGCCCATGCGCTTTCCGGGAGGAGCGGTCACGCCGGCGATGAAGCCCACGATCGGCTTCTTCATGTTGGCCTTGCACCATTGAGCGGCTTCGGCTTCATCCGGACCACCGATTTCGCCGATCATGATGACAGCATCGGTGTCGGGATCGTCGTTGAAGGCCTTCATCACGTCGATGTGCTTCAAACCATTGATGGGGTCGCCACCAATGCCGACGGCGCTCGACTGGCCCAGGCCGACTTCTGTCAGCATGGCCACGGCTTCATACGTCAACGTACCCGAACGCGAGACCACGCCGATGCGGCCCTTGCGGTGGATGTGGCCGGGCATGATGCCGATCTTGATTTCGTCGGGCGTGATGAGGCCAGGGCAGTTGGGGCCCAGCAGCAGGGTCTTCTTGCCGCCGGCGGCTTCCTTGGCCTTCATCTTGTTGCGCACTTCGAGCATGTCGCGCACTGGGATGCCTTCAGTGATGCAGATGGCCAGGTCCAGGTCGGCCTCGACGGCTTCCCAGATGGCAGCGGCAGCGCCTGCGGGCGGCACATAGATCACCGACACGGTGGCGCCGGTCTGCGATGCGGCTTCCTTGACCGAGGCGTAGATCGGAATGTTGAAGATCGACTCGCCGGCCTTCTTCGGGTTCACGCCCGCCACGAAGGCGTTCTTGCCGTTCGCGTATTCCTGGCACTTTTCCGTGTGGAACTGGCCGGTCTTGCCCGTGATGCCCTGGGTGATGACCTTGGTGTCTTTGTTGATGTAGATCGACATGTGTGTTCTCCGGGCTTACTTGACGGCAGCAACGATCTTGGTCGCAGCTTCGGCCATGGTGTCTGCTGCAATGATGGGCAGGCCGGATTCGGCCAGCATCTTCTTGCCCAGCTCTTCGTTGGTGCCCTTCATGCGCACGACCAGCGGAACGTTCAGGTTCACGGCCTTGCAGGCGGTGATGACGCCGGTGGCGATGGTGTCGCACTTCATGATGCCGCCGAAGATGTTGACCAGAATGCCTTCGACCTTGGGGTTCTTGAGCATGATCTTGAAGGCTTCGGTGACCTTCTCGGGGGTGGCACCGCCGCCCACGTCCAGGAAGTTGGCCGGCTCGCCGCCGAACAGCTTGATGGTGTCCATGGTGGCCATGGCCAGGCCGGCGCCGTTCACCAGGCAGCCGATGTTGCCGTCCAGGCTGATGTAGGCCAGGTCGAACTTGGAGGCTTCCACTTCAGCCGGATCTTCTTCGTCCAGATCGCGGTAGGCCACGATTTCAGGATGGCGGAACAGCGCGTTGGCGTCGAAGTTGAACTTGGCGTCCAGCGCCATCAGGTTGCCCTTGGAGTCGCAGTTCAGCGGGTTGATTTCCACCAGCGAAGCGTCCGTCTCCATGTAGCACTTGTAGATCTTGGCGAAGATGTCCACGGCCTGGTCGATGGAAGCGCCGGTCAGGCCAATGGCTGCGGCCACCTTCTTGCTTTGCTCGACGGTGATGCCGGTCAGGGGATCGATCATCTCGGTGATGATCTTCTCGGGCGTGGAGTGCGCCACTTCCTCGATGTCCATGCCGCCTTCGCTCGAAACGATCAGCGCGACCTTCTGCGTGCCGCGGTCGGTCACCAGCGAGACGTACAGTTCATTCTTGATGTCGGCGCCGTCTTCGATGTACAGGCGGCGGACCTTCTGGCCTTCGGGGCCGGTCTGGTGCGTCTTGAGCTGCATGCCCAGGATTTCGCCCGAGATGCGCTTGACATCGTCGATGGTCTTGGCGACCTTCACGCCGCCGCCCTTGCCACGGCCACCGGCGTGGATCTGGGCCTTGACCACCCACACGGGGCCGCCGAGCTTCTGGGCAGCTTCTACGGCTTCCTGCACCGTGAAAGCAGGAATGCCGCGCGGAACGGGCACACCAAAATTGCGCAAGATTTCCTTGCCTTGGTATTCGTGAATCTTCATGAGGTCTCTCTCGGGAAGGATGTTGGTAACCCGTTTGCCATGAGCAGATGTCTGGCCGCGGGCGGGTGACATGGCAACCGGCGACTGTATCATGCTGCGATGCACCATCCCTTGCGGATGCCACGTACCACGGCGGGCCCCACGGCCATCTTTTGCAGGAGCATTCCATGTCCAAAGTCTTTATCGACGGCGAAGCCGGCACCACGGGCCTGCAGATCCGCGAACGCCTGCAGGCGATGCCGCAGGTGCAAGTGGTCAGCATCGCGCCCGAGCGGCGCAAGGACCCGGCCGCCAAGCGTGAACTGATCGCCGGCGTGGACCTGGTGATCCTGTGCCTGCACGACGATGCCGCCCGGGAGACGGTCGCCATGGTGGACGAGATCGAAAAGGCCAACGGCCACCGCATCAAGGTGATCGACGCCAGCACGGCGCACAGGACCGTGGCGGGCTGGGTGTTCGGTTTTCCCGAACTGGCTGAGGGCCAGAGCGATGCGGTGGCATCTGCCACGCGGGTGGCCAACCCCGGCTGCTATGCCACGGGTGCGATTGCGCTGCTGCGCCCGCTGGTGGAAGCCGGCCTGGTGCCGGTCGATTTCCCGCTGGCCCTGCCTTCGGTGAGCGGCTACTCGGGCGGTGGCCGTTCGATGATCGAGGCCTACGAGCAAAACGCCGCCCCGGCGTTCGAGCTGTATGCCCTGGGCCTGTCGCACAAGCATCTGCCCGAGATCATGAAATACACCGGCCTGACCCGCCGGCCGATCTTCGTGCCGGCTGTGGGGAACTTCCAGCAAGGCATGCTCGTGCAGTTGCCGCTGCACCTGGACCTGCTGCCCGGCGCGCCCAAGGCGTCCGACCTGCACGACGCCCTGGTTGCGCACTACGACAAGAGCAACACGCCGGACCGATGGGTCAAGGTGCTGCCGCCGACGGACGACGGCAAGCTGGACGCCCTGGCGCTCAACGACACCAACCAGCTCGAACTGCGCGTGTTTGCCAATGAAACCTACCGCCACGCGGTGCTGGTGGCCCGCCTGGACAATCTCGGCAAGGGCGCAAGCGGCGCGGCGGTGCAGAACCTGAAGCTGATGCTGGGCTTGTGATGGGTGGTGGGTGGCGAGGCCGGCGCTGCCGTCAGCGCGGCCGGCCTCAAGCCCGCCCCATGCGCTGAAAGAGACCTCCGGGCAATCGGGCCACCTGCCCCTCCAATTCAAGCTCGAGCAAGGCCACCTGCAGCGACGCCGCGCCCATGCCGGTGCGCGCCACCAGGGCATCCAGTCCGGTGGGATCGAACCCCAATGCCTGCAGCAGCGCTGCGTGTTCTCCCGTGGACTCCTCTTCATCGCTCTCCAGCGAGAGCGCTTCGGCCGTGGAGGCAGCCAGTGGCACCCCGGGCGGCGCCAGACGCAACTCTTCCAGCACATCCTGTGCGGACTCGACCAGCTTGGCGCCTTGCCGGATCAAAGCATGGCAACCGCGGGACTGCGGCGCATGGATCGAGCCAGGGATGGCGAACACCTCCCGCCCCTGCTCGGCCGCCAGCCGGGCCGTGATCAGCGAGCCCGAAGCCAGCGCGGCTTCCACGACCAGCGTGCCTTGAGACAGCCCCGCGATGATGCGGTTGCGCTTCGGAAAATTGCCCGCCAGCGGCGGCGTGCCCAGCGGGTATTCGCTCACCAGCACGCCGTTTTGCGCGATGCGGTGGGCCAGGTCCAGGTTCTTGCGCGGATAGACGCGGTCCAGCCCTGTTCCCACCACGGCGATGGTCGCGGGCAGGTCACCGGCCTCGTTGCTTGCCCCACCGTCCAGCGCACCTTCGTGCGCCGCGGCATCCACCCCGAGCGCCAGGCCGGAGACGATGCACAGGTGTGCGCTGCGCAGCGCACGCGCGAACTGCCGCGCATGGTCGGCGCCCTGCGCCGTGGGATTGCGGCTGCCCACGATGGCCACGCAGCGCTCGGTCGTCCAGAGCGCCGACTGGCTCAGAAACCGCGGTGGCCCCATGAGGTAGAGCATGAGGGGCGGATCTTCGGTGGCCAGCAGGCCCGGGGGATAGGCCGGATCGCCCAGCGTGACGATCTGCCGGGCCGGCTGTCCCGACGCAGCGCCGTTCAGCCATTGCCAGGTGGTTTCGACCAGCGCGTCGAGCGTGGGCGGCACGGTGCCGAGGGCCCGCGCCTGGGCGGGCGTGGCGCAGGCCTGCAGGGCGGCTTGCGATGCGGTGAACAGGTTTTGCGGCAGGCCGAACGCGGCCAGCAGCCGGCGCGCGGCGCCATTGCCGACGCCGGGCGTGAGCGCCAGCCGCAGCCAGGCGGCCAATTCATCACGATCCATGGAGGTCAAAGAGGTATTCCAAGGGGCGTCAGCAAAGACGCCCCCTTGGACAAGGGGCCGCAGGGCTTGTTACTGCGGATTGACGAGGCGGTCGCCGACCCGCACGCCCTGCTGCACCTGCAGCAGCAGCACATAGGAGACGCGATCGAACGTGCGGAACACCATGCCCACGCCGTTGGCCTCGCTGGGCAGCTTGATCATCACCTTGTCCTCGTCGGTCTTGTCCTTGATGCGCTCGCCTTTGGTGAGCAGCGTGAGGACATGGCCGGCCTCGATGCCGTCACGGGTGCCGCGGTTGATGGCGATCACCTGGTTCTGCGCGGCGTAGGCCACGGCAGAGCTGCCATACAGCGACACGACGCGCGCATCCACCGGGGCCTGCGGCGCACGCGGCGTGTAGCTGGCATAGCCGCGGGCGGGGGCGGGCAGCAGGCGGTCGCCGGCGCGCATTTCTTCCTTGGCGCTGCTCAGGTCCACGGTGGCGGGCACCACGTCCACCGTGACTTCGCCCTTGGAATCGCGCGTTTCCTCGGTGGTCTCGCCACGCACCAGCTCGGCCTTGCCGACGTACTGGGCTTCGTAGCCCAGGATCTCGCCGGACTCGGGGTCCTTCATGGGGATGGCATTGCGGAACACGCGGTACTGGCGCGGCACGCCAGGGCCCAAGCGCAGCGGATTGCCCGTGGCGCCACGCACGTAGGCCCGGTCGCCGCTGGCCATGAGCACGCGTTCATCGACCGTGGCGACGATGCGCGGGGCCTGCTGCAGCGTGAGTTCGTCCACCACCAGCGGCTCGACGAGGAACGGCTCGATCAGGTGGGGCTGCAGGGTGGGCAGTGCGGTGCCTGCCAGGCTGTCGGTGCGGGTGCGGGGCGAAACGCGCACGGTGTCGCTGGGCACCTGGCCCGACGGGCTGGTGCGCAGGCGGGCATAGCCGTCCACCTTTTCCAGGTAGAGCGTCTGGCCGGGGAAGATGAGGTGCGGATTGGGGATGGCCTGCAGGTTCATGCCCCAGAGTTCGGGCCAGCGCCAGGCGCGCTGCAGGTACATGCCGGAGATGCCCCAGAGGGTGTCGCCGCGCTTGACGACATAGGTGTCCGGTGCGTTGGCGGCCAGTTCCGACATCGGCACGCCCCTGGATGCCACCTGCTGGGCGGTGGCCCGCTGATCCGTGGTGACGGGGTAGTTCTGGGCATGCGCCGGGCTGGTCAGCAGGGCTGCGGCCAGAAAAGCCAGCGCCCCCAACGCCGTGGGTCGCAAGCCTGTGGATGCCGTCATGTTGTTCCTCTTGTCATGCATTGCGAAACGCCCCTCGCTGGCGCCAGCGTGTGTTTGTTGGTCACAAAACTCGCCGGTTGATACGTTACAAACCTTCTCGGATTCTCAGCCCAAGCCCTTGATTGGGCAACGATTATTGCGGCGGCGGGCGGCCACTCCCGTCAAAAGTGGCGAAAATAGCGACATCTTTCCGGGCTCGCCATGGCTATTCTTCCTATTCTCTGTTACCCCGATCCTCGCCTGCACACCGTCGCCAAGCCGGTCCAAACCGTGGACGACCGCGTGCGCGCGCTGCTGGACGACATGACGGCCACGATGTACGACGCGAGCGGCATCGGCCTGGCCGCCACGCAGGTGGACGTGCACGAACGCATCGTGGTCATCGATGTCTCCGAAGGGCACGATCAGCCCCAGGTCTTCATCAACCCCGAGATCGTCTGGGCCAGCGACGAGAAGACGGTCGGCGAAGAAGGCTGCCTGTCGGTCCCCGGCATCTACGACGGCGTGGAGCGATCGACTTCGGTCCATGTGCGGGCGCTCGATGCCCAGGGCCAATCCCGCGTGGTCGAGGCCGAAGGCCTGCTGGCGGTGTGCATCCAGCACGAGATGGACCACCTGCTGGGCAAGGTGTTCGTCGAATATCTCTCGCCCCTCAAACGCAACCGCATCAAGACCAAGATGCTCAAGCAACAACGTGAGGCACGCTCATGATCGCCTGGCGCTCCCTTTCCCTGTCTTCCCTGGCGCGCGGCGTGGCCGCCATCGGCATGGCGCTCGCGCTCACTGCCTGCGCTTCGCCCGACTTCGTCAAGCCCGGCGCCTCGCGCGCCGAGGTGCTGCAGAACCTGGGCCCGCCGGTCTCCGTCACGCCGTTGCCCGGCGGCGGCGAACGGTTGCTGTACACCACCCAGCCCGCGGGCCGGCAGGTCTATCACATGGACTTCGACGCCGGCGGACGGCTCGTGCGAACGGACCAGGTGCTGACCTTCAACAACCTCGCCGGCATCCCGGCCGGCTGGACGGTGGACGACGTGCGCCGCACCTTCGGCCCGCCGATGCTGGTGGAGCGCGTGGCGCGCTTCGATGGCGACATCTGGACCTACCGCTTCCGCGACGACCTGGGCACCCGGCGCTTCGGCCACGTGCACATCGACCCGCGCGGCGTGGTGGTGAAGGTGATGTTCACGGACGAGCCCGATCCCCGCGACCTGCTGGGGTTCTGACGCCGCCCGCCGCATCGCCTTCATGAAGATCATCTTCGCCGGCACGCCCGACTTCGCCCGCGTCGCCCTGCAGCGCCTGCTGGACGCCGGCTTCACCGTTCCCCTCGTCCTGACCCAGCCCGACCGCCCCGCTGGCCGAGGCATGAAGCTGCAGGCCTCGCCCGTCAAGCAGTGCGCGCTGGAGCATGGCATTGCCGTGGCGCAGCCGCGCAGCCTGCGCCTGGACGGCAAGTACCCCGAGGACGCCACCGCCGCGCGCGATGCGCTGGTTGCCGCCGGGGCCGATGCCATGGTGGTGGCCGCCTACGGCCTGATCCTGCCGCAATGGGTGCTGGACTGGATGAGCGCCGCACGGCCGCCCGAAGGCGCGAAGGCCCCCCCGGGGGGCAGCGAACCACGCGCAGCGGGGAGCGTGGGGGCCCGCGGACTGGGATGCCTGAACATCCACGCCAGCCTGCTGCCGCGCTGGCGCGGCGCCGCACCGATCCACCGCGCGATCGAGGCGGGCGATGCCGAGACGGGCGTGACCATCATGCAGATGGATGCCGGCCTGGACACGGGCGACATGCTGCTCATCGAAAAGACCGCCATCGGCCCCAGAGACACCACGGCCGCGCTGCACGACCGGCTGGCCGACCTGGGCGGCCGCATGATCGTCGAGGCGCTGGAACTGGCCGCCCGCGGGGGCCTGGCCGCCACGCCGCAGCCCGCTGAGGGCGTGACCTATGCGCACAAGATCGAGAAGGCCGAGAGCGCCATCGACTGGGCCCTGCCCGCCGAGGCGATCGGCCGGCGCATCCGCGCCTTCGACCCGTTTCCCGGCGCATCGACCACGCTGGACGGCGAGGCAATCAAGGTGTGGAGCTATGAAATCGATAGCACGATGCCGGCGGATTCCATGCCTTGCGGCCAGATTCTGTCCGTGAACGACGCCGGCGTGACGGTGGCCTGCGGCCACGGCACGCTGCGCCTGACCACGCTGCAGCGCGCGGGCGGCAAGCGCCTGCCGGTGGCCGATTTCCTGCGCGGCTTCGCGCTCGCACCCGGCATGGTGCTGGGGGGCGGCGCGCTGGCCAAGGCGCGGGAATGAGCGCACAACCCCTCGGCACCCTCGTGCGGCATCCCTCGTACCGCCAGGGCGTGCTGGACATGTTCGGCACCTGCGTGGGGGTGGGCGCCTGGGGGCTGGTGACCGGCGTGGCGATGGTCAAGAGCGGCATGTCGGTGCCGATGGCGATCTTCATGTCGCTCGCGGTGTACGCGGGCAGCGCGCAGCTCACGGTGATTCCGCTGATGGCCGTCGGCGCGCCGCTGTGGGTGGTGTGGCTCACGGCCTCGTGCGTGAACCTGCGCTTCGTCATCTTCAGCAGCCTGTGGCGCAGCTACTTCGCGCACCTGCCGCTGCGACAGCGGCTGGCGGTGGGGTATTTCAGCGGCGACGTGATCTTCGTCGCCTTCATGAAGCGCTTTCCCAAACCCGTGCCGCAGCCCGAGCAGGTACCGTACTTCTGGGGCGCCGCGTCGATCAACTGGGTGGCCTGGCAGGTGCCGTCGATCACCGGCATCCTGCTGGCCAACGTGGTTCCGCTGTCGTGGGGCCTGGGTTTTGCCGGCGTGCTGGCGCTGCTGGGCGTGATGCTGTCCATGCTGTTCGACCGCGCCACCTGGCTGGCCACGGGCGTGGCCATGACGGCGGCCATCGCGGCGTTCGCGCTGCCGCTCAAGCTCAACATCCTCGTGGCGATCGCGGCGGCCGTGGCCGTGGGCCTGATCATCGAGGCGGTGGACCGCCACCTGCGCCGCCCCCAGGTGCTGCTGGTGCCGGCCGAGAGCGTGCTGCCCCCCGAGGAGAAAAAGCACGTGCAGGACGGCGACGTGGTGCCGCTGCGCGAGGAGCGCCACCCATGAGCTGGTCCTGGATCGAGCCGACCATCGCCATCCTGGGCCTGGCCGCCATCACGCTGGTGTCGCGCGCGTTCTTCATGATTCCCGATCGCGAACTGCCCCTGCCCGACTGGCTCAAGCGCGGCCTCAAGTACGCGCCGCTGGCCGCGCTGGCCTCGGTGATCGCGCCGGAGATCTTCATGGCGCAGGGCGAGCTGATCGGCACGCTGCAGGACGCGCGCCTGCCCTCCGTGCTGTGCGCCGCGGGCTACTACTTCTGGCGCCGCGGCATCCTGGGCACCATCGTCGTGGGCATGGTGGTGTACCTGCCGCTGCACATCGGCCTGGGCTGGTAGCCCACGGGCGGCGCCGGCCGACACGGCCGGGCACGGGGCCGCACCTACAATGCGGCGCAGTTTTCCACCCTCCCCGCGCCGCCCGCCGGCCTGATCGATCCATGCACATCCTTCGCTTTTCCGACCTCTGCGCCCAAGGCCAGGCCCGTGGCCAGCGCGTGTTCATCCGCGCCGACCTGAACGTGCCGCAGGACGACGCCGGCCACATCACCGAGGACACGCGCATCCGCGCCTCGGTGCCCTGCATCCAGATGGCGCTGGATGCCGGCGCCGCCGTCATGGTGACGAGCCACCTGGGCCGCCCGACCGAGGGCACGCTGCAGCCCGCCGACTCGCTCGCCCCCATCGCCCGGCGCCTGTCGGAGCTGCTGGGCCGCGAGGTGCCGCTGGTGACCGACTGGGTGGACGGCGTGGCCGTGCAGCCTGGCCAGGTGGTGCTGCTGGAGAACTGCCGCGTGAACCCCGGCGAGAAGAAGAACGACCCCGCGCTGGCGAAAAAGATGGCCGCGCTCTGCGACATCTACGTGAACGACGCCTTCGGCACCGCGCACCGCGCCGAGGGCACGACCTACGGCATCGCCGAATACGCCAGGACCGCCTGCGCCGGCCCGCTGCTGTCGGCCGAAATCGACGCCATCACCAAGGCCCTGGCGCACCCCGCACGGCCGCTGGCGGCCATCGTGGCGGGCAGCAAGGTCTCGACCAAGCTCACCATCTTGAAGAGCCTGGCCGACAAGGTGGACCAGCTCATCGTGGGTGGCGGCATCGCCAACACCTTCATGCTGGCTGCCGGCCTTCCGATCGGCAAGAGCCTGGCCGAGCCCGACCTGCTGGACCAGGCCCGCGCCGTGATCGACGCCATGAAGGCGCGCGGCGCCGAGGTGCCGATCCCCACCGACGTGGTGGTGGCCAAGACCTTCTCGGCCGATGCGCCCGCCACGGTGAAGGCCGCCGCCGACGTGGCCGACGACGACCTGATCCTGGACATCGGCCCCGAGACCGCGAAGAAGCTGGCCGCGCAGCTCAAGCAGGCCGGCACCATCGTGTGGAACGGCCCGGTGGGCGTGTTCGAGTTCGCCGCGTTCGAGAACGGCACCAAGGCCATCGCCCAGGCGATCGCCGAATCGAGCGCGTTCAGCATCGCGGGCGGCGGCGACACGCTGGCGGCCATCGCCAAGTACGGCATCGAGAAGGACGTGGGCTACATCTCCACGGGCGGCGGCGCCTTCCTGGAAGTGCTGGAAGGCAAGACGCTGCCGGCCTTCGAGATCCTGCAAAAACGCGCCCAGGGCTGAACCGGCTGCGGGTGCACGCCCGCATGCCTGCTTGCTATTCAATTAATAGCAACATGCCCTAGTGTTTATTGCGCTGGAGGCACTTTTCATACTGCACCCGCCGCACCCGCCGCACCCGCTGTGGCCGCCGGGCGCTGCGGCCACAGCACCGAGGCGATCGCCAGCACCATCAGCGCCACGGCGGCCCAGTCCTGCCAGTGCAGGCGCTCGCCCAGCCAGACCGCGCCGCTGAACACGCCCAGCACCGGGATCATCATCACGCTGAGCGTGGACGCCACGGGCGGCAGGCCGCGCACCAGGAAGAACCAGGCCGGCTGCGCGAAGCCGAGCACCAGCACCGCATTGAAGGCGATGGCGCCCCAGCCCACGGCGGACGGGGCATGCCAGCGGTCGCTCTCCAGCAGCAGCGACAGCAGGCTCAGCACCACCGCGCTTTGCACCGTCATCCAGAACGACAGCGTGAGCACCGGCAGCGGCAGGGTGCTGCGCCGCAGCAGCTGCGTGCCCAGCGCCCAGCAGGCGGCGGCGGTGAGCATCAGCCCCACGCCGACGGGCCGGCCGCCGAGCTGGCTGAGTTCGTGCCACAGCAGCAGCAGCACGCCCCCGGCCGCCGCCGCCACGCCCGCCCAGGCGCGCGGCGCCAGGCGGTGGCCGAAGCACAGCGCGCCCAGCACGGCCGAAAAGATCGGCATGGTGTAGCCCAGGATGGCCGCGCGCCCGCTCGAGAGCGACGGAATGGCCGTGATGCTGAAGGCGTGCCACAGCACCATGTTGACGATGCCCAGTCCCGCCAGCGGCAGCCAGTACGCGCGCGGCACGGCGAACGGGGCCTTGAGCAGCACCAGCGCCAGGGCCAGCACCGGCAGGCCGAGCCACAGCGAGATCGCGCGGAAGGCCAGCGGCGGAAAGCCCGCCACGCCGAGCTTCATGACCGGCCAGTTGAAGCCCCAGATGAGGGTGACGAGGATCAGGGCGACGAGCTGGCGGGGGGACAGGGCGGGCATGCGCGGCATTGTGCCGGGACGGGCGCGTCGGCGCTCGCGGCGCCCGGGCCGGCCCCGCACCCTAAAATCGCGCCCCATGACCTTCATCGACATGCTGCAGGGCGCGGCCGCGCAGAACGACTCCATGCTGTGCGTGGGCCTGGACCCCGAACCCGACCGGTTTCCCGCAGCGATGCGCGGCGACGCCCGCAAGATCTACGACTTCTGCGCCGCCATCGTCGATGCCACCGCCGACCTGGCCTGCGCCTTCAAGCCGCAGATCGCCTATTTCGCCGCGCACCGCGCCGAAGACCAGCTCGAACGCCTCATGGCCCACATGCGCGCCACCGCGCCGCACGTGCCGGTGGTGCTGGACGCCAAGCGCGGCGACATCGGCTCCACCGCCGGGCAGTACGCCCGCGAGGCCTTCGAGCGCTATGGCGCCGATGCGGTGACGCTCTCGCCCTTCATGGGCTTCGACTCCATCGAGCCCTATCTGGCCTACCACGGCAAGGGCGCCTTCCTGCTGTGCCGCACCTCCAACCCGGGCGGCGACGACCTGCAGAACCAGCGGCTGGCCAGCGTGGACGGGCAGCCGCTGCTGTACGAGCACGTCGCGCGGCTGGCGCAGGGCCCGTGGAACACCAACGGCCAGCTGGGCCTCGTGGTGGGCGCGACCTACCCGGCCGAGATCGAGCGCGTGCGCCGCCTCGCGCCCACCTTGCCGCTGCTGATTCCCGGCGTGGGCGCGCAGGGCGGCGATGCGGCGGCCACGGTGCGGGCCGGGCGGCGCGACGGCGGCCCGATCCTCGTGAATTCCTCGCGCGCCATCCTGTACGCGGCCGATGGCGACGGCTACGCCGCGGCAGCGCGCGCCGTGGCCCTGGCCACGCGGGACACGCTGAACGCCGCCCGCGCCTGACCTGCGGCACGCTTCACCGCCCCCTCACCACCCCGCCGGCCATGCAGCTCAAGTGGCTGGAAGACTTCATCGTGCTGGCGCAGGAGCGCAGCTACACGCGCGCGGCCGAGCTGCGCCACGTGACGCACCCGGCCTTCGGGCGCCGCATCCGCGCGCTGGAGGCCTGGGCCGGCACGCCGCTGGTCGAGCCCGGCAGCGGCCCCGTGCGGCTGACGGCGGCGGGCCAGGTCTTTCTGGACACGGCCGAGCAGATGGCGCGCAACCTCGCGCAGTCGCACGAGGAACTGCGCGCGGTGGCCGGGCGCCAGGCGCGCACCGTCACGCTCACCACGGGCCGCACCCTGGCCCGCACCGTGGTGGCCGACCTGCTGGTGCGGCTGCGCCCGGTGATGAAGGACTGCGAGCTGTGCATCCTGACCCGCGCGCTGGCCGACACCGTGGCCCTGCTGGAGCGCGGCGAGGCGGACTTCTCCATCGCCTACCACCACCCGGCGCTGGCCATCCGGCTGGATGCGCGCCAGTTCTCGCACATCACCCTGGCCTCGGACCGGCTGGTGCCGGTGTCGCGCGCCACGGCGCAGGGCGCGGCGCTGCACCCGCTGGCGGGCGCCGGCCCCATTCCCTACCTGGCCTACGCGCGCACGCTGGCGCTGGGCCGGCTGGTGGAGGACCAGCTGGCGCACCACCCGGTCACGCAGCGCCTGCAGCGCACGGTGGAATGCGACTCGGCCGATGCGCAATACGAATACGTGCACAAGGGACTGGGCGTGGCCTGGCTGCCGTGGTCCATGGTGCATGCCGACTGCAAGGCCGGCCGGCTGGCCAAGGCGGGCGACCGCAGCATGGAGGCGAAGTTCGACGTGCGGCTGTACCGGCCCAAGCGCCGGCTGAGCACGCAGGCCGAGGCGATCTGGCACGCCATCGCCACGCGGTGACGGCCCGCGCCGGCATCGGGTTGACCCCCTTGGCGCCCGCGTGCCGAAACAGCACCATGGCGTGCCGACTCGGCACCCCCGCGCCCTGCCTGCCTTCGCACAATCGGCCCACACCCCACCAGGAGACTCCGATGCATGCCCAACCCGCCTTCCGCCGCACCTTGCTGCTGTGCGGCCTCGCCCTGCTGGCCGCCGGCCCCGCCGCCGCGCAGGACAGCTACCCGAGCAAGCCCATCACCATCGTCGTCGGCTACCCGCCCGGCGGCAGCACCGACCTCACCGGGCGCACGGTGGCGCAGGAACTGGGCGCGCGCCTGGGCGTGCCGGTGGTGATCGAGAACGTGGGCGGCGCGGGCGGCGCCATCGGCGCGCAGAAGGTGGCCAGCGCCGCGCCAGACGGCTACACGCTGCTCGTGGGCGCGAGCAACGAGATCGCCATCAACAAGCTCGTGACCAAGAAGGTCAAGTACGACGTGAAGGATTTCACCGCCATTGGCCTGATCGCCTCGCAGCCCCTGGTGCTGGTGGCCTCCACCGGCTCGGGCGTGAAGAACGCGGCCGAGTTCACCCAGCTGGTGTCCAGGAACCCCGGCAAGTACAGCTACGGCAGCTCGGGCGTGGGCACCTCGCTGCACCTGGCGGGCGAGATGGTCAAGGAGCAGGGCAAGCTGTTCATGACGCACATCCCCTACCGCGGCGTGGCCCCGCTCACCAACGACCTGCTGGGCAACAACCTGGAGTTCGGCGTGTTCGTGCTCTCCAGCGGCCTGCCCCACATCAAGAGCGGCAAGGTCATCGCGCTGGGCACGACCGAGGCCAAGCGCTCGGCCATCACGCCCGACATTCCCGCGCTGGCCGAGCTGCCGCAGTACAAGAACGTGGACATCGGCGTGTGGTTCGCCCTCATGGGCCCGGCCAAGCTGCCCAAGCCCGTGCACGACAAGCTCAAGAAGGCGCTGAACGAGGCGCTGCAGTCGCCCGACTTCCGCAAGAAAATGGAAGCCACCGGCTCGACCGTGGCCTCCACCAGCGTGAACGCCGACCAGTTCATCGCCTCGGAAGTGGCCAAGTACCAGAAGATCGTCGAATTCGCCAAGATCGAGGAGTGACTTTTATGCCCCGGACCTTCGCACTCCCCGCCCCCGACCTCACGCCCTGGCGCGCCGGCAATACCGGCACCGAAGGCGTGTGGCACTTCGACTCCGGCCTGCCCGGCCGCCATGCCCTCATCAGCGCCCTGGTGCACGGCAACGAGCTGTGCGGCGCCTGGGCGCTGCAGGGCCTGCTGGCGGCGGGGCTGCGCCCGCAGCAGGGCGCGCTCACGCTGGCGTTCTGCAACCTGGAGGCCTTCGACCGCTTCGATCCGGCCGACCACGACGCCTCGCGCTTCACCGACCAGGACATGAACCGCCAGTGGACCGACGAGCGCATGGAGGCCGGCGACACGCGCGAGCGCCGCCGCGCCGCCGCGCTGCGGCCCTTCGTGGCGCGCGCCGACTGGCTGCTGGACCTGCATTCGATGCACGAGCCCGGGGCGCCGCTCTTGCTCACCGGCCTGCACCCGCGCAACCTGGAGCTGGCCCGCCGCATGGGCGCGCCCGAGCACATCGTGGCCGATGCGGGCCACCAGGACGGCGTGCGCATGCGCGACTACGGGCACTTCGGCCTGCCCGACGCGCAGGCCGGCGACAAGCGCTCGCTGCTGGTGGAATGCGGCTTCCATGGCGCGCTGTCCAGCCGCACCGTGGCCTATGACCAATGCGTGCGCTTCCTCGCGGCGGCGCAGGTGCTCAGCCCCCAGGCGCTGGCCGCGCTGCTGCCCGGCTGGCGCCAGCCCGATGCGCCGCGCCAGTGGGTGCTGGAGGTGACCGGCCCGGTGGTCGCCCGAAGCAGCGCCTTCCGCTTCACGCAGCCGTTCACCGGCCTGGAGGTGATCGCCAAGGCCGGCACGGTGATCGGCGACAACGACGGCGAGCCCGTCGCCACGCCGTACGACGACTGCGTGCTCGTCATGCCCTCCACGCGCCAGGCGCGGGCAGGGGTGACGGTGGTGCGCTACGCCCACCGGCGGCCGCTGTAGCGGTGGCCGGCCGCAGAGCCGGGGCTGAACGGGCGGCAGTGCCCGGTCAGCGCCGCGCCCAGCGCGGCCCGAGCACCACGCACACCAGCGCCAGCACCACGCAGGCCACGCCGGCCCACTGCCACGCGGTGACCACCTCGCCCAGCGCCAGCAGTCCCGCGGCCAGCCCCACCACCGGCACGCCCAGGCTGAAGGGCGCCACGCGGTTGGCCGGGTAGCGGGTGAGCAGCCCGGTCCACAGGCCGTAGCCGACGATGGTGGCCACCCAGCCCAGGTAGGCGATCGAGCCCCAGGCGACTGGCGGCAGCGCGGCCCAGGCGTCCCAGTGCAGCCAGCGGCCCGCGTCCGCATCGGTCAGGGCCGACAGCGCCGCGAATGGCAGCACCGGCACCAGGCTGCTCCAGACCACGAACGACAGCGGGTTGTAGCCCGGCGATGCCCGCTGCGCCATGCGCGAGACGATGTTGGACACCGCCCAGGACGCAGCCGCGCACAGGGTGAGGCAGATGCCCACCAGCGTCGCACCGCCCACGCCCGTGCCGGTGGCGCCCGGCCCGATGAAGTTCATGGCGAAGCACAGGAGGCCCACGGCCGCGATCGCCATGCCCAGCACCAGCGGCCGCCCGGGCCGCTCGCGCAGGATGCCGAAGGCGAACAGCGCGGTGAAGAACACCTGCGTCTGCATCAGCACGCTGGCCAGCGCCGCCGTCATGCCCAGCTTCAGGGCAAAAAAGCCGAAACCGAACTGCCCCACGCCCTGAAACAGCCCGAACAGCAGCACCCAGCGCCAGTGCAGGCTCGGCGGCTTCAGGAAGAACACCAGCGGCAGCGCCGCGATGACATACCGCACGGCGCCGAGCTGGAACGGGGTGAAGTAGCGCAGGCCCCACTTCATCGCCACGAAATTGATGCCCCAGATGACCACCACCGCCAGCGCAGCCAGCACGTCCCGCGTGGCCATGGCATCGCCGGCCGGCGCCCGGGCCGCCGCGCTCATGCGGCCTCCCTGCGGCCCGGCAGGCAGGGCCAGCGGTGTCGTCCAGGGCGCGGCAGCGCGGCGAAGGCGGAAGGAAGCACGGGACAGGGCATGCGGCGGTTCGCCGGCAGGCCGGCGCAGAAAAGGGGGCGGGGGAAGAAGTCGGGGAAAAGGGGGGCGGGAGAGATCGATTATTCAACACGGCCCCGGTTTCCGTGTGGCCGCGCGGGACAGTGTGGCGGGACGCCGATCTCGGCCCGCACTGCGCCCGGCCGCTCGGCTGCCGCTCAGAGGCCGCGCTGGTTCACCCGTTGCGACAACGCCTCGGCGCTTTCCCGGCGCTCGCTGTAACGGTCCACCAGGTAGGCCGCACCGTCGCGCGTCAGCAGGGTGAACTTCACCAGCTCTTCCATGACATCCACCACGCGCTCGTAGTAGCTCGACGGCTTCATGCGGCCGGCCTCGTCGAATTCGAGGAACGCCTTGGCCACGGACGACTGGTTGGGGATGGTGACCATGCGCATCCAGCGGCCCAGCACCCGCATCTGGTTGACGGCATTGAAGGACTGCGAGCCGCCCGAAACCTCCATCACCGCCAGCGTCTTGCCCTGGGTGGGGCGCACCGCGCCGACCGACAGCGGAATCCAGTCGATCTGCATCTTGAGGATGCCGGTCATCGCGCCATGGCGTTCGGGCGAGGTCCAGACCATGCCTTCCGCCCATTGGGCGAGGGTGCGCAGCTCGGCCACCTTGGGGTGGTCCTCGGGCTCCGAATCCGGCAGCGGCAGGCCGCGCGGATCGAAGATGCGCGCCTCGGCGCCCAACGCCCGCAGCAGCCGCGCCGCCTCTTCGGTCAGCAGCCGGCTGTAGGAGCGCTCGCGCACCGAGCCGTACAGCAGCAGGATGCGCGGGGCATGGGTGGAGCGCTGCGCGGGAAACAGCCGCTCAGGATCGACCGGGTGCAGCAACGCGGCATCGACGTTCGGAAGATCAGGATTCATACCAGCCCTTGGAAGCATTCACGGCCTTGACCACCAGCAGCATCACCGGCACCTCGATGAGCACCCCCACCACGGTGGCGAGCGCCGCCCCCGAGTGAAAGCCGAACAGGCCGATGGCGGTGGCCACGGCCAGCTCGAAGAAATTGGATGCGCCGATCAGCGCCGACGGGCCGGCGATGGCGTGCTTTTCTCCGGCCGCCCGGTTGAGCCCGTAGGCCAGCGCCGAGTTGAACAGCACCTGGATCAGGATCGGCACGGCCAGCAGCGCGATCACGAGCGGCTGCGCCAGGATCGCCTCGCCCTGGAAGGCGAACAGCAGCACCAGCGTGAGCAGCAAGGCCGCGATGGACCACGGCGCGATGCGCTGCAGCGCCGCCTCGAACACGGCCGGCCCCCGCGCGAGCAGGGCCCGCCGCCCCCATTGCGCCAGTGCCACCGGAATGACGATGTACAGCACCACCGAAGTCAGCAAGGTGTCCCAAGGCACGGCGATGGCCGACAGGCCCAGCAGCAAGGCCACCAGCGGCGCGAAGGCCACGATCATGATGATGTCGTTCAGCGCGACCTGCGACAGCGTGAAGAGCGGATCGCCGCCCGTGAGGCGGCTCCACACGAACACCATGGCCGTGCAGGGCGCCGCGGCCAGCAGGATCAGCCCGGCGATGTAGCTGTCGATCTGGTCCGCCGGCAGATGGGGCGCAAACCACTGGCGGATGAACAGCCACCCCAGGAAGGCCATGGAAAACGGCTTGACCAGCCAGTTCACGAACAAGGTGACGCCGATGCCGCGCAGGTGGTGGCGCACGTCGCCCAGGGCCGCGAAGTCCACCTTGAGCAGCATCGGAACGATCATCACCCAGATGAGCAGGCCGACCGGCAGGTTCACCCGGGCGACCTCCCAGCCGCCCAGGGTGCGGGCCGCTCCGGGAAAGACCTGGCCCAAGCCGATGCCCACGGCGATGCACAGCAGCACCCACACCGTGAGGTAGCGCTCGAACGCGCCCATGCCGGATTTCTGCATTGCGTCCTCAATCGGTGGCCAGCTGGCGGACGCTGGTTTGAAGCACGGCCTGGGCCAGCTTGTCCTGTGGCAAGGCCACGAGCAGGTCCAGCCGCCGCTTCATCGCGTGCAGCGTCTGGCGGAACGCCTCCCGCTTTTCGGCGTCGGTGCCATCGCCTTCGCTGGGGTCGGCATAGCCCCAGTGGGCCGTGGCCGGGTGCCCCGGCCAGATCGGGCACGCCTCGCCCGCCGCGTTGTCGCAGACGGTGATGACCAGGTCCATGGCGGGCGCGCCGGGCGCGGCGAACTCGTCCCAGCTCTTGCTGCGCAGGCCTTCGGTCGCAATGCCGGCGCTGCGCAGCACCTGGATGCCGAGCGGATGGGGCTGCTGGTGTTCGCGCGGGCTGCTCCCGGCGGAGAAGGCACGGAAGCGGCCCCGGCCCATGTCATTGAGCAGGGCCTCGGCCAGGATGCTGCGGGCCGAATTGTGGGTGCACAGAAAGAGGACGTTCAAGGCTTGCGGGGTGTCGCTCATGGAAGGCTCCGGATGAATGGCGTTTCGACGGGTGGCCTGGGCTGGCAGGCACCACTAGCAGCGGCAGGATGCAGCGGTCTCGGGAAGGCACGGCGCGCCCTGGCAGCAGTTCTCGGTGAGATAGGCCAGCAGCGCGTTCATGGCCGGATAGGCGGCGCGGTAGATCAGATTGCGGCCCTGGCGCTCCTGGCTGATGAGCCCCGCGTGGGTCAGCTCCTTGAGGTGAAAGGACAGGGTGTTGGGCGCGATCTCCAGCCGCTCGGCCAGGGCGCCGGGCGTGAGCCCCTCTTCCCCCGCGACCACCAGCGCCCGGAAAACCCGCAGGCGCACTTCCTGCGCCAAGGCGGCGAGGGCTCGGACAACATCGGATTCGTTCATGATTCGACTATACAACAATCATTGAAATATTAAGCTGAAAACAAGGAGAAGAAACCAAGGCACATGTCTTGCTAAACCCCAGAACCAAACATTTGTTTACACAAAATGCCCCTCCTCCACCGCCTCACCCTGCTTCAGAAATTCCTGATCCTCGGCGTGATCGCCGTGCTGATGTCCGCGCTGCCCACCGGGCTGTACGTGCGCGGCGCGCTGCAGGAGATCGGCGACGCGCGCCATGAGAGCACGGGCGCGCCGGCCATCATCGCGGTCAACCAGGCCGCGCAGTGGCTGCAGGTGCACCGGGGCCTGTCGGCCGCCATGCTCAACGGGGACGAGGTGCTGGGCGCGCGCCGGCCCGCCGTGCGCGATGCGATGAACCAGGCCCTGGCCGAGGCCGACCGGCAGATGGCGGCCGCCGCGGCACCCGCCGCGCAGGTCAAGGCCTGGGCCGACGCGGCGCAGGCCTGGCGCGCGCTGGAGCAGGCCGTGGCGGCCCGCGCGCTGCCCGCCGCGCAGGCCCTGGCGCAGCACACGCAGCTGGTGGCCGACCTGCTGCGGGTGAGCGAGGAGCTGCTGCACGCCTACGGCTTCCAGACCGATCCCGACACCGCCACGCAGGACCTGATCCAGGCCTCGCTGGTCCACGCCCCACTGCTGGGCGAAAAAATCGGCCTGCTGCGCGGCCAGGGCGCCGGGTATCTGGCGCGCGCCAGCCTGCCGCCCGAGGGCAAGGGCTCGCTGCAGGCGCTGCAGCAGCGCGTGGGCGAGCTGGAGGAAAGCACCTTCCGCAATTTCGACCGCGCCATGGCCGGGGATGCCGGCCTGCAGCAGGCGCTGGGCGCCCAGGTGCCGGCCGTGCGCCAGCGCGTGGCCGCATCGCGCGGCCTGGCCGACCGGGGGCTGCTCCAGGCCACCGAGATCACCCTGCCCGCCAAGGACTACTTCGACGATCTCTCGGCCACCATCGAGGCGCTGAGCGCCCTGAACGCCACCGCCATGGCCAGCCTGGACGCCGCGCTGCAGCAGCGCGTGGCCCGCCACCAGCGCGCCCTGGGTGTCGCCGCGCTGGCCATGGCGCTGGCGCTGGGCCTCGCGGGCGGGCTGGCGGCGGTCTTCGTGCGATCCATCACCCGGCCGCTGGCGCAGGCCGTGGACCTGGCCAGCGCCGTGGCCGCGGGCGACCTGAGCGGCGAGGACACCGCCCACGGCAGCAACGAGGTGGGCCGGCTCATCGCCGCGCAGCAGCAGATGCGCGCGCGCCTCAAGCCCATGGTGGCGCAGGTGCGCAGCGGCTCCGAGGGCGTGGCCACCGCCAGCGCCCAGATCGCCCAGGGCAACATGGACCTGTCGGCCCGCACCGAGGCCCAGGCCAGCGCCCTGGAGGAAACCGCCGCCTCGATGGAGGAGATGACCGCCACCGTGCGCCAGAACGCCGACAGCGCGCGGCAGGCCAACCAGCTCGCCGAACACGCCAGCACCGTGGCCGTGCAGGGCGGCGCCGTGGTCACGCGCGTGGTGGAGACCATGCAGGGCATCCACGCCGCCTCGCGCAAGATCGGCGACATCATCGGCGTGATCGACGGCATCGCCTTCCAGACCAACATCCTCGCGCTGAACGCCGCGGTGGAAGCCGCCCGCGCGGGCGAGCAGGGCCGGGGCTTCGCCGTCGTGGCCGGCGAGGTGCGCAGCCTGGCCGGCCGCAGCGCCGAGGCGGCCAAGGAGATCAAGGCGCTGATCGGCGCCAGCGTGGAGCGGGTGGCGCAGGGCAGCGCCCTGGCCGACCAGGCGGGCAGCACCATGACCGACGTGGTCACCGCCATCCGCCGCGTGACGGACATCATGGGCGAGATCAGCGCGGCCAGCCACGAGCAGTCGCTGGGCGTCTCCCAGGTGGGCGAGGCCGTCACCGAGATGGACCAGGCCACCCAGCAGAACGCCGCGCTGGTCGAGGAGATGGCCGCCGCGGCGAACAGCCTGCGGGCGCAGGCGGAGGAACTGGTGCGGGCGGCGGGGGTGTTCCGGCTGGGGGCCGGGGATGCGGTGGCGCAGCCGGGTGATTCGCTACAAATTCAATAGCAATATGCCCTAGTACCGATTGCGCCAGCGGCCTTTTTCGTTGCTGTTCGCGGGCCGATCAGGGCGCCTCGCCGGCCCGGCAAGGCGCGGCCGCCAGCAGGCGGGCGGCGTGCAAGAACGCCTTCGGCCCGACCCAGCTGACGTTCCAGTCCCCCGCCACCGGCACCTGGCGCTTGTGCGCGATCACCATCTGCCGTTTCGGCACCACCAGGAGGTACTGGCCGTGCACGCCCCAGGCCATGTAGGCGCCTGCCAGGGGCGAGTCCGGCGGCTCCTGCAGCAGCCACCACAAATAGCCGTACCCGAAGCCGCGCCGCGCGGTGTGCGCCGGGTGCATCTGCGAGGCGGGGGTCGTCTGCCGCGTGATCTGCGCCACCCAGTCCGCCGGAACGATCTGCTGCCCGCGCCAGCGGCCCTGCTGCAGCATCAGATGGCCCAGCCGCGCCATGTCGCGCGTGGAAAGGAAGAAGGGATAGGCCAGGTGCTCGGAACGCCGGGCGTCGCCGCTGCGCACGTGGCGCGCCGGGTCGAAGTCCTGCAGCTGCAGCGGCGCGGCCAGATCGTGCGCGAAGGCCTGGTAGATGCCACGGCCGGTCAGCCGCTCGAACGCCGTGCCCGCGGCATTGAAGTCCCAGTTGTTGTAGAGGAAATAGCGGCCCGGCACCTGGGAGCCGCGCGCCGGCGCGGCCGCCGCGTCGTCGCCCCCGTTGGCGGCCGCATGGTAGATGCCCGACCGCGCCGTGAGCAGGTCGCGCAATGTCGCCTGCCGCTCGATCGGCAGCAGGCCGCCCGTGTCGTCGATGCCCAGGTCCGCCAGCGTGCGGCCGAGGTCGATGGTGCCGTTCGCCACATACTTGCCGTACAGCATCGCCAGCACGCTCTTGCGCACCGAAAACACGATGCTGACCGCCTCCACCGGGCCGTACTCGAACAGCACCCGGCCGTCCTGCACCGCCATCAGGGCGGTCGTGTCCAGGGTGCGAAGGTCGTCGCCGGCGGCTTCGAGACTGCGGCGGCAGGCCGGCCCCTGTTCCGCGACGGGCTGGGGCTCCCACGATGCGCCGGGGAAGGTGGCGGGCGCAGGCGCCGTCGAAGCCGGTGGGACGGCCGTGCATGCGCTGGCGAGCAGCAGCAAGGCCGCGCCGCACAGGGTTCGCAAAGGCATGGGCATGGAAGGGGCAGCGTGGTGGGGCGTGGAACGGGCTCAGCGGCCCGGCTCCCTCCTGCCGGAGCCAGGAGCCAGGACCGCTGCGGCGGTGCAAACCGGCCCGGACAATGCTATTGATTTAATAGCGACATGCCCTAGTCCTGATTGCGCTGGGGCCCTATTTTGCTTGAACCCTCTTCCAGACCACCGGCGCCGGTGTCCCGCGGCAGCACGATGCGCGCCCGCAGCCCCTGCCCGGGCGCGCCATGCAGTTCCAGCGCGCCCCCGTGCGCCCGCGCCACGCGCTCCACGATCGCCAGGCCCAGCCCCGCCCCCGGCGACCCCGAGCGCGCCGCGCCGCCGCGCGCGAACGGCTCGCGCACGCGGGCGAGGTCCTGCGGCGCGATGCCCGGGCCGCCGTCCTGCACCTCGATCCACGCGGCCGCCCCCGGCGCGGCCCCGCCCGTGCGCAGCACCACGGGGGCGGCGCCGTGGCGCCAGGCGTTCTCCACCAGGTTGTCCACGGCGCGGCGCAGGGCCTGGGGGCGCAGGGGCAGCGGCGGGGCGCCGCCCGGCTCCACGCGCACGGTGCGGCCGTGGTCCGCCTGGGCCTGGGCGACGGCGTCGGCCAGGGCGTCGAGCGATTCGCGCACCGGGGCCTCGGCCTCGCCCACGCGGGCGAAGTCGAGGAACTGGCCGACGATGGCATCCATCTCGTCGATGCTGCGCGCCATGCTGGCGGCCAGGTCGCCATCCAGCCGGGGCTGCGCGATCTCCACGCCCAGGCGCAGCTTGGTGAGCGGCGTGCGCAGATCGTGCGACACGCCGGCCAGCATCAGCGCGCGGTCGTGGTCGGCGCGGGCCAGGGCGAGCGCCATGGCGTTGATGCTGCGGCTGACGGTGGCGAGTTCCTCGGGGCCCTCCTCGGGCAGGGGCGGTGGCGGCTGGCCGCGTGCGATGCGCCGGGCCGCCGCCACCACGCGCGCCAGCGGCCGGTGCAGGTGCCGCTGCAGCCACCAGGCCCCGGCCAGCGCCAGCAGCATGCCGGCCGCCGTGGCCATCAGCCAGGCGCCCGTGGCCTCCCGCGTGGGGAACAGGCCGGGCAGGCCCAGCCAGTGGTCCGCGCCGTCGAAGGACACGCGCAGCACGAGCCCGCCGGCCTCGTCGCGCCGCCAGCGGGGGGCGGTGTCGGCGCCAGTGCTGCCGGCATCGGCGGCCAGGCGGCGCTCCACGGCCTGCATGAAAGTCCGCTCCACGGGCGAGGGCCGTGCACCGGGCGCAGCGCCAGCGGCCGTGCCGGCCAGCTGCCGGGCGCGGTGGTTGAAGGCGTCGGCGAACGCCGCCCGCTGCGCGGGCGGCAGCGCGGCCAGCCCGGCGCGCAGCGCATCGACCTGGCGGGCCACGCCCTCGGCCACCTGGTCGGCGCGGGGGCGCAGGATCATCTGCCGCGCCAGCCAGGCCGCACACAGCTGGCCCAGCACCACCAGGGCCGCCACCAGCAGCCACTGCCGACCGAGCAGGCTGCGCGGCCAGCGCGCGCGGCGCGCACCGGACGCGGAGCCGGCCGGCGCGCTCATGGGGCGGCCTCCGCGCCATCGGCCGGCGGCGGGGCCGCGGCATCCGGCACGAACACGTAGCCCACGCCCCACACGGTGCGGATGTAGCGCGGCCGGGCCGGGTCCGCCTCGATCAGCTTGCGCAGGCGCATGACCTGCACGTCGATGCTGCGGTCGGTGGCGGCATGCGCCGGCCCGTGGGCGAGCGCGATGAGCCGGTCGCGCCCCAGCGGGCGGTGCGGGTGGCCGGCCAGCACGCGCAGCAGCGCGAATTCGGCGGTGGTGATGGGCAGGTCCTGCCCCGCGCGCTCCAGCCGGCGCTCGTCCAGCCACAGCGTGAAATCGCCGAACGCCACGCGCCCGGCCGAGGGCGCGGGGCCGGCGTGCGCACCCAGCATGCGCTGGCGCCGCACCATGGCCTGGATGCGCGCGAGCAGTTCGCGCGGCTGAAAGGGCTTGGGCAGGTAGTCGTCGGCGCCCATCTCCAGGCCGACGATGCGGTCCACCGGGTCGCCGCGGGCGGTCAGCATGAGGATGGGAATGGTCTCGCCCTGCGCGCGCAGGCGGCGGCAGATGGCCAGGCCGTCCTCGCCCGGCATCATCACATCCAGCACCAGCACGTCGAAGCGCTCGCGCGCCAGCAGCCGGTCGAGCGGGCCGGCGCCATCGACCGTGCGCACGGCATAGCCGTGGTCGCCCAGGTAGCGCTCCAGCAGCGCCCGCAGGTCGGGTTCGTCATCGGCCACCAGAATCCGGCCCAGCGCATCGGTCATGGAAAAACCCCTGTGATTGACCGCGATGGTAGGGCCGGCCCGCGGCGCCATCGGCATGCCCGTGTCAGGCCATGACAGCCCCTGGCGCAGCGGTCATGGTTTGTCATACCTTGGCATGCGCGGGCCATCGTTTTGGAACGGTGGCGCGGCACAGTGGCGAGCAGGGCGCAGCGCCCTGCCCCCTTCGCAATGCAGCCACTGAAAACCCACGGAGCCCGATGCCATGACCGCCCACGCCACTGTCCACCCACAACCCTGCCGCGTTTCACCCCCTTTGTTCCGCCCGGCCGTGGCCGCGCTGCTGCTGGCCTTTGCCGCCGCGATGGCGCCGCCGGCACAGGCCCAAAGCCCGTGGCAGGGGCGCTTCGCCGGGGGCGGTGGCCTGAAGGCCGCGGGATTCCTGCATGACGGCACCGGCAGCATTTCGCGGCTGCCCGAAGGCGTGCAGCGCCTCTTCGACGAGCCCTACGGCAACGACCCGCTGCAACGCATGGACGTGTACCTGCCGCCCGCCTCCGCGCGGCCGGCCGCCGGGCCACGGGCGCCGATCCTCTTCATGGTCCACGGCGGCGCGTGGCGCACGGGCGACAAGGCCATGGAGCGCGTGGTGCAGGAGAAGGTGGCGCGCTGGGTGCCGCTCGGCTTCGTGCTGGTGTCGGTCAACTACCGGCTGCTGCCGGACACGGGCGTGGCGCTGCAGGCGCACGACGTGGCCACGGCCCTCGCCACGGTCCAGCAGCGGGCGGCGCAGTGGGGGGCCGACGGCACCCGGACCGTGCTCATGGGCCATTCGGCGGGCGCGCACCTGGTGGCGCTGCTGAACGCCCAGCCGGCGCTGGCGCAGCGCGCGGGCGCGGCGCCCTGGCTGGGCGCGGTGTCGCTGGACAGCGCGGTGCTGGACCTGCCCGCCCTCATGGGGGCGCCCCACGCCGCGCTCTACGACGAGGCCTTCGGCGACAACCCGGCCTACTGGGCGGCGCTGTCGCCCTACGACCAGCTCGTGCCGGGCGCGGCGCCGTTCCAGTTCGTGTGCTCGACCGTGCGCCCGGACCACCCCTGCCAGCAGGCCGTGCACATGGCCCGCCGCGTGCGCGAGACGGGCGGCCGCGCCGAGGTGCTGCCGCAGGCGCTCTCGCATGGCGACATCAACGGCACCCTGGGCCTGGACAGCGACTACACGCGCGCCGTGGAAGCGTTCATGGCATCGCTGGACGACGAGGTGGCGCGGCGGCTGGGGCGCTGACAGCGCGGCCGGGCGCCGGCCGGGCATGGCGCTCGAGGAAGCAGAATGAGGGAGCCCCTGCTGCGGCGGTAACAACCAGACACAGACCGGATGTAACAGCTGCATCGGCCGGTCATCGGAATGCACGGGCGCGCCGTTCCCAAAATTCTCGCCCCTCCTCGCGCGCCGCCGTCACCCCGATGCCCCGGCGATGCCCCGTGTCCCCATCCGCCCCCTTCCCGTTCGCCCGGGACAGACGCCCATGATGCTGACCCCCGCGGCACCCGCCCTCAGCTCCGACCGCCCTGCGGCCTCCCCGCCAGGCCCCTCGCCGGCCCCGCAGCCCACCCCCTCTCACTCGCCCTCGGTTACCCCCTCCCCTGGCGCCCCGGCCGCCGGCGCCGCCGCGCTGGCGGCCGCCCTGCTGTCGGCCTGCGGCGGCGGGGGCGGCAGCGAAGACAGCGGCACCAGCGCGCCGCCCGCCGCGGGCACCCCGGCCCCCAGCCCGGCGCCCTCGGGCGGCGGCACGGGCGCCGTGAACGCCCCGGCCACCGACGAGGAGGCCGCGCGTTTTCTGCTGCAGGCGCAGTTCTCGGCCACCGACGAGGCCATCGCCGAGGTGCGCGCCCGGGGCTACGCCGCCTGGCTGGCCGACCAGTTCGCCCAGCCCATCGGCACGACGGGCACCGACTGGCTCACCCAGCGCGGCTACGGCGTGGCCAATGCCGACACGCGCCTGTACAACGCGGCCTACCCGGCCGACTTCATGCTGTGGAACCAGCTGTTCACCGCGGGCGACGCAGTGCGCAAGCGGGTGGCGCTGGCCCTGTCGGAGATCATGGTGGTCTCGGTCAACGGCCTGGACCAGACCTGGAACGCCTTTCTCGCCGCCGGCTACTGGGACGTGCTCAACACGCACGCGCTCGGCAATTTCCGCGCGCTGCTGGAGGCCGTGACGCTGAACCCGGCCATGGGCGTGTACCTGAACACGCGCGGCAACCAGAAGGAAGACGCGCGCACCGGCCGCCAGCCCGACGAGAACTACGCCCGCGAGGTGATGCAGCTGTTCACGCTGGGCCTGTACCAGCTCAACGCCGACGGCACCGAGCAGCGCGACGGCAGCGGCAACCGGCTGGAGAGCTACACCGCCGCCGACGTGAGCAACCTGGCGCGCGTGTTCACCGGCTACGACTACGACCGCAGCCAGAACCAGCCCACCACCGTGGGCACCAGCACCGTGCCCAGCCCGCAGCAGGCCCGGCTGCCGATGGTGCTCACCGCCAGCCGGCATTCCACGCTGGCCGCGACCTTCCTGGGCACCACCGTCGGCGGCGGCACGCCCGGCGAGGCGGCGCTCAAGACGGCGCTCGATACCCTCTTCAACCACCCCAACGTCGGCCCCTTCATCGGCCGCCAGCTCATCCAGCGCCTGGTGACCAGCAACCCCAGCCCGGCCTACGTGGCGCGCGTGGCGGCGGCGTTCGCCAACAACGGCAGCGGCACCCGGGGCGACCTGCGCGCGGTGGTGGCCGCCGTGCTGCTCGATGCCGAAGCGCGCAGCGCCACGGGGCTCTCGAACCCGCAGTTCGGCCGCCTGCGCGAGCCCATGGTGCGCTTCGTGCAATGGGGCCGCACCTTCGGGCTGCGCTCCGCGCAGGGCAGCTGGAAGATCGGCGACCTGAGCGACCCCGCCACGCGCCTGGGGCAAAGCCCGATGCGCGCGGGATCGGTGTTCAACTTCTTTCGCCCTGGCTACGTGCCGCCTGCCACCGCCATGGCCGCCAACGGCCAGGTCGCGCCGGAGTTCCAGATCGTCAACGAAACCAGCGTGAGCGGCTACCTGAACTTCATGCAGAACGCCATCCGCAACGGCATCTTCGTGAACGCGCCCGACCTGCCGCAAAACGCCAGCAACGCGAGCAACGGCTTCGACATCGCCTGCACCTACGCCAACCTGCTGCCGCTGGTGGCCGACGCCACGGCCCTGGTGCGCAAGGCGGTGCTGCTGCTGTCGGCAGGCCAGGTGTCCGCCGCCACACAGGGCCGCATCGTGGCCGCGCTGAACACCACGCCCGTCACGGCGAGCAGCACCGCCGCCGTCCAGCTCAACCGCGTCGCCGCGGCCGTGCTGCTGGTGATGGCCAGCCCCGAATACCTCGTGCAGAAGTGACCGCCCCTGCCCCACGGAACACGCCCATGCCCACGAACCCGTCCACCTCCTTCATCGACCCGTCCCGCCACACGCGCCGCGCCTTCCTGCGGCGCTCGGCCCAGCTGGCCGCCACCGGCACCGCGCTGCCGTTCGCCCTCAACCTCGCCGCTTTAGGCGAGGCCGCGGCGTTCGAAGCCAACGACTACAAGGCGCTGGTGTGCGTCTTCCTGTACGGCGGCAACGACTACGCCAACACCGTCGTGCCCTACGACAGCGCGCGCTACGCCCAGTACGCCACCATCCGCGGCGGCGGTGCGGACGGTGCCGCGGGCGGCATCGCGCTCGGGCGCGGTGCGCTGGGCGGCACGGTGCTGCAGCCAGCCAGCGCGATCGCGGGCGGCCTGCAGTACGCGCTGCACCCGGCCATGACCGGCATGGCCGGCCTGTTCAACAGCGGGCGCGCGGCGGTGCAGCTCAACGTGGGTCCGCTGGTGGTGCCGCTCACGCGGGCGCAGTACGCCAGTGCCGACCGCCGCACCTATCCGCTGCCCCCGAAGCTCTTTTCGCACAACGACCAGCAGTCGGTGTGGCAATCGCAGGGCGCCGAAGGCTCCACCGTGGGCTGGGGCGGTAACCTGGGCGACCTGGCGCTGTCCGCCAACACAAATTCGCTGTTCACCTGCATCTCGGCCAGCGGCAACGCGGTGTTCCTTTCGGGCGATCAGGCGCTGCAGTACCAGATCAGCACCAGCGGCGCCGTGCCCATCAACGGGGTCAAGAACAACGTCTATGGATCGAGCGCCGTGCGCGGCGTGCTGGGCGAGCTGGTGCAGGCCGCCAGCGCCCACGCGATGGAGGCCGAATACGCGCGCGTGACGCAGCGCTCCATCGGCTCGGAAGGGCAGATCTCCGCCGCGCTGGCGGGCACGGGCGTGTCCACCGCGTTCCCGACGGGCAACCCGCTGGCCGACCAGCTCAAGATCGTGGCGCGGCTGATCGCAGCGCGCGGCGCGCTGGGCACGCGGCGGCAGGTGTTCTTCGTGTCCCTGGGCGGGTTCGATCTGCACGACAACCTGGTCTCCGGCCAGGCCGTGCTGATGGACCGCGTGAGCAGCGCCATGACCGCGTTCTACAACGCCACCGTGGAGCTGGGCGTGGCCGACAAGGTGACCGCCTTCACCGCGTCGGACTTCGGGCGCACGCTCACGTCGAACGGCGACGGCTCCGACCACGGCTGGGGCAGCCACCACTTCGTGGTCGGCGGCGCCGTGCGCGGCGCGGCCTTCTACGGCACGCCGCCGCCCATCAGCGTGGGCAACGGCAGCGGCAGCGAAGACCAGTGGCACGTGGGCCAGGGCCGCCTGCTGCCCAGCACCGCGGTGGACCAGTACGCGGCCACGATGGCGCGGTGGTTCGGGGTGGCAAACACCGAGATGACCGGCGTGCTGCCGAGGCTGGGGAATTTCGGGGGAGCGGCGTATCCGGTGAATCTGGGTTTTTTGGGGTGATGGGTGGCGCGGTGGGTTAGCAAGCGTCAGTTGTGGGGGCCGCAATCCGATGGCCGTGTCGGGTCCGTGCATTCGGAGGGGACGTTTTCGAAAAGCACATCGCGCCCCACACGCACTCTCTTCATGTCCATCGGCGGGTCCAGATACCAGTAGGTCTCTCCATTCAGCCATAGATCGACCACGCTGCTTTCACCCAGCAAAGTTCTGGAATCCAAGCGGTACAAACGCACCACGTAAGGCATCTTGTAGTCATGGTGAAAGACGCGCTGGAGGATCGATGATTTGTGGAACTCCAGTCGGTAAACCCGATGCGGACTGTTCTCGCTGTCGAAAAAAATCGGTGTTGAGGCATACCAAGCCAAAGCAGCAAGGGCTGCCAAGGCCGCACCCCATCCGAGGGTGGTTTTCTTGATTTGCACAGACTCGCTCACGGCCGGCGCGGTTTCATCAAGGCTTGGCGGGACACCCACTGGCAAGCGGTGAGTCGCCACATTCCGAGGGGATGCCCTCAAACACCACTTCATTGCCTACGTACACCTTGTTGGTAGCGACTGGTGGATCAAGGTGCCAGTCGAACTGCCCTCCACCTTGAAGGTCCACGACTTCACTTTCTCGCAACAGCGTTTTGGGCGAAACGCGATATAGCCGGACGACGAAAGGCATCCTGAAATCGTGGTGGACGATGCGCTGCAGGATCGATGCCTGATGGAACTCAAGGCGATAGATTTCATGAGGACTGTTGTAGCTGTACAGGAACGTAGGGGAAGTGGCGCGCCACCCCAAAACAACACAACCACCCAGCACCAGGCACCACACGACACACGGGATTTTTTTCAAAGGGCGCATCAAGGCTTGGGACAACTGACCAACGGTGACGCAGGTGTGCATTCCGCTGGGATTTTTTCAAACAAGACATCCCTGCCGACGCGCACTTCATTCCGGTCCACCGAAGAATTCAGATACCACGTGATTTCGCCGTTCAGCCAGAGATCGACCACCTCGCTTTCACCCAGCAGCGTCTTGGGCTCGATCTTGTACAAGCGCACGACATAGGGCATCTTGAAATCGAGATGGGCGATTCTTTGCAAGGGAGATGCTTTATGGAACTCCAGACGGTAAACGCGATGCGGGCTGTTTTCGCTATCGAAAAATGTGGGCGTCATGGCGTACCAAGCCATGACAAAGAGGGCCGTCACCGCCAAGCACCAGACGAAGCACGAGCCTCTATTGCAAACAGGTTTTTCACCATCTCTACAAGAGAAAATCATGAGTCCGGCATTGATCTGCTTCACTTCTTGGCAGGGCAATCTGGTGGCAAAGTAGGGTCCGTGCATTCGGAAGGAATGTTGTTGAAGAACACATCCCGCCCTACGTAAACTTTGTTAGTGGCTACCGGCGCATCCAAATGCCAACTGGTCTCGCCATTCATCCAGAGATCGACCACTTCGCTTTCACCGAGCAATGTCCTGGAATTAACCCGGTAAAGACGCACCACATAAGGCATCTTGTAGTCGTAATGGATGACACGCTGAATGATCGATGCCTTGTAGAACTCAAGGAGATAAACGCGGTGAGGGCTGCTCTCACTGTCGAAGAAAGTGGGTGTCGCCGCGTACCACCCCAAAAAAACAAATGCATTCAGTGCAAGGCACCAAACGATACAAGGGACTTTACGAAGACCTGACAGTTTCATCACCATTCCAGCTGGATCGGAAAGGGAAGACGCACCCGGTGCATGTCGGATAGGACGACGAAGTCGTCGCCGCGCCCATGCGCCGTGCGCCATTTGCGAAAGTCTTCGTTCTGCACAAGGCAAGTGTGACCACCGCCGCGAGACATCGCTCATTGCTGCGGCTCGCAGATGCGCAAGGGAGACGGCGGCGCGCACTCGGATCGAAGTTTGTCGAACAGCACGTCCTTCCCCACACGCACATGGTTGTCGTCTCCCGGCGAGTTCACGCTCCAGGCGATGGCATCGTTGCGCCAAAGATCGACCACTGGGCTGGTCCCCAACAACGCCTGGGAATCGGAATGGTAGAGACGGACGATGGAAGGCTTCTTTGCATCCAGGTGCTGCAGACGCTGCCACCAGGATGCATCGTAGATTTCCAGCCGATAGATGTGCAAGGGACTGTTGTAGCGGTTGTGGAGCGTCGGCGTGGACGCGTACCACGCGAGAAACAGCACAGTGTTCAACGCCAGGCACCAAGCAATGCAAGGAACCTTGCGCAAGGCAGATTGCTTCATCGTGATTTCGTTTCTGGCTGATTCAGGCAGCTCGGCGGCGGCGCCTGGGTTGTGCATTCGGAGGGTATGTTCTCGAACAGCACGCCATGGCCCGCATACACCTCGTTGAAATCGAGCGGGGGAGCGGTATGCCAACTGATACGGCCATCTCCCCCACTCATATCGACGACTTGGCTTTGGGCCAGTAGCGTCCTGGGCTCCACCCGGTACAGCCGCACGATCGCAGGCATTCTGAAGTCGTAGTGGATGATTCTTTGAAGGATCGAGGCGTTGTAGACATCCACTCGGTATGTCATGTGCGGGCTGTTGTCGCTGTATGCGAAGGTGGGGGCATAGACATTCCACCCTGCGAAGAGCAATGCGTTAATGGCGAGACACCAAACAATACACGGCACTTTTTTCAAATCTCTCAGAGGCATCACCACTCCATGTAAATCGGAAAAGGAAGCTGCACGCGGTGCACATTCGACAGGACGATGAAATCGCCACCCCTGCTGTGTAACGCACGCCAGCGACGAAAATCCGTGTTCTGCACTAGGTAGGTGTGGCTTCGCACTTGAGCATCTGTTTCCTGGACCCATTGCTCGGAGATGGAAACGCCAGAACCCCACTGGAGTCTTTCGACACCCCTGAAACCCCAGAAACCCAGGGGTTGCGAAAGAAAAGAATTTTCGCCATCGTTGAAATCGTAGGCGTCTCGCAAATAGAAACCCAATTCATCAATGGCAATCGAAGCCTTTCCGGTTCCTTTCGGCGTCACCATGCCTGACACGGCCACCTTCAGGGTGGCCTCGCCCATGGCCCCATAGAAATCGTCCAGAGGATCGCTGAGTCGGCCAAACCCCAGGTAATTCACTTGACAGGTTTCGTCCAGAATTTTCGCGGGCTTTGACAGGTCGCCCAGTCGCCACACTTGCGTTCCCGGGCGGCCCAAGCCTTGTTCCCTGACGATTTTTTTCAATTGCGCCACGCCAGCAGGAGTGGCCCACTGGGACTGCAGTTTTGCCATGGCGGCGTTCACCCTCGCGAAACCACGCGCCCATGCCATGGAAACAGTGTTTTCATCCAATTGCGCCGCGTTGAGAGTGCTAGGCCGGCTGACGGCCTCACCCCGCTTCATGGGACCCGGCATCTCAAACGCAGCCCCCCGAAACCACCGCTCCATCAACGCCGCCGCCACCGGCCACCCCATGCGCGAGCGCATCACGACCGGGATGTCATCCAGTTGAAAGAGCCGCACCTTGGGCGGCAGTTTTTTCTCCAGCTGCGCACGCAGGCGCTCCTGGTCCACTTGGACCATGCCCTTGTTCATGGGACCTCCCCCGTTCCGTCTTCGGTTGCTTTTAGAACCGCGGATTCTGGGGGTAAAAACCGGCGCACGGCGCGGTTCGGGGCAACTGATTTGCCACCGAAAGTAACGTAACCATCGATCAGCCCTGCGCTGTGGACGGCAGGTAGCGCGCCAGATACCGCCCGGTGTGGCTGGCCGGGTTGGCGGCCAGGTCTTCGGGCGTGCCCTCGCCTACCACGGTGCCGCCGCCGGCACCGCCTTCGGGGCCCATGTCGATGATCCAGTCGGCCGTCTTGATGACGTCCAGGTTGTGCTCGATCACGACGATGGTGTTGCCCGCGTCGCGCAGCTGGTGCAGCACCTTGAGCAGCAGGTCGATGTCCGCGAAGTGCAAGCCGGTGGTGGGCTCGTCCAGGATGTAGAGCGTGCGGCCGGTGTCGCGCTTGCTCAATTCCTGCGCGAGCTTCACGCGCTGGGCCTCGCCGCCCGAGAGCGTGGTGGCGGCCTGGCCCAGGCGGATGTACGACAGGCCCACGTCCAGCAGCGTCTGCAGCTTGCGCGCGATGGTCGGCACGTCCTTGAAGAAGGCAAACGCGTCTTCCACCGTGAGGTCGAGGATCTGCGCGATGTTCTTGCCCTTCCACAGGACCTCGAGCGTCTCGCGGTTGTAGCGCTGGCCGTGGCAGATGTCGCAGGGCACGTACACGTCGGGCAGAAAGTGCATCTCCACCTTCACCACACCGTCGCCCTGGCAGGCCTCGCAGCGGCCGCCGGCCACGTTGAAGGAAAAGCGCCCGGGGCCGTAGCCGCGTTCCTTGGCGGTGTTCACCTCGGCCATCAGCTCGCGGATGGGCGTGAACAGGCCGGTGTAGGTGGCGGGGTTGCTGCGCGGCGTGCGGCCGATGGGGCTTTGGTCGACGTTGATGACCTTGTCGAAATACTCCATGCCCTCGATGGCATCGTGCGGCGCGGGCTCGTCGTGCGCGCGGTAGAGCTGGCGGGCCACGGCGGCATACAGCGTGTCGTTGACGAGCGTGCTCTTGCCCGAGCCCGAGACGCCGGTCACGCAGGTGAGCAGGCCCACGGGAAACTCCACGCTCACGTTCTTCAAACTGTGGCCCGTGGCGCCGACCACGCGCAGGGCCTGCAGCCGGCCCTGGGTGGCGCGGTGCTCGGCCTGGCGCTCCGCGCGCTGCTCCGCACGGCGCTTGCTGGCCTCGGTTTCGGGGAAGCGCGATTTGCCCTTCCTGGCCGCCTCGGGGGCGGTGGGGGTGCCCTCCATCACGGGCAGCCAGGGCGTGCGGCGCGGGGGAACGGGAATGGACAGCGTGCCCGACAGGTACTGGCCCGTGAGCGAATCGGGGTGGCTGCGCACGGCGTCGTAGGTGCCCTGCGCCATCACGCGCCCACCGTGCACGCCGGCGCCGGGGCCCATGTCGATCACGTGGTCGGCGGCGCGCATCATGTCCTCGTCGTGCTCGACCACGATCACGCTGTTGCCGATGTCGCGCAGGTGCTGCAAGGTGGCGATCAGGCGGTCGTTGTCGCGCTGGTGCAGGCCGATGCTGGGCTCGTCGAGCACGTACATCACGCCGGTCAGGCCCGAGCCGATCTGGCTGGCCAGGCGGATGCGCTGAGCCTCGCCGCCCGAGAGCGTCTCGGCGCTGCGGTCCAGGCTCAGGTAGTTCAGCCCCACGTCGTTGAGGAACGTGAGGCGCGTGCCGATCTCGCGCACGACCTTGTCGGCGATCTCGGCCTTGGCGCCGGTGAGCTTGAGGTGCGAGAACCAGGCGTGCGCGTCGGCCAGCGTGGCGTGGCTCACCTCGTAGATGGCACGGGCCTGTTCGCCCTCGCCCACCTTCACGTGGCGCGCCTCCAGCCGCAGCCGCGCGCCATGGCATTCGGGGCAGGGCTGGGTGCTGCGGTAGCGGGTGAGTTCTTCGCGCACGACCACCGAATCGGTCTCGCGGTAGCGCCGCGCCATGTTGGGCAGGATGCCTTCGAAGGGGTGCTTCTTGACGATGGCCTTGCCCTTGTTGGCGCCACTGTCCAGCACGTAGTTGAAGGCGATCTCCTCCTCGCCCGATCCGTACAGCACGGCCTGCTGCACCGGCAGGGGCAGCGATTCGTAGGGTGCCTCCACATCGAAGCGGTAGTGCTTGGCCAGGCTCTCCAGCATGGCGAAGTAGTAGCCATTGCGCCGGTCCCAGCCCTTGATGGCGCCGCTGGCCAGGCTCAAGGACGGAAAGGCCACCACGCGCGTGGGATCGAACACCTCCTGCTGCCCGATGCCGTCGCAGGCCGGGCAGGCGCCCATGGGCGAGTTGAACGAGAACAGGCGCGGCTCCAGCTCGGCCAGCGAATAGCTGCACACGGGGCAGGCGAATTTGCTGGAAAACAGGTGCTCCTGCCCACCATCCATCTCCAGCGCCAGCACGCGGCCGTTGCCCTCCACGGCGCCCACGCGCAAGGCGGCCTCGAAGCTTTCGGCCAGGCGCTGCTGCATCTCGGCGCGCACCTTGAGGCGGTCGATCACCACGTCCACGTCGTGCTTTTCGGTCTTCTTGAGCTGCGGCAGGCTTTCGTATTCGTAGAGGGCGCCGTCCACCCGAAAGCGCACGTAGCCCAGCGCCTGCATCTGCGCAAAGAGTTCGGTGAACTCGCCCTTCTTGTCGCGCGCGACCGGGGCCAGCACCATGAGGCGGGTGTCCTCGGGCAGGGCCAGCACGGCGTCCACCATCTGGCTCACCGTCTGGGCGGCCAGCGGCAGGCCGTGGTAGGGGCAGTAGGGCGTGCCGGCGCGCGCGTACAGCAGGCGCAGGTAGTCGTGGATCTCGGTCACCGTGCCCACGGTGGAGCGCGGGTTGTGGCTGGTGGCCTTCTGCTCGATGGAGATGGCCGGCGACAGGCCCTCGATCAGGTCCACGTCGGGCTTGTCCAGCCGGCCCAGGAACTGCCGCGCATAGGCCGACAGGCTCTCCACGTAGCGGCGCTGGCCCTCGGCATAGAGCGTGTCGAACGCCAGGCTGGACTTGCCCGAGCCCGACAGCCCGGTGATCACCACGAGCTGGTTGCGCGGGATGTCCAGGTCGATGTTCTTGAGGTTGTGCGTGCGCGCCCCGCGGATGCTGATGCGCGCCTGCTGCAGGGCGGCGCCGAGGTAGCGGCCGGCGGCCGGGGCCGCAGGGGCGTCGCCATCGTCGGCGGGCCGGGAGAAGGGGGAGTGGTTCACGGTGGGCGCGGCTCTGGGCGGGGAAACCCACCATGATAGGCCACGCCCCCGGCGCGGGCCGTCCGCAGGGCAACCCGGCCCCTGCTCCCGGGCGGGGGATGGTTCGGCGTCGGGTCAAAAAATCATTTACTCCTGATTTGATAGCAATCAGGGCAATGAATCCGCCGGCATGATGGCCTTTTGGGCCTGCAACGGCGAAAACGGGTTCGCCAGGCCGTCAATGCCTGCGCGGTGGCGCCGGTTCCGGCCCGCGGGCGATGGGCGAGAATCGCGGCTTTGGCTTCAGGCCCTCAGCGCACCCACCGTGCCGGATTCCTCCACCCACCCTCCAGGTCCAGGCGCCACCGCCTCGCCCCCGTCCAACGCCACCGCCATGACGCCGCTGGAGCGCCGCTCCAGCCTCGCGCTGGCGCTGATCTTCGCGCTGCGCATGCTGGGGCTGTTCCTCGTGCTGCCCGTGTTCGCGCTCGAAGCGCGCAAATACCCGGGCGGCGACGATCCCGCGCTCGTCGGCCTGGCCATGGGCATCTACGGCCTCACGCAGGCGGTGCTGCAGCTGCCGCTGGGCATGGCGTCCGACCGCTTCGGGCGCAAGCGCGTGATCGTGCTGGGCCTGGCCGTGTTCGCCGCCGGCAGCCTGCTCGCGGCGCTGGCCGACTCGCTCACCGGGCTGCTGGCCGGCCGGGCGCTGCAGGGCGCGGGCGCGGTGTCGGCCGCCGTGACGGCGCTGCTGGCCGACCAGACCCGCGATGCCGTGCGCACCAAGGCCATGGCGCTGGTGGGCGGCAGCATCGGGCTGATGTTCGCCGTGGCGCTCGTCGCGGCCCCCGTGCTGGCCGCGCACATCGGCCTGGCCGGCCTGTTCGGGCTGACCTGCGCACTGGCGCTGAGCGGCATCGCCGTGGTGCTGTGGGTGGTGCCGCCCGAGCCCGCGCGCCATGCCGACGCCCCGCGCGGGCGCCTGGCCGAGGTGTGGCGCCATGCCGACCTGCTGCGGCTGAACCTGGGCGTGTTCGTGCTGCACACGGTGCAGATGGCCATGTGGGTGGCCGTGCCCGCGCTGCTGGTGCAGGCGGGGCTGCCCAAGGCCGCGCATTGGCAGGTGTACCTGCCCGCCGTGGTGCTGTCGTTCGCCATGATGGGCGGGCTGTTCGCGCTGGAGCGGCGCGGCCGCCTGCGCGAGTCGCTGCTGGCCGCCATCGGGCTGGTGCTGCTCGTGCAGCTGGGCCTGGGCGGCGTGGCCGCAGCCGGCGCCGTGCCTGCGCTGTGGGCGCTGGGGCTGCTGCTGTTCTTGTTCTTTTGCGGCTTCAACGCGCTGGAGGCCAGCCAGCCCAGCCTGGTCTCGCGCATGGCGCCGCCGCACCTGCGCGGCGCGGCCCTGGGCACCTACAACACGCTGCAGTCGCTGGGCCTGTTCGCCGGGGGCGCCCTGGGCGGCGCGCTGGCGAAGTGGGCCGGCACGCCGCAGCTCTTTGCCGTGACGGCGCTGCTGTGCGCGGTGTGGCTGGCCGCCAGCTGGGGCCTGCGGCCGGTGGGCCGGCAGGCGGGCGGTGCGCCGGCGGGGCACTGAGCGCGCCTGCGCCGCCGGCCTTTCCACTTTTTTCTCTTTTCAGCCCAGCCGCTGGCGCAGCCGCGCGACGGCGCTGTGCACGGTGGTGAACACCGGCAGCCCCGTGGCCGCCTCGCACGCCCCCCGCGCGCGCGCCATGCTGAACTGCGCGAGCGCGATGCGGCGGCACCCCTGGGCCTGCAGCGTCCGCGCCTGTTCCGCGATGAGCCGGTCGTGCAGCGCCGCATCGCCCCGGTTCAGCGCGTCGAGCGCGCCATCGGCCAGGGCCGTGCGCAGCGCCACGTGCGCGGGAAACTCCGGTGGCATCGAGGCCAGCGTGGGCGCGAAGGTGGCGATCAGGCCCACGGGCCCTTCGCCAGCACCGGGCCCGGCGGCCTGCGCGATGTCGTCCACCATGGCCTCGTTGGGCTTGAGCACCGGCAGCCCCGCATGCCGGCGCCCCACTGCCTCGATGCACGGCCCGAAGGCCGAGCAGGTGAACAGCAGCGCCTGCGCACCCGTGCCCACGGCGTAGTCCGCCAGCCGCAGGAACCGGTCGTGCATGGCCGCATCCAGCCCCGCACCCGAGCGCGCCAGGTCGGCCGAGAGGCTGTCGTCCAGCAGGTTCATGCGCAGCGCATCGGGCCACTGCGCCTCGAAGGCGGCGTTGATGGGTTCGACGGAATGCGGCAGGGCATGGATCAGCGCGATGCGCGGCGGTGCCGATGCGGATACGGGGGTGGGTGCGGTCATGGGGAGGGGGCTCAGATGCCCTTGGAACTGGGGTTCTTGAACGGGAGTGAGATAAAGGAAGAGAGGGAGGCGCGATAAATGGGAAGTTCCGGGAAGAACTGGGGCGAGGTGGGCTCGGAACTCTGCAATTCTCTTTCCTGACGGGAAATAGCGGAGCTCAAGAAAAAAAGGCGCTGGATTGGCGCCTTTTTCCAATTCGGACCGCAATCAGCCTTCCATCAGGTAGCTCTGCACCAGACTGACGATGTTTGCCTTGTCTGAATCCGATGCGCCCAGAAATGGCCGGGCGGGTATGTCGCCCCACGGGATCGGGAAGCTCCCCACACGGGTGGTGTACAGCCCGAAGCCGAACTCACCCGACTTCGCACCGTGCTGTTGTGTGGCCGCGTAGACCATGGGACTGCCGATGCCTACCGCGCCAACATCGCGGACCTGGTAGTTGATCGTCGTGGCCAGTGCTCTGGTCTCCCCGGTCAATGGCTTCTTGCCGGCCAGCTTCTGCGCGCTCCTCTTTGTCAACTCGCCATCCTTCTTGCGTGCAAACATTGAGCTGTACCGGGCCAGGGTGAGCGCGCTGTTCGGTGCCCAGGCCGTGCCATCCGGGCCCGTGGCCGAGGAAAACCGCTGCTTGGTGGATTCGGTCAAGTCTTCGCCGATCTCCATCAGCAAAGGCCGCATGTCCTGCCCCCTCTCCAGCAGGCCATGCAGGTAATCCAGCCCGTTGCGGCTGGTCAATTCAATCATTTGCGCCATCGAAGCACTCCTCGTAAGATCCGCACTGCCTTGTGCATCGACCCCCGGTAGTCAACACCGGTTTCGTCTTGAACGTTGTGGTCGGAGCGCGAGGCCTTGTCATTTCTGAGCCGTTTTGATCACCAGCGAGCTCAGTTGCAGCGACCGATTGCGTTTGCCTGCCAACACCTCCCACACCGCCCTGAACGTTTCTCCGTTGATCGCCTTGGTGGCCACCACCGTGGGATTGCCGTTGCGCGATTTCTCGCCTGCGCGCAGCGCATCGGGATCGTTGAGCACCGACTCAAGCTGTCCATAGTCCTGCGGCATGGCAGGGCGTTGGCCTGAGCCATCAAAGCCGTGCGAGGCATCGACATGCCGAGGCGCCTCGGCAGGAAGAAGGATCGTGTAGCCGCGCACGTCGGCACCAGCTGCAGAGCCGACCCAGTCGGCACGCTCCACAAACCCCAGCCACAGCGGGTCGCGCCGCTGTCGATCTGCAAGCACATCACGCACGAAGTCGGGCACCAGATCCTCGGCGTTGATATAGCGATTGACATCGGCCGACAGTGCCTTGCCGATGGCTGGGGGGTAGTCGATCAGCTTGTCCTGTACGAACGATCGCAGATCGTCGTCAGCCCGCGCACCTGGTGCGTAGTCCCAGCCTTCGCCAACCCCTGCAGGCGTGCCCGTGCGCGGATCGACGGCATCCCACCCGTCCGGCGGCTCGCTGGAGTCCCCCTCGCGAGGCGCCGACACTGCCACCACGCGGCATTCGCATCCAAAGTCATTTGGTGGGAAATGGCTTTGCCAGAAAGGGTGGTCGTGGCGCAGGGTCAGCCGCATGTCGCCCCACTGCTTATGGATTGGCCTGGGGTGCACCACGCTGTCGCTGTGCACATAGCGCCAAAACGGGCGGCGCTTAAGCAATGCAGGGTCCAGCAACTGCGCGCGGCGCCCGGCCGCGTAGGACGTGGCCAGGTTGGTTTTGTAGATCACCCGCGTGCGCCACGCTTCGCCAGCTTGGCTTCCTTCGCCCGTCCAGCCAGTCCAGCCGCGCTTTGCAACGATGTCGGCAAACTGCTTGCGGAACTCCCCGATGCTGCCGCCTTGAACAGCCTGGTCCACCGCTTTGCGCAAATCCGCCAGCAGGTCGGCCTTGGCGGCACCGGCCACCATGAAAGCGCGGTCGTGGGCCGCGCGTTGAATGTCACGCCAGGACTCGCTGGGCAGATTCAGCTTGCGCCGAAGGAACTCGATCTGTTCCTGGAACTGCTGGCGCGCTCCTTCCACCGTGCTCAGGGCCACAGATCCGAGTTCAGCCACGGCCAGCCTCCTGCGCCGCTTGATCGCGCCCACGCAAATGGGCCAGCTCGAAAGCCATCGCCATTAGCTCGGTCAGGTCAGCCGTGGACAGATCGGCATAGGCATCCAGCAATGCGTCCTGCAGTGCCTGGGGTTCGTCGTACGTGTCCACCAGTTCGCGCAGTTGCTTGACCCAGTTGTCCACCACCGGCGCGCCTGCCGTGCCAAGCGCTGCCAAAGTGTCGCTGGTGGCCTGCTTCACGTCGCGCTCGGCAAAGGCCACGGGTAGCTCGCCAGTCGCTGGCTCGAGCGGCATAGCCACTTCGAGGTCGCCAGCTTCCAGCTTGTAAACACGCTGCCAGTAAGCCGGCGTGAAGCGCACCCCTGCGCGGCTCAGCGTCTCATCGCGCGTGGCCTGCTCCGTGTTGACGTCTTCCTCCTCGAACAACTCGAAGGTGGGGGCTGGTGATTGCTCGCCCTCGTTCACGTCGGTCACCCACCGCAGCAATTGGTTGATGGTGGCCGCCGCCAGAGTGGCATCACCATCGCGGATCGTCTTGGCCACCTCCAATCCTGCCTCCGCGCTGGCGCGATTGCTGTTGGATTCCGTGCTTTGGTTCTGGCCCAACAGCGCGATGCTGATCTCGGAGCGGCAGAACATCAGCAGCCGTTCGTAGAGGTCAGCACTGGCCCCCTTGTCGCCGGCCTCCAGGATATCGATGCTCGAATCGTCAGGAATCGCCGCCACCGCGTCCTGAATCATGGCCTCCAACTTATCCAGCAGCGCATCCACCTCGGTCCCAGGCGTGCCACGTGGCTGCTTGCCCACCAACCAGGGCGTACCGTATTTCTCGGTGAACGTCACCCAGAACTTGAGCCCGCCCCGCTTGAAAATCGCCGGCCAAAAGCACATGGACAGATCCGCATGTCCGTAGGGATTGGCGTAGCTGGCCTCTTGGCGTGCGAGTAGGAATTTCCGCGGCTCCAGCGTCTCGCCAAGCATAGGCTGCTCGCGGCTGCGAAAACGCAGTTGCGCCTGGGTGTCAAAGAAGAACCACTCCGGTGGCTTGCCAATTACCTGCAGCGGTACGTTCGCCCCATTGCGCGTGCCCCACACAAGTTCGAGGGGTTGCCAGCCAAACAGCACCGCCTCGGTGATTTCGTTGATCAGCGTGTCCATGTCATAGGTGGCGAGCAGATCGTTCGCCAGGCGCGTTGCACGTGCGCTGGCCCTGCCACGCTGCACCCGCCACTCCAGCGCCTTCACGGCGGCCTTGCGTCGACGAATGCAGCCGCCCACATGCGCATCACTGCGCAGATCGCGGTATACGCTGATGTCTTTACCCTGGCGCTTCAGGATCGGGTCGGGGTTGGGCAACAGGAAGCCGAAGCCTGCCAAGTCGGTGCTGCGCTCGCGCGTTGCGATCTGCTTAGACAAGGTCGAACCCTGCCGAGCCTCGGCGAACGAGACGAACTCGGTGGGGGACACATAGATGCCTCGGGACATGGTGCTCAATAGCCTTCAAGAGATAGCGCGCTGCGGCGGGGACGGCTCGCGGCGTGCACCGGGCCAAAATTCATGCGTGTCGCCGCGTGCGCGTATACGCAGGCCATTGCGTTGTCGCCGTGACCGCCATCGGTCGTCTTGCCCTCGGGCATGCGTGGCACCCCGCGGACCAGCCGGATGGCCCGGTGGGATTGCAGCAGGCCGTCATGTTTGGGGATCTCCACGGTGTCGTCTTCAAAGGCCGCTTTGTAAGGCGGCATGTTGTCGCGGTACCAGCCTTCGGTGGGCATGAGCCGCTGGACCACCGAGCCGTATTTGTCGTGCGCGGCTTCCCCCACATAGCTGCCATTGCCCCGGCTGTCGATCACCATGCCTGATAGCCTCGGCAGTGCATCGGCAATGGCGTACAACACCTGCAACTGCTGGTTGTAAGGGACGTTCTTGAGCTCCACCAGAAATGGGATGCGCACCCGCAGGTTCGAGGCGATCTCGGCCGGGGCGATGCAAGACAAGTCGCCGCTGCGCCCGAAGTCCATGCCTAGTGCATGCCGCAACTCGGGAACGAACCGCAGCAGCGGTATCAGGTGCTCATCGATCCAATCCTGCATTTCGCGCTCGCGCAGATCGGGCCGAGCGTTGTTGAAATCTGCGGTGCCCGTGAAGCGAATCACCGGTGCGGCGCGCATTCGAGCCTCGATCAGTGCGCGGCTCAGCCAGGCGCCGCCGCCCTTGGACGGAATGCAGAAAAGCTCCTCGTCCTCGTTGGGCTTGTAGCGGTTGATCATGGTCTGGCGCCACTCCACCTCGCGCTCCAGGGACCACTCCTGGCCAGTGACCGCACAGATCTTGCGGTAGAGCCCGTCGCGCAGCGCATCGTCCAGATCGACGCGGTGAACGCTGTAGGGGAACTTGCCGGCCCGCACGTCGTTGATCAGCTCATTGAAGGGGTTGTCGTCGCCGTCGTGGGTGCTGATGATGCGGATCTGCCCGCCCCACATCGTCATGGCCATGGCAGCTTTGAGCACCTCCTTGATGTCATCCAGGAAAGCGCCTTCGTCCACGACCAGGCGCTCACCAGGCCGGCCCTTGGAGCGCAAGTTGCGCGGGCTGCTGGTGAACGCCTGGATCATGTGGCCGCTGTCGAACTTGATCGTGTATGTGAGGATTTGCTTGTCCTCTTCTTCGATCACCGACTCTTCGATCTGGCCCGCGGCCGCGTTGAAAGCCCGGGCCCATGTGGCGCAGTCCTGGATGAAGCCCGCCGTCATCTCTTTGTTGTACGAGATGTAGTAGACGTTGGCGCCCTCGGCGCTGGCTGCGTAGAGCACGTCGTCGGCCGCCTCGGCATAGCTGATGCCGATGCGGCGCGACTTCTCCATGATCTTGACCTGCGACTTGTCCGCGATCCAGTCCACCTGGTACTGCATCAGGATGCGCGTGGCCTGCGCAATCTGGGTCGGTTGCATCACAGCTGCCCCATGATCGCCGCGCGCAGCGCCTCGACGCCGCTGGTGGAAAGTCCCTGCTGCCGGCCGGTTTCACCGGCCTGCTGCGCGGCGTCTTCCAGGGCCTTCTTGCGGGCCGCTTCTTCGATCTCCTTGCGCACGGCCTGGCTGAACTTCTTCTGGGTCACCGACGCCTTGCCGATCTCGGCCGCGTTCTTGAACAGCTTGTTCACGTCCACGCTCTCGGGGTCGATGTCCAGCTCCATCAACAGGCCGAAGATGCGCTCCTGCGTCATGCGCACGACGGCCGCTCCCAGCTTGTCCTCGTCGTCCGGCGCCGCGTCAACCAGGGCACGGGCTTGTTCCGTGCTCATCTTCAGTTGCGCCATGCGCTTTTCGAACTGCGAACCGTAACGGTGCAGCGCGGACTTGGAGACGCTCTCGCCCTGGCTTTGCAGGTCTGCCGCCAACTGAACGTAATCGCTGAATCCGCGCTTGACGAGTTCCGCATCAAGCCACACCTTGAGCTCTGGCGGCAACGTGTGCACCTTGCTACGCGGCGCCATCGGTCAACCCTGCGTGATGCGGGGGCGCGCCACTCCCGGCTGCGCATCGATCGTGTACTCCACGAAGTCGATGCCAGTGCGCGTCAGGTCCACGGACCAGCGGTCCAGCGGATCGCGCACGATGGCGCACATCTCGCGAGCCTCGAGGTAGTCCAGCTCGCGCCGAATCTCCTGGTGGGTGGCATCCACATACACCGACTGCACGATGGGCAGCAAGGCCTCGGTGTAGATGCCCACAGGGCGCGAAAGATTGATGGCCGACAGCAAATGCCAACGGATGGCCTCGCGGCGCACTTTGAGAATGTCAGGCGAATAGTGGCTCACAGATGCTCCCCCCTGCGGTTGTTGTCCAGCGCGCGCTCCATGCGGAGCGCGAAGTTATCGATACGGGTATTGATGCCGCCCACGGCTTGCACGAAGTCGTCGCGGCGCACATAGTCGCGGGGCAGCTCCGCCTGGAATCGAAGAAACGACGTCTCCAGTTGCCGTGCTGCATCGGCCTCCCGGCGCAAGTCGTCGCCCAGCTTGCCGATGGACACGTGCAGGGCCTCAAACTTTTCATTCGCCCGCTTCTCCGCCTGCAGCCCGATCACCTTGAGCAGCGCCCACAGCGCGCCCAGGAACAGGCCTGCCAAGGAGATGAGGTTGGTCATCGTCAGCTCAAAAATCATCGGGCGATCTCGGTGGTGGGCGCACGGCAGACGCTGCGCGCAAATTCCTGCAACCCAGTCACTTGGTCGCGGAGTCCGTCAGCTGCTGCTGCCAGGTCTGAATACGCTTGCGCGCTGTGTCCGAAAAGCTCTCGGGCGGTGGCGGCATCGCGAGTGCAGGCGGCAATGCCGGCATCACCTGCTGGGTAGGGATCGGTGCGCTTGTTGAGGCGGGAAATCTCGTGGTGCAGGCCGCGAACAGCAGCGGCAGCAGCAGCGTCGCGCACCAGGCGCGCGGCCTCGCGTTTGGCGTCTTCATTGGCAACCCTTTCGGAGTTTCTGAACTTGGTGGCGTTGTCACGCGCCGTGGCCGCGCTGCGGTCGGCCTCCTGCTTGTCCCAGGCCGACTGCACCCGTGCAGAGCCCTGCGAATCCCCCTGCTGGAGCAGGTGTGCATTCCAGGCCCGCACGCCCAGGACAACGGCTAGGGTGAGCGCCACGGCCGCGGCGATGCGCAGCTTCATGGTGCATCCCCGATGCAAGTGCGGTATTCCAGCTCCCGGCGGTTGGTGAGCCCACGCAGTGGCTCCAGCTGTCCGGTCTTGGGGTTCCGATACTTGTTGAATTCCCGGATCCGGGCGCAGGCTTCGGAGTAGCGCTGCGCATTGATCAGATCGATCAAGGTCGGCGGCGCGGCCGGCTTGGCGGGATTGCAGAAGGCGCCTGCGCCGATGTTGTAGGCCAGGCTCAGATACGCATCGAATTCGTATTGAAAAAGCGGTGCCTTGATGCACCGCTGAATGGCCCGGGCGTGCTCGGAAACGTCGCCGTGCAGCCTGATCAGGGCACGGGCCGGCGTGGTTGTGTCGCCGAGCTTGACGCCCGCCGTAGCACCGTAGCCGATGGTGGCGACATTGCCCGAATCGAGGTAGGCGTTGCCCCGATAAGACTCATAGCCCGCGATGCCCACCAGCGAAGCGGCGGAGACGACCAGAGCGGCGACGGTGGTGCGGTTTTTATCCATGCACGGCAGGATGCCGCGCGCGCGAGTGTGCGGAAAGTAAAGCGCTTAAAAGTCCAGAAGGGGCGTGATGGACCTACGCTACGGGCATCGTCTTCAATGCCGAATTTCGAACTGACACGAATCGTGAAGCACTGCGCTGCCGTACTCCGCGACGGCCTACGCTTGCTCTACTTCACCCACGGTGTTTGGTTCTACCAATCCATCAGCCATCTGCGCCACTGCATTTTCCAAAACCTTGTATGAAGCATTCCAGGCTGTCCCGGCTTCGGTCACCTGGGCTGACAGTTGATCAGCGTTACCAGGGTTCTCGCGCACTGCGCGCAACGCAAAATCGAGCGTCACAGTGGCGGCGTAGAACTCCTTCGCGCTCGGGCGCACGGCTGCTAGTCCAAGCAGCGCTGCGGCGTAGGCTTGCGCTGCGGCGCTGGTCGACGATGCTGCAGCAGATACGTCGGCAGATTTGGGAAGTGCCTTGCCCTTCACCGAGACCCGCTCCAGCGAATCCATCACCTGCCAACGTGCCGTCAGTACATGGCCCCACAGTTCACGCAAACGAGCGTCGTGCAGGGCCTGCTTTCGTAGTTCGTCGGCACGCTCCCAAGTCAGCGTGTCCTGTGCATCCTTGCGCTGCAGTTCCTCCCGCCTTAACGCCTCGCTTCGTTGCCATTGCAACGCTTCTCTCTTGTCTGCACGGTCTGCTTGTTTATGGGCTGCTCGTGTGGCTAGGAGTTGGGTCAACAGGGCAGTGACCAGCGCGGTACCAGCGCTGATGAGTGCCACCCATACCACCTCAGTCATTTTCCGCCCCAGTTGAGCGTTGCGACAAACCTTCCCGATATCCAGCCTGCCAGGCGGCCCAGAAGCTGCCCTCCATGATGGCCTGGACAGCAGCCATCCCCTGCAACTCAGGTCGCGGCTCGGGGAGTGATCCAGGCTGCTGCAGCCATGCTTTGAACTTGAGGTATTCCTCGCTTGTGTCGGACATGGCAGCCCTATCAGCCGCGATGGACGATGGCCTGATTCAGCGCGCCGACTACCTGGTTGAAGTAGTCCAGCTCATTGGTCGTAAGCGCCTTGGTCTCACCGCCAGCGGTGTGCAGCATCACGTGGAACTTGGTCTTTTGCAGGTACAAGAACAGTGCACAGATTGCCACCACGATGCCACCAAAGATCGGTGAGGTGAAAGCGATCAACACCCCGACGATCAGTACAAGGATGAGTACGAATCGGCTGGGCGGCTCCGTCGCCGGATTGACCGAGGTGATGTTGCTCATCGCGAAGGTTTGCGCACCTACGACGAACCTTGCATTCGTGACCTTGACGCCCTCGCGTTCAAAGAAAACTTGCTCTTCCATTTTTGAATTCCCCCCTTGTAGATTCTGGTTATGTCGCGGCAGTGATTGCCGGCTACTTCGATGCTGTCAATTCGCGCAGTTCCTTTTCAAGGCTTTCCAATCTAGCGCGGAGGTCTCGCGCCTTCGTGTCGCAGGTGGTCGCCGCTGCCTGCATTTCAGCCGAAATAGATTGCTCGAAGGTTGCACCAGCGAGATTGTTGTTGGCTAGTGCTTTGCGCTGGGAAAGGGCTTGCTGCTGCTGCTCACAACGCAAAAAGTGAGTTTGCAATTCGGCCCGGGCATTGCGAATTAGATGCTGTTCCAGATCGGTTCTTCGCCGCCAGGTCTCTCCAAAAGCCCCTTCCTTTTGGGCTGCGCTTAACGGGCTCTGAGCAGACGCTGCAGGAGCGTTGCCGCTCGCTGGCTTTACGTTGACAGTCTCCCCTTTTCCCACGCAGGGGGCATCCTGAAAAACTGTCTTTCCGTCGGCACCGGTGCATTTGTTGATAGCCCATGTTGCGGGTGCAACTGCCATGGCTGCAATCAGCAGAGTGAGTTTGATCATGCCTTTTCCCTCCCTTTTGTTCGGCGATGGATTGTCTCGACGTAACGCCGCACGCGCAATAGCTGGGCAGGCTCCAAATCAATCACCATCCGCGTTCCAAAGGTTCTTTCCATGAAGAGAAACACCCCTTTGTTGTCTTGCAGTTGGCGTATCAAGCGCAGCACTTCGCGCTGCTCGGGAGACGTCAAAGACAAGGGGGCTGCTGGAGCTTCTGGTCCTGGTTCTGGCTTCGGTGCAATCACAGTGATGGTGAAGTGGTTCGTCGAAACATTTCCCTCCACCTTTCCAATCTGCACAGCTCCGGCCCCTTCATTTTTCATTCTTGGCAACAGCTTGGCGGCCCATGCCAAGAGTTGCTTAGGTAGCTCTCCCAAGATCTATCCCCCTTTGCCTTTGACCGAAACCTTGCCTCCTGCGTAACCGACCTGAACGCTGCCGGGAGAGTTGCTGGTCATAGTCATGTTGCGCATGTTTACAGCTGCTGAGGGAGTTGGCTGCTTGCGACGAACTGGCTGCTCAGGCGCTGCAATACCAGCGGCCAAGAGAGCAGCAGTTTGCACAAGGTGTGCCTTCGCTTCTCCGTTGCAACGGCGGTAGTTGTCGATCAGAACCCGCTCCGACACATCTAACGCTGGAGCAGCTGGATCTCTTTCGCCGCTCACAACGTACAGCACGTCCACGCCAATCGCACCAAGTGCCGCGAGTTGAAAACCGTCAGGCGCGGTCTTCCCAGTCTCCCAAGAAAACAGCGTCTGTTTGGTTGTGCCAACGGTGGCAGCGAAATTGGGCTGGCTTAAGCCCAGACGTTCTCGCTCCGAACGGAGCCTCTCCCCAATGGTCATGAAATATTTCCCACAAACTAGTTGCAAGGGAAAGATTTCTTTCCCATAATCGACTCAACGTAGCAAATCCCTGCTGCACCTAAACAAGTTGAGTCGAAGGGTAACAGACCATGCACCCAGAAGAAATCAAAGCAGCCATCCGAATGAAGGGCACCACGCCCACAGCGCTTGCCGAAGAACTGAAGGTGTCGCGATCGATGGTGTCGCACGTCATCAATGGCAAGGCCAAGAGCGACCGGATCGCCAAGCACATCGTCCAGGTCATCGGCCTGCCGGCGGAGAAGATCTGGCCCACCAAGGCGGCCGGGCCCAAGCTGCGCCGCGATCGCGCAGGGGCATCCGCATGAAGTCCGCTCAGCACATCTACAACGCCGAGATCCGGCGTTGCCCACGCAGCCCGGAGTGGAAGACCGGCGCCCTGCGTGGTCTTGAGAAAGCGATCGACGGAACCGAGCCGCAACCCAGCAACTACCCGGCGGGCAGTGCCCAAGACGACGCGTGGCGCGCCGGCTTCGATTACGGGCTTGCCGAGGGCAGCAAGGCTCAGCGATGACCACCCGTGCAACTGACTACACCAACGCTGCCCAGCAGCGGATCCTGCACCTCACCTTGGCGCTCTTTGGCGACGTCGTTCACGGCTACCCGCCCAGCCGTCTGGCCGATCTGCTCAAGGCTTCGCCCAGCGTTATCACACGAGACCTGGACAACCTGCGCACCGCAGGCCTGGCCGAGCGCGATGACGCTACTGGCCACTGGCGCCTCACGCCCCGCCTGCCGCAGCAGGCCATCAAGGTTTTCAACGCCATCGACACGGCCGCACGCCGCGTCGATGAAGCCCGCAACCGATACACCCGCAACCCCGATTGATCGCCATGAAGAAGACCACCAAGGCCGCTACGGCCGTAGACGCCCCCATCGACCAGGAGCGCTTCGCAGCTGACATGGAAGCCATGCGCAGCCAGGCCGCCGGCACGGCCCTGGCCGCCACGCAGCAGAACGAGCGGGTGGCCGCGCTGGCACTGCAGCTCAACTACACAGGTTCCACCAACCCGGCCGTGCTGGAGAACTCTGCAAAGGATGCTATTCGCCGCATCGGCGCCGGCATCTTCGAGCTGGGCGGCTATCTGCTGATGCTGCGCGAGGCAAGCCCGCACGGTCACTTCTTACCCGCTTTGGAGCGATTGGGCATCGTTCCCGTCACTGCCCAGCGCTACATGACAGTGACGCGCCGATTTGCAAATGCGTCGTCAACGACGCATTTGGGTGCGCTCGGCGTGACCAAGCTGGTCGAACTCCTGCCGCTCGACGACGAGCAGCTCGATGACCTTTCCGAACTGGGTCAGACCGGCGAGCTGGCGCTGGACGACCTGGGGGGCATGTCGGTCAAGGAACTGCGTGCCGCAGTGCGCAAGGCCCGCTCCGAGTCCGAGAAGCACAAGGCCCGCGCCGAGCGGCAGGAGGCCGTCAACACCGAGCTGCATGAAGAGGTGCGCCTCATCAAGCGCCTTCCCCCGGCCGATGAGCTCAAACGCGTGCTTAAGGAAGCGGGCGACATCCAGGCCGAGCTGTTGGGCGTGATCCAGGGCGGGCTGCGCCAGGCGCTCATCGCCTTGAACAACGCCGAGCAGGACCAGAGTCTGCACATGGCCGGCATGGTGGGCCAGGCCCTGGCTGAGCTGAACGCTCTGCGCGAGGAATTCAACCTGCCCACGGTGGACACCACGCCCGAATGGGAGCGCTGGGCGAAGGCCAACCCCGTCAACACATCCACCCCCGCCAAGGCGAACTGAGCTGCTGTTGCGCCATGAGTCTGAGCCCTGCCCTGATTGATGCGCTGCTGGACGTGCAGCGCCGCGCCCAAGCGGCCGGCCATGGCGGCAAAGAGGCTGTCTATGCCGCTGCCTGCCAGCACCTGGGTTACTCCCGCGCAACGCTGATGCGCCGCCTGAAAGAGGTCACCGTGAAACCTGATCGCAAACGCCGAACCGACGCGGGCAAGACCAGCCTGAGCCTGCAGGACGCGCAGCGCCTATCTGCGCAGATGATGGAAGGCTACCGGGCCAACGACAAATCCATCCAGGCGCTCAAGCTCTCCCTGGAGCAACTGCGCGCCGAGAACCCCCTGTTCGCCAGCGCGATCGACCCCGACACGGGCGAGACGCGCCAGCTCTCCGAAAGCGCTTGCGCCCGTGCACTGCGTGGCTACGCGCTGCACCCTGAGCAGCTGCGCGCACCCGCCCCGGTGCAGGCCCTGGCCAGCGACCACCCGAACGACGTGTGGCAGATCGACGCCTCCATCAGCACATTGTTTTATGTGCCTGGTGAGCGCGAAAGCGGCATGCAGGACATGGCGCCTGGCGTCTTCTACAAGAACAAGCCCGAGAACTTCGAGCGGATCAAGCGCCAGCGCCTGACGCGCTACGTGCTCACCGACCACTGCAGCGGCTCCATCTTCGTGCTGTACGTGCCTGGTGGCGAGAGCACGGTCAACATGGCCGAGTCATTCCTGGCCGCGATCGCGCAGCGCCCCGGCCAGCAGATGTACGGCGTGCCTTTTCACTTGATGATGGACCCGGGCAGCGCCGGCATCGGCGGCACGTTCATGAACCTGCTGCGCCGCCTGCAGGTGACCCCGGTTGTCAACAAGGCTGGCAACGCCCGCGCCAAGGGTCAGGTCGAAAACGCCCACAACCTCGTGGAGACGAACTTCGAGTCGGGCTTCAAGTTCACCCACGTGCCCTCGATCCAGTGGATCAACGAGAAGGCGCAGATGTGGATGCGCCACTACAACAGCGCACGCAAGCACTCCCGCCACGGCATGCCCCGCTGGGACAAGTGGCGTGAGATCACCCAGCAGCAGCTGCGGCTGGTGGACGCCGCCCTGGCCCGCTTGCTGCTCACCCGCGAACCCGAGACTCCCAAGGTGGATCGGGAATTGACTGTGCGCTTCGATGGGCGCGTGTGGGCTTTGCGCGATGTGCCGGGCGTGATGGTGGGCCAGAAGGTCGAGATCACCTTCAACCCCTTCGACCAGGCCACAGCCTACGTGCTGCAGCGCGATGCCGAGGGGCAGGAGTTGCTGATCCCCGTGCCCGAGGCACAAGAGGGAGCCCATGGCTTTGCTGCAGGCGCTGCTCGCATCGCCCGCGAGATGAAGTCGCTGCCCGACACAGTGGCTGTCACCAATCGCAAACTGGTGGAGCGCCTGGCCACGGGCACTGACAGCGACGAGTCCGCTGCAGCAGCGCGCAAGGCCAAGGCTCTGCCTTTCGGCGGCAAGCACGATCCGTACGCACACCACGAACCCAGCCTGCCCGCAGCGGTACCACTGCCCCGGCGCGGCACCGAACTCGCACCTGCCACCCGCGTGGCGCAGGCCGAGCCCGAGCTGCTCACGCACTTCGAGGCCGCCAAGGCCCTGGTGTCCAAGGGTGTGGCGATGTCGCCCGAGCTGGTGGGCACGCTCAAGAGCCTGCACCCCGAAGGCGTGCCGGAAACCGAGCTGGACGCGCTGGCGGCCCGGCTCACGGTGCGCGCCGGCCTGCGCGTGGTCGGAGGTGCCCAGTGATCACCGCATCCCTGTCCGTCCCCGTGATGCCGCCCCTGCAGCCGGTGCTGGCCGAGCTGGGCATCCAAAGCCGCGACCTCGCGCGCGCCGCCAACCTGTCACGCAGCGCCGCCAGCCGACTGGTGGCCCATGGGCTGCTGCCCGCGCGCCGGGCCGGCGAAGTGCGCCAGCGCGTGGTTGATTACCTCAAGTCCCGCGGTGCCTCCATGGCGCACCTGCGCGAAATCGTTTTGCCAAAGAAGTTGGCCCCGGAGTGCTTGCAACACGCCGAGGCCGCCCCCGTGAACCCAGATCCAACCGAACCCCAGGAGGAAAGCCAGATGTTACTGCGCAACGAAACACTCACCCCGGCCGCCAAGCGCCACTTCGGCTTGGCCCGAAGCCCCTTCGTGGACGACATCCAGTCGCGCGACGACGTGTTCGCGAGCCAGCACGGCCGCTACGTTCGCGCCGCGCTGATGGATGCCGCTACACACCACGGTTTCATCGCCATCGTGGGCGAGTCCGGATCCGGCAAGTCCACGCTGCGCGAGGACCTGGAGGAGCGCATTCGCGAGGAGCGCAAGCCCGTGATCGTCATCAAGCCCTATGTGCTGGGCATGGAGCCCAACGAAACCAAGGGCAAGCCGATGCGCGTGGGTCAGATCGCCGAGGCCATCGTGCATGCCCTCGCCCCGGCCGTGGGCATGAAAAGCAGTCCGGAAGCCCGCTACCGCCAGGTGCACGACCTGCTCAAGAGCAGCCGCGCCGCTGGCTACTCGCACTTGGTGGTGATCGAAGAGGCCCACCGCATGCCGCTCGCCACCCTCAAGCACTTGAAAAACCTCATGGAACTGAAGGACGGCCTGCGCCGCCTGATCGGTGTTGCCCTCATCGGCCAGCCCGAGCTGCGCACACTGCTGAGCGAGCAGAACCCGGAAATCCGGGAGATCGTGCAGCGCTGCGAGCAGATCGCCATGGAGCCGCTGGACAACGACCTGGAAGCCTATCTCTCGCACAAGCTGGAGCGCGCTGGGGCCAAGCTGGCGGACCTGGTCGAGCCCGATGCCCTGGACGCCATCCGCGCACGACTCATCAGCATGCCGCGGGGCGGCCGCGCGGCGGATGCCGTGAGCGTGTGCTACCCGCTCGTGGTCAACAACCTGGTCTGCCGCGCCCTCAACGCCGCCGCCCTGGTGGGCTTTCCGAAGGTGGACGCCCAAGTGATCGCGGGGTGCTGACCATGCCCTCCTACCTGACCACCATCATCCGCCCGGACGGCACGGAGGAGCGACACCTCGATGTCTTCGGCGACCCGGTGATCGCCGCCCAGGAGATGGCTCGGCGACGCCCTGCGGCGCAGAGCATCTCCGTGGAGACGTACGGGGCCTGGAAGGCACGCCGGCTGGCCTCGATCGCCACCCGCAAGACCGCTGCCACGCACCGCTCGGTAGGGTGCTACGCGCTCGTGCTGGCCGCCGTGCTGGCCTTCACGCTCGGGCTGGCGATGCTGCTGGGCTGCATCAGTGTGCGGGGACTGCCGCTGTGACCAAGCCATCCGAGAAGCTCGCCTGTCCGGTGTGCTCCGCAGAGCTGACGTTCGAGCAGCTGCTGGGCCACATGGAATCGGGACGCACGTTCGACCGCCTTGCCGCGGTCAGCGTGCCCCTAGGCACCCTGGTTATGCAGTACCTGACCCTGTTCACTCCGGCCAGCCAGCGCCTGACCAATACCAAGAAGCTGCGGTTGATCGATCAGCTGCTGCCTGGCCTGGAGGCTCGGTCGATCACGCACAAGGGCCGGGATTGGGCGGCACCCCTTGCGCACTGGGCCCAGGCCATCGAGCAGATGCTGACGGCCCGCGCCATGGACCGGCTGACGCTGCCCATGACAAACCACAGCTACCTGTACACGATCCTGGCCGGCATGGCTGACAAGCTGGAAGGCCAGGCAGAGCAGCAGCACGAGCAGGAGCTGCGTACCGGCCCACGCCGTGCATCCACCAACGGCCCGGCCGCGGTAGGCGAGGTGCTGGCCGCGCCGGCTACAGCTACCACGCCACGTCCGGCTGCAGCCGCACCAGCGCCTGCTGGCGTCTCCCCCACGGTCCGCGCAATGCGGGCGCAGATCGAAGCACGAAGGAAAGGCGAGCAACCATGAAGACGCCCACCAAGGCCCACGCACGCGCAAAGGTCCAAGCCCAGACCCGACCAGAAGGTGCCGTGGAACCCGCCCAGTACGACCGCATGCGTGCGCCGGTCTGGACCACCAACCCCGCACCGGCCACCCGTGCCGGTGCCAATGACCACCGACGCATAGACAGCCGCAGCTATCGGTGCTGAAGGGATTCCACGTGAACCAACAGAAATTAAGCAAAAGCGAGTTTTCGGAACAGGCAGACGTCATTGCCCGCCGGATCGTCACCGCACTGGAGGGTGAGCAGGAAGCGTTCCTGGTCCTGGAGGCTCTGTGCCGTGTGCATCGCTTCGTCTGCGTGCAAATCCCCACCAAGTCGCTCGGAGCCGCTGGCTTTGCCTTGGGCGCCTACGCCGGCGAACTCATGCAAGCCAGCGCGACAGGCAAGGGCCTGGGCACCAACAACCCCATCCATTGAAAGGAGCCACCATGGCAAACACCGACATCCCCGCCGGCTACTGGCAAGACGCCAACGGCAACCTCATCCCTGAGACCAAAGTCAAAGACATCGACAAGCTGCGCCACCAGGTGGTGATGGATCTGTGCAAGATGGCAGAGCAGCATCGCGACGGTCTGGTGCAATTCAAGCTGCAGGCCATGCAGGAAGTCGCGGCCCTGGTGTCCACCAGCATGGAGCAATACGGCGTGCGAGCGGGCGGCGAGAAAGGCAACGTCACGCTGGTGAGCTACGACGGCCGTTACAAGCTCATGCGCCAGATGGCCGACAAGATCACGTTCGGCGAGCAGCTCATGGCGGCGAAGTCACTCATCGATGAATGCGTGCACGAGTGGGCGCAGGGTGCAAACGACAACATCAAGGCGCTCGTCAACCATGCCTTCCAGACCGACAAGGAGGGCAAGATCAACACGGGGCGCGTCCTGGGCCTGCGCCGCCTGGAAATCACCGACGCCAAGTGGCTGAACGCCATGAAGGCCATCGCGGACAGCATGCAGACGGCCAGCACGAAGCCCTACGTGCGCTTCTACAAGCGCAACGAAACCACGGGTGGCTACGACCCCATCAGCCTGGATGTGGCGGCCGTATGAACTTCCCCATTCATTCTTTGCGCGCTACCGCGCCCACCACCACCGACCAGCTGGCCCAAGACGCCTATCACGCCTATGCCAAGGAGCGCACGCGCCTGGGCGGTGCAAAGGCCCCCGAGTGGGAGCGTCTGAGCCAGGCGGAAACCAAGGGATGGCAACAGGCCACCAGCGCCATCGCATCGCACGTTGCATTCACTGGCTGCCCTCGGCCCTTGGATCTGGCGGGGGGCGTGTGCGAAGCCAAGCGCTGCGCCGAGTGGCTGCTGCACCTGGCTGACGGCGGCGACGTGGGCAGCGATGCCCAGTTGCGCATGCTGCTGCGCACGGCTGCCGGTTTGCTGGTGCGCCCTGAGGATCCGGGCGGCTTCAAGTCACGGCCCGTAGCACAGTTCGATGCCCTGCGCCGCGCGCTGGCCGATCTGCCTCGGATCGAGGCGTGGCATATCGTGGGCGCCCCGTGGGGCCAAGGCGACTTCGTGGTCGCCGGCCATCCAGATCCGCACATCGGAACTTACGTGGCCGACACCGAGAACTGCGATGGTGAGGGCGAGCACTCGCTGGAGTACGCGGCGTTCATCGCTGCAGCGAATCCGGAGGTGGTGCAGCGGCTGTTGCGTGCGGTGGAAGGGAGTGCGTCATGAGCGCCCCCAAGACGTTCGACGATCTGCCGCTGGCCACATGCTCTCTCTCAATCGAGGAGCGCGCGAAGTGGATCAATGTGTTGGACCCACTGCTCAAGTACGCAGGCCGCCCGGGCGACTGGGGCCGCGAGTCCAAGCTGGGCCTGCTCACGCAACGCCTGTTGCAGGTGCGGCAGGAGCTCACCCAAGGCGAGGTCAAGGAAGGCGGTTCAGCATGAGCGCTCCCAAGTCCCGAAACATCCTGCCGCCGCGCCGCGCCTGGACGCCACACGAACTGTGCCGGTTGCGCGAGCTGTATCCCGATCTGTTGGCGAGCACCGTTGCCCGCGAACTCGGGCGGCCGGTCGAGGCCGTGTACCGCAAGGCGCGTGAACTGGGCCTGTGCAAAACCGAGGCCTTCATCGCTTCGGAGCTGTCCAGGCGCATCAAACGAGGCCACCAGTCGCCTGCCATGGTCGCGTCTCGATTCCAGCCAGGCTCGAGGCCGTGGAACAAGGGCGTCAAAGGATCAACGGGCATGCACCCCAACACCCGCGCGACCCAGTTCAAGAAGGGCCAGATGCGAGGTGCCGCGCAGCACAACTACGTGCCCATCGGCAGCGAGCGGATTTGCGCTGACGGCTACCTTGAACGCAAGATGACAGATGACCCGTCGATCTACCCGGCGAGCCGCTGGGTGGCGGTGCACCGGCTGGTATGGATCGCAGCCCACGGCGCCATTCCCGCAGGCCACGTCGTTGTGTTCCAGCCTGGCAAGAAAACCGTGAAGCTGCACGAGATCACGGTGGACCGGCTCTCTTGCATCACCCGTGCCGAGCTCGCTCTACGCAACCACCCACGCAACAAGAGCCCTGAGCTCGCCCGTCTGGTCCAGCTCAAAGGGGCCATCACCCGCCAAGTCAATCGCATCGCCAGGGAGTCTGGCGAAGGAGCAAAAGCATGAGCACCGCAGCCGCCTCGCCGCACATCAGCCAATTGCGCCAGCACCTGCTGGACACGCTCGCCGACCTGCGCGACCGGGACAAGCCCATGGAGCCTGACCGCGCCCGTGCCGTTGCCCAGGTCGCTTCCGTGCTTGTGGACACGGCCAAGGTCGAAGTGGACTACCTCAAGGCCACCGGACAGGAGCGCGCCGGGTTCCTGGAAGAGCCGCCGACCGCCACCACCGCAGCGCTGCCCAATGGCTCGCCGTTTCCGAACGGCATCACTGCCGTGACCCGTCACGCACTCAAGTGAGGATGCCATGATCAAGAACGCAATCGTCTACCGCATCACTAGCCTGTCTGCGGGGCTTGACCAGGTCGAGCAGGCCCTCGCCAAAGTGCCCTTCGTGGAATGCGGCGCCACGCAAGAAAAGTCCATCGGCTGGGCCCCGCCTCGGGGCGAAGCGAACGGCGCCTTCGTTGAGTCCATCGGCGGCCAGTGGATCGCCCGTTTTTTTGTTGAATCCAAGTCCATTCCGGGCTCCGAGCTCAATCGCAAGGTCAAGGAAAAGGCTGCGCGCATCGAACAGGAGACCAGCTGCAAGCCCGGCAGGAAGGAGCGCAAGGAACTGGCGGACGAGGCCAAGCTCGATCTGCTGCCCATGGCCTTCGCCAAGCAGGGCGCGATGTGGGTGTGGATCGATCCGGCGGCCGGCCTCCTGGTGCTGGACACCGCCAGCCAGGCACGCGCCGACGAGGTCGTCACCCTGCTGGTCGAGGCCGTTCCCGGCCTGTCGGTGGCGTTGCTGGACACGGCGACCTCGCCCCAGGCCGCCATGGCGCACTGGCTCGGCACGCAGGAGCCACCCGTGGGCTTCAGCGTGGATCGCGAGTGCGAACTCAAGAGCGCCGACGAGGCCAAAGCCGTGGTGCGCTATGCCCGCCATCCGCTCGACATCGACGAGGTGCGCGAGCACATCGCCGCCGGCAAGCTGCCCACCAAGCTCGCGATGACCTGGGACGATCGCGTGTCGTTCCTGCTGACCGATTGCCTGCAGTTGCGCAAGATCGCGTTCCTCGACTCTGTGTTCGACGGCACCAAGACCGACGAAGGCGGCTTCGATGCCGACGTTGCCATCGCCACGGGCGAATTGGCGAAGCTGATTCCCGACCTGGTCAAAGCGCTCGGCGGCGAAGGGAGGCGCGCATGACGATCCGCATCCGCGAGACAACGCGCGGCACGACGATCCGGTTCACGGGAGCCGACGCCAGCCGGGCGCTGGGAGAGATCGCCGCCGCCCTCGAAGCCAAAGGCGCCGCCGACGCGCAGAAACCCGTCCCAAATCGTCCCAAAGCAAACGCCGGGGCACCGGGTGCGGAAACGCCCCACAGCGTCTCCGTGGCCTTTAAATCGAGGAGGCCCTGATGCGCACCGCACTTGCCCTTGAAACTGCAGCGGCAGTGGCTGGCATGCTGGGTGCCATGCTGCTGGCCAGCGCTTACCACCCGGGCCTGGGCTTCGGCGCTTTTCTGCTGAGCAACCTCGGTTGGCTTGTGTGGAGTTCCGGGCATCGCCACTGGCGCATGTTCGCGCAGCAGGTCGTGTTCCTGGTCACGAGCCTGGTGGGCCTGTGGAACTGGTGGCTCGGGCCGCTGCTGCTGGGGTGACCATGGCCACCCACGAAAAGCACTGCAACAAGTGCGGCGAGGACTGGCCCGCGGATCTGGAGTTTTTCTACTCTGACCCGCGCGCCGCCGATGGCCTCGCATACTGCTGCAAGGCCTGCTATCGGGAATTGGTGGCCGCGAGCCCAAGGAGGCGGAAGGCTGCCAGCGCCAGGCCGCACATGACGGACTGCATCGCGCCGCTACTCGCCGGGCCCGCTCCGGGGGGAGGGATTGCAGCATGAAGGCCAATCACATTGCCGCAATCCACGTGCTCAAGGCCAAGCTGAGCCAAAGCGATGACGACTACCGCGTGCTCCTGCAGCAGCTCACCGGCAAGACCAGCAGCAAGGCCATGAGCGCGGCCGAGCAGCAGCGCGTGCGCGACCACATGCAGGGATTGGCCGAGCGCCAGGGCCTGGTGCCAGCTACCACGCGCCGCCGCCCGCTGACCCGGGAACAGTTCGGCCAAGCCAAGAACGCGGCCAGCCCGCGCGAGCGCAAGGTCTGGGCCCTGTGGCACCAGCTACACCGCGACGGCCTGGTCAACGACAAAAGCCAGGCCGCACTCGACGCCTGGGTGCACCGCCAGGTCGGCGTGTCGGCACTGCGCTTCGCCACCGGGCCGCAGCTGGACACGCTGATCGAGGCGCTCAAGGCGTGGGTGGCACGGGGCGACGGCGATGCTTGATCTGGCCCAACTCGCCCCGTTGCACGAGCAGCTCGATCCAGGGTATCCGGAGAACCTCCGCACCGTGGCCGAGTGGCTGTTCGTGCAACTGGTGGAAGACGAGGAGACAGAGCCAACCCCGCAGCGCCTGCACAAGCTCGCCACCCTGGCGCTGCGGCAGACCGAGCGCCTGAGCGCGGAAGAAGGCGGCCGCAACTTCTACCTGGGCAAGGGCCTGCGCTACCGGGCCAGCCTGCGCGACCGCGAAATGTACGAGCGCTTCACCGGGCGCAACTACAACGAGCTGGCCCGTGAGTACCATCTGACCCCAACCCGCGTGCGCCAGATCATGGATGCCATGCTGCAGGACGATCTGGGCCGCCGGCAGGGCCGCCTCGTCCTGGAATAGTCCGCCTCGCCCGCGCGCGAGGCCACCCCTCGAAACGTTCAAGCGCTTGATTTAGGCGCAGCGGGCCTGCCGCGCGACATTGCGGTCCATGCCTCAAGTCGCCCCCGCCACCAAGCCCCTGCACATCTTCAAGCCCGGCCGCTGGACGACCGTCGCAGGCGAGACCATTGAGTTTGGCGAGGCCGATCTGGCCGCCACCGCCGCCGCCTACGACCCCAAGATTCACAAGGCCCCCATCGTCAAGGGCCATCCCGCGCTCGACGCGCCTGCCCAGGGCTGGGCGGATCAGCTGGTTGTGCAGGCCCGCGGCCTCTACGCGCTGCCGTCCAAGGTCGACCCAGCGTTTGCCGAAGAGGCACGCACTGGCCGCTGGGGCACGGTCAGCGCCAAGTTCTACCGGCCCGATGCCACCAACAACCCCGTGCCTGGCGTGTGGTACCTGCGGCACATCGGCGTGCTGGGTGCGCATCCTCCCGGCGTCAAGGGCCTGGACGACCCCGAGTTCGGCGATGCAGACGACGGCTGCGTTTGCTTTGCGGAGGGCGTGGCCTTCGGCGAGTGGGACGCCATGACGACGGCCAATCTGCTGCGCAACCTGCGCGAGTGGGTGCTGGGCAAGTTCGGCCAGGAAGACGCCGACAAGGTGCTCCCCAACTACGACGTGCGCGCTCTTGAGCTGAGCGCTGCCGAGACGGTCAACGAAACCCGCCAGGCGCAAGGCCTACCCGTGGCGTTCGCCCAAGGCGAAGCCTCCCCCACCGATCCACCACCAAAGGAGTCCGCAGTGACCGAAGAAGAAGCCGCGCGTTTGCGCACCGAAAACGAGGCCCAGGCACGGCAGATCGCCGCGCTGCAGGCCGCTGACAAAGAGCGCAAGCAGGCCGCAGTGCTGGCCGAGAACGCTGCCTTCGCCGAGAGCATGGCCGGCGAAGCACGCATCCCCACCGCCCTCAAGGGCCAGGTGGCCGCCATCGGCGCGCAATTGCAGGCCGCTCCCGACGTGGCGTTCGGCGAAGGCGCTGACAAGAAGCCGCTGCACCAGGTGTTCCGCGACCTGCTGCAGGCGCTGCCCAAGCAAGTGGATTTCGGCGAGCAGGCCACCCGCGAACGTGCCGCGGGGGATGGCGCCGACGCCACCACGCCCGTGGAATTCGCAGAAGGCGCCGACCCCGCCCGCGTGGCCCTGGACAAGCGCATCCGTGCGCATGCCAAAGAGCACAAGGTGGACTACGCCACCGCGGCCCACGCCGTGATGCGCAACAAGTAACCGACCCAATACCTCAAGGAGAAACACATGGGACGTTTGAGCAAACTGCGCGTGGTGGACCCGATCCTCAGCGCGCTGGCCATCGGCTACAGCAACGCCGCCTTCGTGGGCGACCAGTTGCTGCCGTTCGTGACGCTGGACAAGGAAGGCGGGAAGATCCCGCGCTTTGGCAAGGAAGCGTTCAAGGTCTACGCGACCGAGCGTGCGCTGCGAGCCAAGTCCAACCGGATCAACCCGGAAGACCTCGACGGCATCGACATCAGCCTGGACGAGCACGATCTGGAATACCCGATCGACTACCGCGAAGACGCTGAAGCCGCCTTTCCGCTGCAGGCGCATGCCACCAATCGCGTGGTGGAGGGCATCCGCCTGCGCCACGAAGCCATGGTGGCCAGCATGACCCAGAACCCGGCCAACTACCCGACGGGCAACAAGGTCGTCCTGTCTGGCACGGACGTGTTCACCAACGAAGACAGCGACCCCGAGGGCGTGGTGGACGATGCCAAGGCCGCCGTGCGTAACAAGGTGGTCAAGGAGCCGAACACCATGGTGATCGGCTACAAGAGCTGGCGCGCCCTCAAGCGCCACCCCAAGCTCAAGGTGATCCTGAGCGACACACGCTCGCGCCTGGTGCAGCTGGCCGACCTGCGCGAGATCTTCGAGATCGAGAACATCGTGGTGGGCAAGGGGGTGTATGCCACCGATGCGGGCGCGGTGACAGACCTGTGGGGCGGCACGCTGGTGCTCGCCTATGTCCCCACCGCTGCCCCCGCCGCCGCTGGCGATGCACCCGTGCGCTCGGCCTACGAGCCCAGCTTCGGCTACACGCTGCGCAAGAGGGGCAATCCGGTGGTGGACACCCGCACCGAAGACGGCAAGCTGGAAATCATCCGCAACACGGACACCTTCCGCCCCTACATGCTCGGCGCGGAAGCGGGCTACCTCGTGGCGGGAGCGGCTTGATCATGGCCACCGCAAAGAGATCCACCCCGAACTCCGTGGCCGCCGGCTCCACCGCTGACACGCAAGGCGCTGCCGATGCCAGTACCACCCCGACCGAAGGCACCCCCGCGGCCCAAGACGCCAGTACAGCGCCGGTGGCCCAGACGGCCGGCACGGCAGCGCTGGACACGCCGCAGACCCGGCAAGCCAGTTCGGGTGATGGCCCGATCAGCAGCGACCTCGGCGAGCCAAGTGACTCGGGCGACCTGGGCGGCGTGCCGGCAGTAGCAGGCGATCCACCGGTGCCTGGTCGTGAAGCCTTCGGCATGCGCACCTACATCGTGGGCTCGGTGCCCATCCGCCACAACGGCCGCGTCTATGGCGTCGGCTACGACATCGAACTGTGGGGTGCCGAGGCGCAGCGCCTGGCGGGCCTCGTGATTCCGATCCCTGAAGGAGCAACCCATGTTGACTGAGAAAATTCTCATGGCCACCTCGGTGCTGGCCACCGGCGCGCTGCAGCGCTTTCGCTTTGCCAACTTCGCGGGCGCCACCGCGGCCGCCACCGATCCGGCGCTCGGCGTGCCCAACACCAACTACGACATCGGCGAGCAGGCCGGCGTGAGCACGCACGGCGAGATCCTGGTGGAAGCCGGCGCGGCGATCGCGCTGGGCGCCCAGGTCCAGCCGGACGCGCAGGGCCGGGCCATCACGCTCGCCAGTGGCGCAGCCTTTGGCCGTGCCCGCGATGCGGCGACGGCCGCCGGCGACCTCATTCGCGTGCAGCGCTGAAACCTGGTCCCACGATGGCCGCCTATGCCACCTTGACTGACCTGGCCAACGCCGCCACCGAAGGCTGGCGCGAGTTGGCGCAGCGCGGCGCTCCGGAAGCGGTGCTGGACAGCGCGCTGCTTTCGGTGGCGGCCGGCGGTGGCGACACCAGTGCCTGGGAGCCCGAGGCGGTGGCGGTTGCAGCCGCCGCCCTGGTGCGCCTGCAGGACGCACTGGATCGTGCCAGCCGCCATGCCGACACCTACCTCTTTCCGCGCTACCGCATGCGCATGCCTCTGCCGGATGACCTGGTGAAGGGCAGCAGCCTGCCCAGCGCCGTCGCTGCGATCGCGCTCAAGCGCTTGTATGGCAGTTCCGTGCCCGAGGATTTGCGCCGCGGCGCAGCCTGGGCGGACGAGTACCTGCGCGATCTGGCCAAGGGTCAGGTCAGCCTGGGCGGCACCGATACCGAGGTGGCGCAGCCCGCCGGCCACGTGGTCACCCGCGCGCCTGGCAGCGCCTTCAACTGGGGGGCCTATTGATGGCCACCGCCCCGATCGCACCGGCGCATCCCAACAACTTCCTGGAGCCCGAGCCGCACATCGTGGACCGGCTCAAGGAAGCGCTCAGGGGGTTGCAGCCCGCCGTGCACGTGCTCACCGCCACCGACCTGTCCGGCATCAAGGAAGAGAACCAGCCCACGCCCGCCGTGCATGTGGTGTGGAACGGCTTTCGGGTGCTGGAAGCGCGGGCCGATGGGGCGGCCGCCCGGCTGGACCACACCTGGCTGATCGTGGCCGCGGTGCGCAACGTCCGCACCCTCAAAACGGGGGAAGCCGTCCGTGCCCAGGCCGGCGAGCTCGCAGCCCGTGCCGGTGCCGCCCTCATGGGCTATCGCCCCCCCAACGTGGCCGGGCCGATGCGCCTGGCACCCGCACCAGGCTCCGGCATCAGCGCCGCGGGCTTCATGTATCTGCCGCTCGCCTTCCTGGTCGAGACGGTGTTTCAACGCTGATTTTTTACAGGAGCCACCATGGCCATCGAAGTCACCAAGCAAATCTACAAACCCAGCATGACGGTGGGCCAGGTCTACGCCCGCGCCTATGGATCGACCGTGCTGCCCATGCCGGTGGGCAACGTCCTCGAGCTGGGCCTCGAGCACAGCGAGGACGTGCAAACCCAAGAAGACATGACGGCGATTGGGGGCGGCACCCACGCTGAAGTGCGGCGTGTGAAGGAGGTCAAGATCAAGGCCAAGTTCGCGGACCTGAACGTGATCAACCTGGCGCGTAGCGTGCTCGGTACCGTCGAATCGATCGAGGCTGGCACTGAAGCCGATGAACCGCATGTCGCCACCCTGGGTGGCCTGCTGCCGCTGCAACACATCAGCCCTACGGCCGTCGTGCTCAAGAAGGGGGCGACCGCCGCGGCAGCGGCCGTGGTGGACATGGCCGGCAACTATGAGGTGCGGCCGGAAGGGGTCTTCCTGCTGGCGGATGCCGCGGATGTGGCCAGCGCCGACAAGCTCTGGGTCAGCTACAGCTACGGGGAATACGCAGCGATCGAGGCGCTCACCACCAAGGCCGTGGAGCTGGAACTGATCTTCGGCGGGCTGAACGAGGCCGACAGCGGTAATCCGGTGGTGGTGAACATCTTCCGGGCCAGCCAGGGCATCACGAAGAACCTGACGTTGATCGGCAAGGGCTTCAATGCGCTGGACGTCGAGGGAACGGTGCTGATGGATCCGACGAAGTCCGGTGCCGGCATCAGCCGCTACTACCGCACCCGCATGGGCTGATCACGTCGCGACGGCACCGGGGCCGCCCGCCGCAGTTCCAGGCGGCGCGCGGCCCTCTCTCTTCCCCCCTCCCGTATCCCTGACTTCCCGCCATGGCCAACGAAAACGAGATCGAATTTACCGTCCGGGTGAAGAACGCCGGACTGGGCGAACTCGCCAACGACGTGGCCAAGGTCGAGGACAGCACCAAGGAGCTGGGGTCGGCCGCCACAGCCGCAGGCACCGGGTTGGACAAGCTCGGCGATGCGGCTGGCCAGGCGGGTGGAGGCCTGGACCAGTTGGCCGCGGCCGAGGACAAGGCACAAGCCAACAGTGCGGAGCTGGGCAGCAGCGCCGCGACCACGGTGCAAGAGGTGGACGGCTTGGGCCAGGCTGCGGCGCAGGCAGGAGGCGGCCTGCAGCAGCTGGCTGCGGCCGAGGGACAGGCCAGGCAGCAGGCAGCAGATCTGGGCGCGGGCAGCAGCGCCGCGGGTCAGGCCGTGGCCGAGCTGGGCGCAGATGCCCAGCAGGCGCAAGGCGGCATTGGCCGGCTGACTACCGCCGAGGCCCAGGCTGAAGCGCAAGCGCGTGCACTGGGCACCGGCTCGCAGGCCGCGAGCAAAGGCTTGGCCGACGTTGGCCAAGCCTCGGACAAGGCCGGCAGCGAGCTGGCGGAGCTCGCCACGTCGGTGGACGCGAAAACCCGCGCCATCAAGGCCGGACTGCAGGTGGAACAGTCCGAGATTGAGCTACAGCGCCAGCACCTGGTCCTTGCGCGCGAAGAGCAGCAAGGCCGGCTGCAGACCGCCCAGGCGCTGGGCGACCAGGCGGCCGCCATACAGGCGCAGAACCGGCTGCGGCAGATCGAGTCGGACCAGCTGGCCCTGACTGCCCGGGGTCTGCGCGCGGAGGCCACTGCGGTCGCTCAGGTGGCGCAGGCGCGGCGCGAGCAGCTGTCGGCGCTGGGCCCACTGACCCAGGCGCAGAGCCAGGAACTGCAGGCCGCAGACAACACCGCGCGGGCGCTGCGGGTGCAGTCCGCTGCCACCGACCAGGCCGCGCAGCGTGCTCGCGAACTCGGAGCGGCGAGCGAGACGGCCGCGGCTGGCCAGGTGAAGATGGGCAACGAACTGGCCCAGGCCACGCAGATGCTCACCCGGTTTGCGGCAGGGCTGGGGGTGGTGCTCAGCGTCAAGGAAGTCGGGCAGATCGCCGACCAGTTCAACAATCTGCAGTCGCGCATCAAGCTGGTCACCGGAGAAGGCGACAACTTCACCCGCAGCTGGCAGGGCGTCACCGAGGTGGCGCTGCGCACGCACAGCGCCCTCGAAGACACGGGGGTGCTCTTCACGCGCCTGGCGCAGGCCGGCAAGGATGCCGGGCTCTCCACGGCCCAGGCGAGCGCGCAAAGCCTGGCGCTGACCGAGACGATCAACCAGGCCATCCAGCTGAGCGCCGCCGGTTCCCAAGCCTCCAGCGCCGCCATCACGCAGCTGGTGCAGGGGCTGCAAGGCGGCGCGCTGCGGGGCGACGAATTCAACTCTGTCATGGAGCAAAGCCCGCGCCTGGCGCGCGCCCTGGCCGATGGGCTGGGCGTCACCACCGGCGAGCTGCGCAAGATGGCCGAAGCCGGCCTGCTCACCAGCGACACCGTCATCAAGGCGCTCAAGGGCCAAAGCCAGACGGTGGCCGGCGAGTTCGCCAAGCTGCCGCCCACGGTGGGCCGCGCTCTGCAGGATCTGTCCACGCAATGGACGCTTTACGTAGGCGAGACCGACAAGGCCACTGGCGCGAGCGCAGCTGCAGCCCGGGCGATCAGCGGGTTGGCCAACAACCTGCGCACCATCGCGGGCCTGCTGATCGACGTGGGCCAGGCGGGCGCGGCCTTTGCGGCCCTGCGCCTGGCACAGCAGTTCCTCGGCCTGGGCACGGCAGCGCAAGGCGCCGCTGTTGCCCTGGCCGCGACCAACGCCCAGATGGCGGCCTCTGGCCCTGCGGCCACCACTGCCGCGGCGGGAGCCAGCCGGTTTGCCACCATCCTGGCCGGCCTTCGGACGTTCACGCTGGTGGGCATCGCCGCCAACTTCAAAGACATCGGCACCTGGATCGGAGAGAGCGCCGCCAAGCTGGCAGGTTACAAGGACCGCACGGAGGAACTCGCCCGGGCGGAGAAGCTGCAGGCGGACATCGCCAAGGAGGCCGCTGCAGATCGGGCACGCTTGGCCGTGTCCATCCAGGCGGCGATTGACCGCACGTTTGATCTTTCGAAGGCAGCGCGCGCCAGCGTGGCCGAGTTTGAGCAACTCACCAAAGAAGGCAACAGCACCGCCGAGGCCTTGAAGAAGGCCACGGACTCGTTCGATCTGACGAAGGTCCAAGGTATTCGTGACTTCTCTGCAGTACTGGAAAAGCTATCTGCCGATGGCCAGATCACTGCAACCGAGTTGCAGGCCGCTTGGGCGCAAGCACTCAACGGCAAAGACCTGGCCGACTTTGAAATCAAGGCGAGGATGGCCTTTGGTGCCGCACGTGCAGAGGCCGAGAAGGCAGCAGTTGCAGTGCAAGCGGCTATCGCACGTGGGGTAAGCGGAGACGAGCTCACGGCGTTGAAAGCGAAGTCGGAAGCGGCGTTTGCGGTGCTGACCCGGGAGAGTTCGCGGGCTGCGCAGTTGATGGACAGCTTGCTGCGCGAGGCTGTGCGGCGAACTGGCCTGGAGTTTGACCAGCTGCAGGGGAAGATCGGAGCGGCTTCCCGTAGTGCGATCAACGATGTAGAAGCCATCGTGAATGGTCTGGATAGCCTCAAGGCGCAGGGAGTCGATACCGGTCGAGTGCTGGTTGCAAGTCTGTCCAAAGCGATCGAAACGGCCGATGGTCAGGCCGCGATCGACAACCTGCGCGGTCGCATCGAGCAACTCCGCAAATTGCTCGGAGACAAGATCACCGACGGGCTTCTCGACCAGGCGCGGGAAAAAGCCAACGAGCTGAAAGATGCCATGGACAAGGCGACTCCGGCGATCAACAGCGTGCGAGAAGCAATGAAGCAGCTCGGCATCACGTCCGATGAGTCGCTAAAGAAAACCGCGACGAATGCCAAGGATGCCTACGACACATTGACGGCCAGCGGCACGGCCAGTGCTCGCGAACTCGGAGAGGGCTTCAAGAAGGCAGCCGAGGCTGCCATTGCTGCCAACAAAGGCATTGCACCCGCCTGGGTCGAGGGCCAGGCCGCCGTGCGTGGCTTCAAGGTGGTCACCGATGAAGCGGGGAAATCCTCGCTTGAGCTGGCCAATGCCGTTGACCGGTCAGCAGCCTCCATGCGGTCGGGGGTCAGCGCGGCCAGCGCCAACACGGCTGCCGTCAGAGACATGGGCAACGCCTACACGGATGCCGGCGCGAAGGCGCTGGCCGCTCAGGGGCAGTTCCTCGCCGCAGCAGCGGCGCAAAAGTCCGCTGACACGTCGGCATCGAGCATCACCAACCGCCCCCAGTCCGAAAACCAGTTCGCCTGGACGCGCCTGGCGATCGTGGACTGGCTCAAGCAAGCCGGCCTGGACGACGAGACGGCCAAGCAGATATCCGGCGAGTTCGTGGACAACGAAGGCAACGTGCCGTACATCAACAACGGGGGGCAGATCAAGTACGCAGGCAGGAACAGCACGATGACCCAGGCCCTGTCGAAGGCCGCAGAGAAAAGCCTTTTCGCGTCCAAGCAATCGACGTCTCAGCCAATGACTCCGACGACCCCCACGACCCCGACCACGCCTGGCGGCGGTGGAGGGGGCGGCACCACCTACGTCAACAACATCACGATCAACGGTGCTGGCGACTGGGGAGTCGTGCGCGGCACCACGCGCCACGTCGACGCCGCCAGCGCTCAGACCGAGATCGATCTGCTGCGCGACCTCGCCCAGGCCAAGGGCGCCGCCATCTGAGACCCCGCGACACCATGATCACGCTCACCTACAACGGCACCACCGCCCACATCAGCGACCGCCTGCAATGGACCGACGAATTCGGCTGGAGCCCGGTCGACCAGGCCACTGCCTACAGCACCACCGGCGCGCTGCTCGTGGACGTCGCGCTCAAGCAGTCCGGCCGCCCTATCACCCTGGTCGGTACCGACACCGCCGCCTGGATCACCCGGGCGCTGTGCACCACGCTGCAGGCCTGGGCCAAGTTGCCCGGCATCGAGCTCGACCTGGTGCTGCGCGGCGACACCTACCGCGTGATGTTCGACCACGGGGCGGGCGGCTTCCAGGCCCAGCCCATCCACAAGCTCGAGGACGGCGAGATCACGCCCGAGCTGCTCTATCTCCCCACCTTCAAGTTTTTCGAGGTCTGAACCATGCCCATTCAGGACGGTGACATCCACCTTTTCGCAAGCCGCGTGATGGCCGACGTGCCGGAGGGCGGCGGCGGGCCGACCGGCACCGTCATCCCCTACGGTGGCTCCAACAACGTTTTCCCCGACGTCACGGAGACCGACCGCGCCGGCGGCAACGTGTCCATGCGGCAGCTGCACGTGGGCGTCCTCACCCCCAACACCGACGTGTACATGGGCAGCAACATCGTGCTGTCGCAGCTGCCCACCGATCCGCAGGTGAGCATCACGCTCGCCAAGTGCGGCCTGTTCGCCCGCCGCACCGAGATCGCCGCCGCGATCGCGGCCTATCTCATCGAAGGCACCCAGTGGTCGGGCTACCTCCTCGAAGACCACGTGGTCGGCATGCGGTCCATCCAGATCTTCCACCGCCCCGGCACGCCCGCGCCGGACATCGGTCGCACCCTGGTGCTGACCTACCAGGCGGGCACGCCCACCGAGCGGGTGCAGTTCGTCCGCGTGACACGCACCGAGACCGAGCAGCGCACCTACACCTACGGTTCCAGCGGCGGATTCGTCGACTATCAAGGCTCGGTCACCAAGGTGGACCTGACCGACGCACTGCGCTACGCCTTCCCCGGCTCACCGCCATCGCGCGACTACGCGCCTGCTGCTGGCAAGGCCGTGATCCGCGACACCACCGTGGCCGATGCCGCCGTGTACTACGGCGCCTCGCCCCTGGCCGCGCCCACGGCGCTGGGCGACTCGGTCTTGCGGGTGGACAGCATCTACACCCAGCTCGTGCCAAGCTCCCGCACCGAGACGACGGCCCTGGACCAGCGCCCTGCGGCCGAACGTTTGATCGTCCTGGCCGAGGCTCCGCGCCGCGTGGAGGTGGCCGTGGCCGCGCATACCCAGCGCGTCAAGATCGGGCAGAGCAACCGCGGGTTTTCTTACGTGGCGATGCTCAAGCCGCTGCCCGAGCCCGGCACCGTGGTCATCAGCTACCGGGCCCTGGGCAACTGGTACACGCTCACCGACGACGGCACGGGCGTGCTGGCCGGCTCGGGATCCGGCCGGGTGATCTACGCCACCGGCAGCGTGGACATGACGCTGCTGGCGATGCCGGACGACGCGAGCAGCATCATCATCCAGTGGGCCGAGCGGGTGGGCCACAACAACCGCTCCGCCCAGGGCGCGCAGGTGCGGGCGCCGGAGTACTCGTGGACGCTGGCCCATCCGGGCGCCACCCCGGGCGCCGTCACCATCACCTGGCTGTCCGCCGGCCAGGTGCGCACGGCCACCGACAACGGCGCCGGCAAGTTCACCGGCGATGCGGCGGGCGAGATCGACTACCCCAGCTCCAGCATCTTCCTGCGGCCTGCTCACATGATCGACGCGGGCGGATCGTTTTCGACGAGCTACACGGCGGCATCAATGCAGGAGGAGGTCTTTGCCGGGCCTGCTTTGGACCCGACTGGCTCGGCCACGATCACGCTGACCCAGCCGCCCGTGGCGGGCAGCATCGAGGTCGCCTGGTCCACGGCGCAGGAGGTGAGCAGCACCAGTGGCGCCAAGCTCACCAGCGCCAGCACGTCCAAGGCGCCCGAGGCCATCACTGCGTTGAGCTGGATGGAGGAGCCACTCTGGGAGCGGTACGGCAACCTGGTCCCCGGCATGGCGGTCGAGCGCAAGGTCATCGACGGCCGGCCTTATGTCTCTGGCTTCATGAACGTGATCGGAACGCTGACCACCACCAGCCGCTACAGCCGCACGTCGGGCAGCGACAGCACGAACTCCAACCGCGTGATCACGCTGCACCGCGCCACCGATGACGGCGCGGGTGGCTTCGTCGCGGGTCTGGGCACGGTGGCGTATGCCGCCAAGACCGTGGTGGTCAAGCTGGTCAGCTACAACAAGAGCACCGAGAGCTACAGCAGCGACTATGAGGACGCCAAGGAATTCGATCGCGTGTCCAGCCAGTCATCGTCGGGCAGCAACTCGGCCAAGGGCGGCGAGTACAGCACCGCCGCAGTGGGCGAGGAGATGCTCGGCACGGTCATCGTGCGCTACAAGGTCGCGCCGCTGGCGCCCAACGCCTACGAGGAAGATTTCGCGCCGCCTGAGGTGGTGATCGACCTGTGCCGCTACACCACCGACCGCATCGTGCCGGGCAGCGTGCGCTTCGTCTGGATGGGCCAGACTTACGACGACTTCGAAGGTGTGCTGTACCGTGGCCGCACCAATGCCGCGCCCGGCGTTGTGAGCGGCACGGTGGACTATGGCCGAGGCCTGGCCCGCATGACGGACTACGTGGTGGCGGGCGCACCGACCGCCTTCGCGCTCGCCAGCCTGTGGACCCAGCGCAGTGCATGGAACACGGCGAGCGTGTTTTTCCGGACGCAGAGCGCGCCCATCAAGCCAGGCGGCCTGGTGCTCACGCTGCTGGACCTGCAGGGCAATGCGCTCACGGCCACGGCGGGCCTGGACGGCAACTTCGCAGGGGACCACATGCGCGGCCGGATGGACTACGAGGCGGGCGTGGGCGAACTGCAGTTCGGCGACTTCGTGGTCGATGCCGACCTCACGCCCGCGCAGAAGGCGGAATGGTGGTACCGCGCGGCCGACGTGGGCGCGGTCGAGGGCGGCAAGATCTGGCGCCCCTGGCCTGTGGACCCGACCACGCTGCGCTACAACAGCGTGGCGTATTTCTACCTGCCGCTGGACGCAGACATCCTGGGTCTCGATCCGGTGCGCCTGCCGCCCGATGGCCGCGTGCCGATTTACCGGGTGGGCAGCTACTTGGTCGTGGGCCACACCGGCACCGTGCCCGCGGCCACGTACGCGGCCGGGCAGACCGTCTCGGCAGGCCGCACGCGCCTTTCGCGCGTGCACCTGGTCGGCGCCGATGGCAAGCTGGTCCAGGCCGGCTGGACGGCGGACCTGGACACCGGCACCGTGCTGATCGTGGACCCGGCCACCTGGGTGCAGCCGGTGCGCGTGCTGCACCGCATCGAGCAGATGGTCCGCGCGGCCGACGTGCAGATCGACGGCACGATCAAGCTCACCCAGCAGCTGTCGCACGCGTTCCCGGCCGGGACCGTGGTGTCCTCGGCCCTCATGTCCGGCAACCTGGCCGCCCGCGCGCTGCCGGTGTGGGACCAGCTCAATTGGGACGGTGTGACATGGCTCGATGCGGTCGGGCCCGCCGGTCCGGCACCGGCGACCTACAACGACGGCGCGTTCCCGGTGGTGGTGACCAATGCCGGCGCGCTGACCGAGCGCTTCGCGCTGCGCGTGCTGACCGGCAGCACGGATGTTGAGGTGATCGGCGAGCACGTGGGCAACGTCGGCACCTACAGCCGCAATACGGATATCGCGCCCATCAACCCGATCAGCGGTGCGCCTTACTTCGTCCTCAAGGCGGCGGGCTGGGGCGGCGGCTGGGCGGCGGGCAACGTCCTGTTCTTGCCCACAGTCGGCTCGTACTACCCGTTTGCCGCCATCCGCGCGGTCCAGCCGGGCGTGGCGTCCGCGATCGACTATTCGTTCGAGCTGCTGCCCCGCGGCAACGTCGACCGTCCGCCCTCGGCCTGAGCCCTTCCCATCACCACAAGACACCCAGGACCATCATGAGTACTTCCATCAAAGTTTTCGACTCCGGCCAGGCCGGTGCGCCCGTGCTGTCGGGCACGGCCGGCGCGCTGCGCGCGGTGCTCAAAGCCTGCCTCGTGGACGGCTTCGGCGCCGGTGCCGTGGCGTCGCTCACCGTCACCGCCGGCGTGGCCACGGCCGTCTACGCCTCGGGCCATCCCTACCGCGTGGGCTCGGTTGCCCTGTTTGCCGGCGCGACCGGCGACGGCCTCAACGGGGAGCGGCGCATCCTCACGGTCGCCGCCGACCGGGTGACCTTTGCGGCGCCCGATGCGGCGGCTGGCGCGGCCGCGGGCAGCATCACCAGCCGCATGGCGCCGGCGGGATGGCAGGAGCTGTATGCCGGACAGGCCGACAACGTGATCGCCCTCAAGCCCGCGGCGGTGGAGGCGACGGGCTGCGTGCTGCGGGTCGATGACACGGGCACCACCAATGCCCGCGTGCGCGGCTACGAGTCCATGAGCGACATCGGCACGGGCCTGGGCACGATCCCGCTCGATGCGCAGGTGGCCGGGGGCCTGTACTGGCCCAAAAGCGGCGCGGCCAGCACCGCCGCGCGCCCGTGGATCGTGGTCGCCGACGAGCGCGGCCTGTACCTGGCCGTGAGCCCGCAGGGCATCGACCGCTACACCTTGCTGTACGCGGGCGATATCGCCAGCTTCAAGAGCGGCGATGCCTACGGCTGGCTGGTCAGTGGCAACCAGGCCGACCAGGTGGCACAGACCACGACACCGGACGGCTGCTGTGGGTTCAGCCATCGCAGTGCGCGCGGCGGGGCCTACCTCGCCCGGGCCCACACGGGGGTCGGCCAGGCGATCGCGGCCCAGCGCATCGGCGCGCACCACACCGGCAGCACGCCCGACGTCTACGCGGGCGTGGGCGGCTATTCGTGGGGCACCTACCCCAACTCCCCGAACAATGGCCTGCTCGCCGGGCAGGTGGAACTGGTGAGCCAGGGCGTCCGCGGCACGCTGCCGGGCCTGCTGCATCCTGTGCAAGAGATGGGCGGTGCATTTGCGACCCGTGGCACGGTGGTGGGCACGCACGACTACGCGGGCCGCACGCTGCTGGCCGTGCGCGTGGGATCGCCGGTCGCCGCTGGCGAGGCGATCGGCACGGTGTTCGTGGACCTCACGGGCCCCTGGAGCCGTTGATGGCGGCCGCACGTTATTGGCGTCTGGTCGCCGTGCGGCCCTGGGGCATGGGCGCGCTATCAATCAGCGAGGTGGCGCTCTATAGCAGCTCGGGACGCGCCGATCTGTCAGCCACGCTCACCTCCCGCATCGCTCCGCTCTCCGGCTCCATCGCTGCGCTGCAGGATGGCTTCGCGGCCGCGGTGGTCTCCTGGAGCGCCGCGCAGGTGGCCTCGCCAGGGTGGGCGCTGGTGTGGGATTTCGGGAGCGCGGTGGACATCCTTTATACCGGGATCGGCAGCGGCGCGAATCAGTCGAGCTACCCCTGCGATCTGCGTATCGAATCGTCCCCGGATGGCCGTGCATGGGCGGTGCTGGGCGAGGCCAGCGGGCTGGTGTATCCAGGCCCGTACACGCTGGGCTCGGTCGATGATCTGCGCCAGCACGTTCTGGCGATGGACTTCAACGGCCCGGCGATCACGGACACCTATGGTCACGCGGTCACGGTGTTCGGCGGCGCCCACATCGAGGGCATCGGGCCGCTGCTCGATGGCACCCCCTATCTCGCGCTCTCCGGTGGCGACGACTACCTTGAAGTCACGAACAGCCCGGACCTCGACCTCGGCAATGAGTACGAAATCGGCTTCGATCTCTTCATTGCCGGCGCGGCGGGCGAGGTTCTGGGCGCCATCTGGCACCACGGCTACTACGACACCAACACCCTGAACTGGACGTCGCCAGGCCTCTCGATTCGGGTGCTGCCCGGGTACATCCGCTTTTATTTCTGGGTGCAGAGCAATCCAACGGACCAGTTCCTCGACGCGCCCTACACCGCAGATGTCCCGCAGCGGTGGCGGATGGTGCGATCGGGCGGCAATGGCTGGGTGTTCCGTGACGGCGTGCAAATGGCCTCGCGCAGCGGGCTGGGCACGTTGCCGGCACCCACGCGGCCGTTGCAAATTGGACGATGGACCTTCTCGTCCGGGATACCAACGCTGAATGCGCGGGTGGACAACCTATATGCCGACAGCGGCGTGCGCATCGCGCGCTCGGGCGCCTTGCGGGTGATGCCCGTGCAAGGGTCCGGCGCCCAGGTCCTCGCGGCGAGCCCGGTACCGGCGTTCAGCGCGGGGGCGCCCGCCGCCGCCGCGATCGCGCGCGACATGGAGTTCGGCGGCACGGGGCGGATCTGGGGCACCACCAAGATCAAGGGCGCGACCAATCTGCCTACGCGGTCGCGCGTGGTGCTGCTGCGCCAGCGCGACAAGCTGGTGGCGCGGGAGACGTGGAGCGATGCTGTGACGGGCACGTTCGCTTTCGAGGGCATCGATGTCAGCCACCAGTGGCTGGTGCTGGCCGAGGACCAAGCCGGCAACTACCGGCCCGTCGCGGCCAACCGGCTGGAGGCGCAACCATGATCACCTGGCGCATCGGCCCCGAGGTCGCGTTCGCGCAGCTGGAGGCCACGATCGCGCGCGCGGACGCCGGCAGCGGCCGGGCCCGGGTGCGGCTGCACACCACCGCCCGGCCGACGACGATTGCCGGGGCCGCGGGCGGTACGCCCCAGGCGGAGATCGTGCTCGCCAAGCCCTGCGCCTCCATCGTCAACGGCGCGCTGGTCTGGCATGCCGAGGACGCCGGCGGCGCACTGGTGATGGTCGCGGGCGTGCCGCGCTGGGGCGTGTGGATCGGCGCATCCGGCATCGTGGTCAGCGAAGGCAGCGTGACGGATGCCGACCACGGGGGCGACTTCCGGGTGGTCGGCGGCACGACGCCCGAGGGCGACGACAGCCCGCTGCTGCTGGCCGGCGGGCTGGTGGTTCTGGCCGCCTCGGCGTTGACGTAAGGCCGGGCATGGCGGGCGATCTGGATCTGATCTTCGGCCAGGCGGCCAACCCGGCCGGTTCGCCTGTCGAGATCGTCTTCGGCGACGACGGCGGCGACGGCCCGGGCGAGGCTGTCGAGCTGCAAGCGGCCGGGTCGATCACGGGCCTGCGCGCGCCGATCCTTTTGCGCTCAGGTGTCCGCGCCATCGCCGCAGGGCAGATCACCGGCTTGCGGCTGGTGGCCGCGGCCCAGTACGACGTCAATGTGACCCGGCCGGTGGTGGGCACGGTCGCACAGCGCTGGCAGGATGCGGTGCGACGCGGCGTGCCGGCGCGCGAGCACTACCAGGCGGCGCTGCCCCTTCAGGCGGCCATCCGCGAGCACTGGCAGGACGCGGGCGCCCTGGGTGCGGCGATCCTTGGGCGCTACGAGGCCGCCGCCATGCTGAGCGCAGCCGTGCGGCAAGGCTGGCAGGAGGCGGCCAGGCTCTCCGGGCCCGGCGTGCGCGAAGGGTTCCAGGAGGCGCTGCCGCTGCGCCATGCGATCGCCCAGCAATGGCAGGACGCGGCACGCCGCTCCATGATTCGGGTGCAACGGTTTCAGGAAGCGCTGCCGCTGCGGCGCACGGTCCAGCAGCGCTGGCAGGAGGGCCTGCGGGTGTCGGCCGCGGTGACCGAAGACATGGGCATCGCGGTGGCGCGATCGCGCGCCTGGCGCAACCATTACCAAGAAGCCTGGGTGCCCCGGCCGGGGGTGTCCACGCCCACACAGCCGCCCCAGCCCGATCCGTGCTACGTGCCCGAGGTGCCGGTGCACCTGGTGTTCGATGCGCTTGCCGACCACGGTGTGCCGGCGCATCTGGTTTTCCTGTGCGATCGCCACTCCGACCCGGAGCCCGGCGCCACTGTCATCGTCCCCGTTCGTAGGACCTATATCGTGATCAACAACATCACCCTGCATCGCGTCGACACGGGTGCCGAGCTGCGCGCCCACAGTTTCAGCATGTCGCTGGATCACCAGAGCTGGACCTGGTCGTGGTCGGCCTCGCTGCACCACGACGCGGCCGGGCACCTGGGGCGTGATGGCCAGGGCGATCCGGCCGAGCTCGAGGTGGTGGTCAACGGCGTGCCGTTTCGCCTGCGCCTGGAGCGGAAGGTCCAAGACCGGCGCTTCATGCCCCAGGTTCGCTGGTCGGTTTCCGGCAAGGGCAAGGCGTCGATTCTGGGCGCTCCCTACGCTCCGACCCTGTCGTTCGGTGCCGCAACGCCCCGCACAGCGCAGCAGCTCGCGGCCAACGTGCTCACGGTCAACGGCGTCGGCATGGGCTGGGCCCTGGACTGGCAGATCGTGGACTGGCTGGTGCCGGCGGGCGCCTGGGCGCTGCAGGGCACTTACATCGACGCGATCAACGACATCGCCACCGCAGCGGGCGGCTATGTACAGCCGCACGCCACGGATCCGGTGCTGCGCGTGCTGCCGCGCTACCCGGCCGCGCCCTGGGCCTGGGGCGGCATCACGCCGGATTTCGAGATCCCGGGCGCCGCTGCCGAGGTGGTCGGCACCGAGTATGTGGACCGCCCGGGCTACAACCGTGTGTTCCTCGGCGGCGTGGGTGCCGGCGTGTTCGGGCCTTTCAGCAGGGCCGGGACCGCCGGCAACGTGCTGGCGCCCCAGGTCAACCACGCGCTGATCACGCACGCCGACGTCCACCGCGCGCGGGGCATCGCCGAGCTGTCCGACACCGGCCGGCAGGAGCACGTGTCCCTGCGCATGCAGGTGCTGCCCGAGACGGGCGTGATCGTGCCGGGACAGTTCGTGCGGTTTCGGGGCGATCAGACGGTGATGGGCATTGTGCGCAGCACGTCGATCGAGTGGAGTCGCCCGACCCTGCGCCAAATCCTATCGATCGAAACCCATGCGTAACGCCTACCGAGAGTTCCTGGACCTGATGCCGCCCCGTCCGCTGCAGGTGGGCGAGGTCACTGCCGTCGTGGCGGGTGTGGCCACCGTGGCCATGCCTGGCGGGGGCGTGCTGCAGGCGCGTGGCGACGTCCAGGCGGGGCAGCGGGTTTTTGTGCGGGACGGCGTGATCGAAGGTCCGGCCCCTTCACTGCCCTATGTGGAGGGGGAGGCATAGGACAATGCGTCCATGACTACCTTTCAAAACAACGACATTGTTCGGATCACGTCCGAGGGCGTATCGGGTAATGAATACACCGTGGTGGGGCAGGTTGGCAACCAAGTGATTTGTCAGCCTGATGCAGGACATGCGGAACACATCGCTGCAGACAAGCTGGAGCTTGTACCGCCGCCCCGTTCGAAACTGAAACTGATCGACCCATCCCGCCCGTAATGCAATTTACTTTCGCCACGCGAAAGTAGGCCGCTGTCGATTTATCTCAGTTCTGTGAGATCAAATATCGCGGCGCGCTTCAGGTTCTGGAACGCGTCGCGCGTTTCGGCATTCAGCGGGTAGCGGATGTTGATGTTCTTGGGCGGAATGGGTGACATGAACCAGCGCTGGTACAGCGCCTCCATTTCGCCGGACCGCATCATGGCACCGACCACCCGGTCCACCAGCGCCTTGAACGGCGGATCGTCCTTGCGGAACATGAGCGACTGGTTCTCGGTGCGCAGGCTCTCGCCCACGATGGCGAAATCCTGCGGCTGGCGCGCATTGGCGATCTGCCCCGCCAGCAGGATGTCGTCCAGCACGAAGGCGGCGGCGCGGCCGCTCTCCACCAGCAGGAAGGAGTCGGTGTGGTCCTTGCCCGACAGGTGCGTGATCTGCAGCGCCTGGCCCTTGTCGGCCTCGCGCAGCAGCCGCAGCGAGGTCGTGCCCGCCGTAGTCACCACGGATTTGCCCTGCAGGTCCGCGATGCCGCGGATGCCGGAATCGGCCTTGACCAGCAGGCGCACGTTGTAGCGAAAGATGTCCGGCGAGAAGGCCACCAGCTTTTGCCGCTCCACCAGGTTGGTGGTGGAGCCGCACTCGATGTCCACCGTGCCGTTCTGCACCAGCGGAATGCGGTTGGCCGAGGTGACGGCCTGGTACCTCACCTCGATGGCGGGCATCTTCAGTTCGGCCTTGATCGCCACCACGATGCGTTGGCAGATGTCGATGCTGTACCCCACGGGCCGCAGGTTGCCGTCCAGGTACGAAAAGCCGAACGACGACTCGCGGTAGCCAAAGGTGATGGCACCGCTTTGCTGGATCTTGCCCAGGGTGCCGCCGGCTGCGGGCGCCTCCTGGGCGAAGGCCGCCGGGGCGGCCAGGGCCGCGCACGACAGGAGGGCCGCCAGGAGGCGGCGCGCGGACGAAAGGGACGGTGCGACGGGCATGGGAAAGGCTCCTTCAGGAACGAGGGATGGAAGAACGGGAGGGCGAACGGAGAAAGAGAAAGGCGCCGCTCAGGCCAGCGCGGCCGTGGCCTGACCGATGGCGTGCGCCAGCAGGTCGGCGATGGCCTGCAGGTCCTCGCGCGTGGCGATGTACGGCGGCGCGAGCAGCACGTGGTCGCCGCGCAGGCCGTCCACCGTGCCGCCGAACGGATAGCACAGCAGGCCCGCGTCCATCGCGGCCCGCTTGACGCGCGCGTGCAGCCGGAGCGCGGGGTCGAACGGGGCCTTCGTTGCGCGGTCGGCCACCAGCTCGATGCCCCAGAAATAGCCCCGCCCGCGGATGTCGCCCACGTGGGGGTGACCACCCAGCGCGCCGCGCAGCATGCGCTCGAACACCGGCGCATCGTCCTGCACTTTCTGCAGCAGGCCGTCGCGCGCGATCACCTGCTGCACCGCCAGCGCGGCGGCGCAGGCCACCGGGTGGCCCAGGTAGGTGTGGCCGTGCTGGAAGAAGCCGCTGCCGCGCGACATGGCCTCGACCACGCGCCCCTGCGCCAGCACCGCGCCGATGGGCTGGTAGCCGCCACCCAGGCCCTTGGCCACGGTGATGAGATCGGGCACCACGCCCTCCTGCTCGCAGGCGTGCAGGGTGCCGGTGCGGCCCATGCCGCACATCACCTCGTCCAGGATCAGCAGCACCCCGTAGCGATCGCACACCGCGCGCACCGCCTGGAAGTAGCCCGGCACCGGCGTGAGCACGCCCGCCGTGGCGCCGCCCACCGTCTCGGCCACGAAAGCGATCACGCGGTCCGCACCCTGCGCGAGGATGGCCGCCTCCAGCTCCGCCGCCAGCCGCTGGCCGTAGGCCCGCGGAGACTCGCCGTCGCGCATCTCGCGGTAGGGGTAGCAGGGCGACACGTGCGTGGCCGGCACGAGCAGCGGCGCGAACGGCGCGCGCCGCCAGGCGTTGCCGCCCACCGCGAGCGCGCCCAGCGTGTTGCCGTGGTAGCTCTGCCGCCGCGCGATGAAGTGCGTGCGCTGGGGCTCGCCCCGCTCCACGAAGTACTGCCGCGCCATCTTGAGCGCGGCCTCCACGGCCTCCGAGCCCCCGCTCACGAAATAGGCATGGCTCGTGCCGGCCGGCGCGCCGCGCACCAGCGTCTGCGCCAGCTCCTCGGCCACGTCGGTGGTGAAGAAGCTGGTGTGGGCGTACGCGATGCGGTCGATCTGCCGGTGCATGGCGGCGATCACGTCGGCATGGCCATGGCCCAGCGAGGACACGGCGGCGCCGCCGCTGGCGTCCAGGTACGTGCGGCCGCTGGCGTCGCGGACCGTCATGCCCTGCGCGCCCGCGGCGACAGGGGGGGTCTGGTGGAGATGGCGATGCAGGACGTGGGTCATGGCGGGGCGGGCAAGGTTCGGTGGCTGTCGGGTGGTCGATGGATCAAAAAATCCATCTTTCATCAATTTGGAACAAATATACCAACATCAACAGAAATTGCAACATTCGTTTTATCCAACATTGAAAGGAACATACGTTCCATTCCCTGCACTCCACCCCCGGCACACTTGCCCTACAGTCGCGCGGTGGCGCGGCGCCCCTGCGCCGGCCCCTTTTCCCCCAAGCCCCTGTCCAGGTCCGTTCCCATGAGTCTCAGAGACACCATCCGCCAGCGCCATGCCGGGCTGTCCCCCTCGCTGCAGCAGGCGGCCAAGTTCGTCATCGACCGCCCGAACGAGGTCGTGATCGCCTCGATGCGCACCGTCGCCGCGCGCTCGGGCGTGCCGCCGGCCACCCTGGTGCGGTTCGCGCAGCAGCTGGGGTTCGAGGGCTGGCCGGCACTGAAGGAGGCGCTGGCGCAGGACATGGGCCTGGGCAGCGAGCAATACGCCCCGCGGGCACGCCAGCTGGCCGGGCGCGCCAAGGACCAGTCCCTGGTGGGCGAGATGTTCGATGTGCACCGCCACAACCTGGAGCAGACCGAGCGGCAGAGCGCCGTCTCGCTGCCGCGCGCCGCGCGGCTGCTGGAGCAGGCCCGCCATGTGCACGTGGCGGGCTTTCGCGCCTGCTTTCCCGTGGCGTTTTCTTTCGTCTATGTGTACCGGCTGTTCCGCCCGTCGGTCCATCTGGTGGACGGGCAAGGCGGCTCGCTGGAGATGCAGCTGCGTGCGATCGCCAAGGGCGACGCGCTGGTGGTGGCCAGCTTCGCGCCCTACTCGCGCGAAGCGCTGCAGGCCGCCGAGGCGGCACGCGCCGCCGGCGCGAAGGTGGTGGCCCTGACCGACAGCGAGGCCTCGCCGCTGTCGCTGCTGGCCCATGAGACGGTGCTCTTTGCCACGCAGAGCCCGTCGTTCTTTCCGTCGATCGCCGCCGCCACGGCGGTGGCGGAATCGTTGCTGGAGCTGCTCGCCAGCCGCGCGGGCGCCCCGGGCATCGAGCGGATCGAGGCGGCCGAGCAGCACCTGGTGCGCTCGGGCGCCTACCTGCAGCCGGTCACGCCGCGCAAGCCGGGCGGCTGACCGCCTGCTGCCCCCGGCTCAGGCGGCCGCCGGGACGCTCAGGGGCGCAGCAGCCGCCGCCTGCCGGCGCTGCGCCAGCCGGTTGGCCGCGCTCACCACCGCATGCACCGAGGCCGTGACGATGTTGTGGTGCAGCCCCACGCCGAAGGTCGCGCCGGGCAGGCCGTCGAGGGCCGCCTCCACGATGGCCAGGGCCTGCGCATCGGCGCCGGAGCCGGTCGCGCGCTCCTCGTAGCCGTGCACGCGCAACGGCAGGCCGAGGGCATCCACCGTGGCGTCGATCGGGCCGTTGCCCTGGCCCTGCAGGGTCTGGCGCGCGCCGTCGATGGTCACGTCCAGCTCGATGCCGCGGCCGTCGTCGGCCAGCCGGTGGGCATGGCAGACGATGGCGCCGGGCACGCCCGCGGACGTGTCGAGGTAGGTGGCCTGGAACAGCGACCACAGCGTGGCGCCGGTCATCTCGGTCTCGCTGGCGTCGGTCTGGCGCTGCACCACGGCGCTGAACTCCACCTGCATGCGCCGCGGCATGACCACGCCGCGCTCGCGCTCCAGCAGGAAGGCGATGCCGCCCTTGCCCGACTGGCTGTTGACGCGGATCACGCTGTCGTAGGTGCGGCCGAGGTCCGCCGGGTCGATGGGCAGGTAGGGCACCTGCCACAGGCCCTCGGGGTCGTGGGCGGCGAAGCCCTTCTTGATCGCGTCCTGGTGCGAGCCCGAGAACGAGGTGAACACCAGGTCGCCCACGTACGGGTGGCGCGGGTGCACGGGCAGCGCGGTGCATTCCTCGGCCACGCGCGCCACGGCGTTGATGTCGGAAAAATCGAGCCCCGGGTGCACGCCCTGCGTGTAGAGGTTGAGCGCCACCGTCACCACGTCGAGGTTGCCGCTGCGCTCGCCATTGCCGAAGAGGCAGCCTTCCACGCGCTGCGCGCCGGCCATCATGGCCAGCTCGGCGGCCGCCACGCCCGTGCCGCGGTCGTTGTGCGGGTGCACCGAGAGCACGATGTGCTCGCGGGGGCTCAGGCGCCGGTGCATCCACTCGATCTGGTCGGCGAACACGTTGGGCGTGGCGTTCTCCACCGTGGTGGGCAGGTTGATGATGATCTCGCGCCCCGGGCCCACGCCCCAGGCGGCGATGGCGGTCTGGCAGGCTTCGAGCGAGACCTCCAGCTCGGTCACGCTGAAGGTCTCGGGCGAATACTGCAGCGTCCAGCGGGTTTCGGGCTGGGCATCGGTCAGGCGCTTCAGGTGCGAGACGTGCTGGTCGATGAACGCCATCACCTGCGTGACATTCATGCCGAACACCACACGCCGCCACACGGGCGCAGTGGCGTTGTACAGGTGCACGATGGCACGCGGCGCGCCGCGCACGGCCTCGACAGTGCGCTCGATGAGGTCGGCGCGCGACTGCGTCATGACCATCAGGGTCACGTCGTCGGGCACAAGGCCCTCGTCGATGAGGCGGCGCACGAAGTCGTAGTCGGTCTGCGACGCGGCGGGAAAGCCCACTTCGATTTCCTTGAAGCCGATGCGCACCAGTTCGTGGAACAGCTTCATCTTGCGCTCGCCGTTCATCGGCTCGAACAGCGCCTGGTTGCCGTCGCGCAGGTCAGTGGACAACCAGATGGGCGCCTGGGTGATGGTCTTGGAAGGCCAGGTGCGGTCGGCCAACGCGATGGGGGCGATGGGCTGGTACTTGGTAGCGGGCTTGGAAATCATGAGAGGCTCCACGAACGGTGTGTGCCGTGCTGCAAGGCAGCACTGGGGCACGGGTCGAATCAACGGTGAACGGTGAACGACATCCCCTGCAGCCCTCCACCATGGGTGGAGGCTGGTTCGCGAGCCGGGGTCAGGGGGAAATCGGTGTTGCGCTTTTAGGCAACGGTGATGGCGAACGCAGGCAGACCCCGGCCAGGCACTAGGCCTAGCGATAGTGGGGATAGCAGCAGATTGCGTTGCATAGCGGCAAATCCTAGCACAGCACGATCAAATCACGTCCACAGGCGCCAAAACGCCACAAAAACTGATTAACAATAGGTCATACATTTCGCATGCTCTTGCATTTGCAGGGGTGTGCCGGTTCTTCTGCCTCGGTTCGTCCAGGCGCGTTGGCGCCCTTCTCTGCTGTCTGCCCTCCACAGGAGCACGTTCCATGAAACGCCGTGTATTCACCACCCGCCTGGGCGCCTCGCTGGCCCTTCCCTGGATCGGCTCGGCCGCCCGCGCGGCCCCTCCGGTCGTCGTCGGCATGGTGGCGCCGCTGACCGGAGGCAATGCCGCCGAAGTGGGCAAGCAGGTGGTGCTGGGGGTGGAAACCTATTTTTCCGAAGCGCAAAAGAGCCAGGCATTTCCCGGCCTGGAGGTGCGGCTCGTCGTGGAAGACGATGAATTCAAGCCCGAGAAGACACTGGCCGGCGCCCGCAAGCTGCTGGCCATGAAGCCCGCCGCGCTGATCTCTTTCGCCACCAGCAACACCCAGGCGCTGATCGAGGCGAAGCTGCCGCAGGACAGCGCCGTGCCGCTGTTTCCTACGCGCTCGGGCTCCCAGGTCATCCGCGAGCCGGTGAACCCCTACGTCTTTCACGTGCGCGCCGGCTACAGCACGGAGCTGACCAAGCTGGTCGCGCAGATGGGCGACGCCATCGGCATGACCAAGTTCGCGGCGCTCTACCAGAACGACGCCTATGGCGAAAAGGGGCTGGAGGCGCTCACGGCGGCCCTGTCGCAGCGCAAGCTGGCGCTGGTCGCCAAGGAGCCCTACGAGCGCACCTCGTCGGACATCCAGCCCGCGCTGGCCAAGCTGCTCAAGGCCGATGCGCAGGTGATCGTGATGGTGGCCGGCCAGGCCGCGGGCAGCGCCTTCGTGAAGGCCTACCGCGCGGCGGGCGGGCATGCGCAGGTGGTCGGCATTTCCGACCTCGACCCCGTGAAGCTGGTGGATGCCGTGGGCGCGGAAAACGCCCGCGGCGTGGGCATGACGCAGGTGTTCCCGGCGCTCACCAACCAGTCGATTCCGGTGGTGCGCGAATTCCGCCAGGCCATGCAGGCGGCGCAGCAGAGCGCCAGCATCGCCTCGCTGGCGGCGTTTGAAGGCTTCCTCGTGGCCAAGACGATCGGCCAGGGGATCAAGGCCGTGCCGCGCAGCGGCAGTGGGGGCGTGGATGGCCGGGCGCTGGCCGAGACGCTGTCGCGCCTGCCGCGCATCGATCTGGGCGGCTACGAGGTGTCGTTCCTGAACAATCGGCGCGAAGGCAGCCTGTTCACGGAAATCGCCATCCTCGACAGCTTCGGGCGCGCGCGCTACTGACCAAAGCCGGGCCCCCTGAGCCCCAGGGCATCCCCGCGAAACGGGGCCCGGAGCGGTGCTAAACGCCCGCGGTGGCCTTCGCCATCGCCGCGCCGTGCTGCGCAAACCACTTGCCCAATGCAGGCCGCGCGCAGCGCTGCAGGCCCATGAGCAGGGCATGCGCGGGATCGGCCACGCCCCAGCGGGTGCGCAGGTCGTGCTGGATGCGGCCCAGCAGCGCCGCGGCCATCTCCGCATCGGCCAGGGCCCGGTGGGCCCGCTCTGCGCGCGGCAGGTCCAGGTGGCCCACGATGGTGCCCAGCTGGTGGCTGGGCGCCTCCGGGTACAGGCGCCGCGACAGGAGCACCGTGCAGGCGAAGGCATGGGGCGCCGGCAGGTCCGCGCAGCCCAGTTCGGCCGCCCAGAACTTGCTGTCGAACGATGCGTTGTGCGCCACCATGGGCGTGCCGCCCACGAAGCGCGCCGCCTCGCGCATGACCTGCGCCGCGTCGGGGGCGGCGGCCACCATGGCGTTGGTGATGCCCGTCAGCTGCGTGATGAACGGCGGAATCCACGCGCCGGCATTCATCAGGCTCTGAAAGCGGTCCACCACCTGGCCGTTGTCCAGCAGCACGATGGCCACTTCGGTCGCCCGCGCGCCCTGGCCGGGCGAGATGCCCGTGGTTTCGAAATCGATGACGGCGATGAGGGACATGAAAGGGTGGCGGAGGCGATCAGCGTGGGGAAAGCCCGCATTTTCGGCGAAGTGGCCGGACCGGCCGACGCGAACGTTCCGCCACGACCGCGCGGCGGGGGGCTCACTCCGCGTCGCCGTCCCCACCGCCGGCCCTGCCCCGGTCCGACAGCGCCTGCGCCACGAAATCGACGAAGGCCCGCACCCGCGCCGCGGACTGGTGGCGCTGCGGGTACACCGCGTGGATGTCGGCGTCGGGCGTGCTGTAGGCGGGCAGCACGGGCACCAGCTGCCCGCCGCGCAGGTGGCGCTCGATGTCCCATTCGGCCCGCATCAGGATGCCGTGCCCTTCCAAGGCCCAGCGCACGGCGATCTCGCCGTCGTTGGTGGTGAGGCTGCCGCGCGTCTTCACCGCCTCGGTGACCGCGTGGCGCCCGCGGCCGCGCGTGAGCCGCCACACGCCGTAGGCCTCCTCGCCCTGGCGGATGCCCAGGCAGTTGTGGTGCACCAGGTCGTTGGGCACCTTCGGCGTGCCGTGGCGCGCCAGGTAGTCGGGCGATGCGCACAGCAGCCGCCGGTTGTGCGCCAGGTGCCTGGCGATCACGCGGGCCTCGGGCGGCGCGCCGAATCGGATGCACACGTCGAACGTGTCGTCGGTGAGCGCGGGCGGGTTCACGGACAGCTGCAGTTGCACCTGCACCTGCGGGTGCAGGCGCGCAAAGCGGGAGATGAGCGGCGCGATGTGACCGCGCCCGAACCCCAGCGTGGCATTCACCCGCAGCAGGCCCTTCGGCGTCGCACGCGACAGGCCCAGCAGCTCTTCCAGGTCGTGGATCTCGCCGAGGATGCGGCGCGCGTGCGCCAGGTACAGCTCGCCCTCGGGCGTGAGGCCCATGCGGCGCGTCGTGCGGTTGACCAGCGGCACGCCCACGCGCGCCTCCATCAGCGCCAGGTGCTTGCTGACGGCCGGCGTGGTGATGCCCAGCTCGCGCGCGGCGGCGCTCAGGCTGCCGCAGCTGGCCAGCACCGAGAAAAACCCCAGGTCGGCCGGCTGGATGGCGGGAAGGGCGTGGGCGGCGGACATGGGCAGGCGGCAAAAAAACGGGGTTGGCGTGACTGCTGGATTGTTGAATCCAGGTGAACAATGGTTTCACTATAGCCCCGCGCCGAAAGGCCGGCGGTGCCTAGAGTGGCGCGGTCCCCAACGCTTTTTCGACCGAACCACCCATGACCACCTACGCCATCGCCACCATTCCCGGAGACGGGATCGGCAAGGAAGTGATTCCCGCCGGCCGCCAGGTCCTGCAGGCCCTGGCCGCCACCGACGACACGCTGCGCTTCGAGTTCGAAGACTTCGACTGGGGCGGCGACCACTACCGCGCACACGGCGCCATGATGCCGGCCGACGGGCTGGACGCGCTGCGCGGCAAGGACGCCATCCTGTTCGGCTCGGCGGGCGATCCGCACATCCCCGACCACATCACCCTGTGGGGCCTGCGCCTGAAGATCTGCCAGGGCTTCGACCAGTACGCCAACGTGCGGCCCACGCGCATCCTGCCGGGCATCGACGGTCCGCTCAAGCGCTGCACGCCCGAGCAGCTGGACTGGGTGATCGTGCGCGAGAACTCGGAGGGCGAATACTCCGGCGTGGGCGGCCGGGTGCACCAGGGCCACCCGATCGAGGCCGCCACCGACGTGTCGATCATGACGCGCGTGGGCGTGGAGCGCATCCTGCGCTACGCCTTCCAGCTTGCCCGGTCGCGCCCGCGCCGGCAGCTCACCGTGATCACCAAAAGCAACGCCCAGCGCCACGCGATGGTGATGTGGGACGAGATCGCGCTGGAGGTCTCGCGCGATTTTCCCGACGTGGCCTGGGACAAGGAGCTGGTGGACGCCGCCACGGCCCGCATGGTGAACCGCCCGGCCACGCTGGACACCATCGTCGCCACCAACCTGCATGCCGACATCCTGAGCGACCTGGCCGCCGCGCTGGCGGGCAGCCTGGGCATCGCACCGACCGGCAACATCGACCCCGAGCGGCGCTATCCCTCGATGTTCGAGCCCATCCACGGGTCGGCCTTCGACATCATGGGCCAGGGCCTAGCGAACCCGGTGGGCACGTTCTGGTCGGCCGTGATGCTGCTCGAACACCTGGGCGAGGCGGACGCCGCCCGGCGCCTGATGCGGGCCATCGAACACGTCACCGCGGACCCGGCCCTGCACACGCGGGACCTGGGCGGCCAGGCCACCACGGCCCAGGTCACGCAGGCGGTGTGCGACCACCTGGCCGGCACCCGCCAGGCGCAGCGGCTGGCCGCCTGAAATCCTTTTCTTTCATTCATCCGTTCCTTCCTTCGCCCGACCGCGCCGCGGCGGGCCATCCCCCAGGCGCCGCAGAGCGCACTCCCAGGAGACCCGCATGGCCCCGAAATTTTTCCCCGCGCGCCAGCGGCGGCAGGTGCTGCTGCACGCTTTCGCGGCCGCCCTCCCGGTACTGGCCAGCGGCAGCGCCCTCGCCCAGGCCGCCTGGCCCACCAAGACCATCAGCCTGACGGTGCCCTTTCCCGCCGGCGGCACCACCGACGTGCTGGCGCGGGCGCTGGCCGACCGGCTGACGGTGTCGCTCGGCCAGCCCGTCATCGTGGAAAGCCGCCCGGGGGCAGGCGCCACCATCGGCGCCGACTACGTGGCCCGGTCCAGGCCCGATGGCTACACCCTGCTGATGGGCGCGGTGCACCACACCATCGCCACCAGCGTGTACAAGAAACTGCCCTACGACTTCCAGAAGGACCTGGCCCCCATCACCACGGTGGCGCTGGTGCCCAACGTGCTGGTCGTCCATGCCGACAACCCGGCCAGGACGGTGGCCGAACTCGTGGCCCAGGCCAAGGCGCAGCCGGGCAAGCTGACCTTCGGCTCCAACGGCAACGGGACCGCGCAGCACCTGATCGGCACGCAGTTCCAGGGCCTCACCGGCACGTCGCTGGGCCACATTCCCTACAAGGGCAGCGGCCCGCTGGCCACCGACCTGCTGGGCGGCCAGATCACCATGTCGTTCGACACCATCACGCCCGTGCTGCCGCACATCAAGGCCGGCAAACTGCGGGCGCTGGCGGTGTCCACCCTCCAGCGATCCTCGGCCCTGCCCGACGTGCCGACGCTGGACGAGGCGGGCCTGAAGGGCTTCGACCTGGGCACGTGGTTCGGCGTGCTCGCCCCGGCGGCCACGCCAAGGGACATCCTGGACCGGCTGAACGGCGAGATGGTGAAGGTGATCCAGTCGCCGGAGTTCCGCAAGCGCATGGCCGACATCGGCGCCGAGCCGGTGGGCAACACCCGCGAGCAGATGGCCCAGCAGATTCGCAGCGAAACCGAGCGCTTCGCCCGGCTGGTGGCGGATGCGAAGGTGGTGATCGACTGACGGCGCCGCGCCTCGCGCCCGATCAACCGGCGGCGCGGGGGTGCTCCAGGAAAAACCGCAGCATCTGCGCCGTCGCGTCCACCCCGCGCGGATCGGTGTAGCTGCCCCGCGCGTGGCCCCCGGCCCAGGCATGGCCCGCGCCGTTCAGTTGCCAGTGCTCGGCCACCACCGCGCCCGGGCCGATGCCCGATGCGGCGCGGTACACGGTGCGCGTGTAGCGCTGGCCGCCGGGGCTCTGGCCGGTTTCGGCCTCGGGCCGGGCGCCGGGCGCGGACCGCAGCGCCGCGGCCAGCAATTGTTCGCCGTTGCGGGCGTGCACGGTCTCGTCGGCATCGCCGTGGAACACGATGAGCGGCGGGGCGCCGGCACCGCCCTCGCGGGCGGGTGCGCCCTTGGCGCCGTTCTTCATGGCCGACAGCGCGCCCATCATGTTGTGCGCGGCGCCGGCCTGCAGGCCCGAATGCACGCCCACGGCCGCGAACACGTCGGGGTATTCGCGCGCCAGCAGCGCGGCCATGGCGCCGCCGGCGGACAGGCCCGCGACGTACACGCGGCGGGCGTCCACGGGGTGGCGCGCCATCACGTCGCGCACCATGGCGACCAGCGTGGCGGGCTCGCCGTGGCCGCGTTGCTGGTCCTGCGGGCGGAACCAGTTCCAGCAGCCGTGGGCGTTGGCGCCCTGGGCCTGCGCGGGATACAGCACGAGCGCGTTCGCGGGCGCGGCGGCTTCGTTCATGCCGGTGCCGAGGGCGAAGTCCTGCGGGTTCTGCGTGCAGCCATGCAGCATGAGGATCAGCGGCATCGGCGTGCCCACGGTCGCGCCGGGGGGCACGCTGAGGTAGTAATGGTCTTGCGGTGCGCCGGCAGGGCCCGCGAAGGCCACCCGCGTGAAAGTACCACAGGCGTCTGCCCGCGCGTCGCGGGGCGAGGACGATGGGGCGGAGCGGCGCGCATCGGGCGCCGGGGCGGACGGCCGGTCGATCACCACGGCGTCTTCCACATCCGGCGTGCCCAAGGGGGCCTTCCACGCTGCGGCGGGGCCGGCAGCGGCATTCCCTGGCGCGGTGGCCGCGGACATGCCGTGGCCGCGCAGGGCCTGCTGGATGGCGCGGGTGGCGTCGGCGAGTTGGCCGGTGCGCATCAGCGGGGTGACTTCGTTCAGAAGCTGCTTGACCTTCTTGTTCCAGTCCATGGGGAATCCTTTCGAAAAGCGGGGCCACGGGGGCCTTGGCGTGCGGAAAGCACGGGCGCCCTGAAAGGCGCACTGCGCGAGCCGCGTCATGTCGTCGTCTCTTGTCTCACCGCCGCCTTCGAATCAGGCCGGTCTGGAATCCGGGGTGGTCGCCAGCGCTCGGCGCGCGGCTGCGTCCCTTGTCGTTCTATGCACCTGGCGATTCGCCGCGCGTCTTCATCCGCCGATGCGGCCCGCCAGCGCGGCCTTGACCGCCGCGCTGGCGTGCAGCGCGCCCAGCACATGGACCGAGGCGATGGTCGCCTGGGCCAGCGCCGGGGGCACGTCGTCGTCGATGGTGCACAGGCCCAGCACGCGGATCTCCAGCGTCTGGCCTGCGGCCTGGACGGCCTCCAGCTCGGCACGGCCAAAGCGCTGCAACCCCAGCACCAGCGTCTTGCGGGCCACGACCTGCCGCACCGCATCGGCCTGCGCGACCAGCTGGTTGCGGATGGCCGTGCGGATGAAATCCGTGCGGTTCGAATAGAACCCCTCGGACACCAGCAGGTCGATGTGGCCCAGGTCCACATAGCCCAGGTTGATCGTCACCTTCTCCGAATCCGGAACCTTGATGCTGCGCTCAGGCGCTGTCATTGCCATCGAAACCTCCTATTTACATCCATCTGGATGGTATATGGATGTTCCATGGATTCTTTCAAGGCATTCGCCCAAAAATTAAGGGCCCGAAGGCCCCTTATCGTTGCCAGGGTGCGATCGGCTCAGCCGGCGCCGCGCCCGCCCCCGCTGCCTGCCGCACCCCGGCGCGACTGCACCTGGTTGCCGCTGCCGATGTGAGCGTCGCGGTCATGCCGGCTTTCCGGCGTGCGCTGGGCTTCGTTCTTTTGGGTGGGCTCCTGGTTGCCTTGGCGGTTGTGGTCGTTTTCCACTTTGCCCTTGCCGGGCTCCTGCTTGTCGTTGGCCATGGTGTGTCTCCTTGCGAACGGGGGAATGAAACGATGGGATCGATGGGAAGGGAGCGAAAAGGCCGCGCTCAGGAGAGCGACAGTTCCTTGTGCTCGCCCATGTCCTTGGGGGGGTTGCCCGTGACGGCCGCCTTGGCCATCTTGAACAGCTGGGTCATCTTGCTTTCCTTGACGTCCCAATACTCGGCATGGCCGATGTGGATGGCCAGCAGCACGAGGTTGGGATCGTTCACGCCATCCGGAAACCAGGCCTTCGCCATGGGCGACCACAGGGCCTCTTTTTTCACCATGTCTTCGATGAAGCCGGCCGTGCCGGACAGCGACACGTAGCTGTCCTTGTCGGGGTTGGAATAGGTCACGTTGACCTGGCTGTCCGAGCGCAGGCGTTCGAACAGTTCGCCATCGCGCGGGATGAAGAAGTACAGCTGCGACTGCTCGTCGATGTCCTTGTTCTGCGTCGTCAGCGGGTGGGCATGCAGCATGCCGCTGGCGGCGCGGTGCGTGAGCATGCCGAAGCGGATGTCCTTGATCAGCCGCCACAGCGTGGCATGGGGGGAGATGGTGTCGTCGTTGCTCATGGGTGTCTCCGGCAAGCAGGGAAAGGAGGCCGAACGCCGCGCGCACACGGCGCACGTCGCAGGAGGGAGGTCCCAATGTAGGGGGCCCCTCGTGCGCTTACGGTCGGCTCGCGGCCCGGGGCCCTGTGGGGCATGTCCGACATCTCCGCGCCGGCCGCCCGGGCCGGAATCAGGCCGCCGGGCGCCGCTCCAGCGTGAAGGGCGGCAGGCCCTTGAGCAGCCGCTGCCCGTACGACGTGCGCACCAGCCGCTTGTCGTAGCAGTACACGTGGGCGCGGTCTTCCTCCGTGCGGATGGCGCGGCCCACCCACTGGGCCAGGCGGATGGCCGTGGCCGGCACCACCAGTTCGCTGAACGGGTCGCGCCCCGCGGCCCGCAGCCATTCGGCGCGCGACTCGCCCACCGGGTCGTCGGGCGGGGCGAACGGCAGCTTGGTGATGAACAGCGATTCGCACAGCGCGCCCGGCAGGTCCAGCCCCTCGCCGAACGACTGCATGCCGAAGATGATGGACGGCTCGCCGTTGGCCACGCGCTCGCGGTGGCGCGCCAGCAGCTGGGTGCGGGGCAGCGCGGTCTGCACCAGCACGCTGGCGCGCATGGCGGTGGGCAGCGCATCGACGGCCTGGCGCATCTGGTCGCGCGAGGTGAAGAGCACCAGCGCGCCGGACTCGACCATGGCCAGGTCGGTCAGCAGCGCGTCCACCATCTCGGCGGTGAAGGCCTGCGCCTCGCGCGGGTCGGCCACGGTCTCGGTGGCGATCAGCGTGCCCTGCAGCGCGTAGTCGAACGGGCTGGGCACCTCCAGGGTGGTGACGGTCTCGTCGCCGAACAGCCCCGCCTCGCGCAGGAAGAAGTCGAACTGCCCGCAGCTCGTCAGCGTGGCCGAGGTGAGCACCGCCCCGCGCACGGCCGACCACAGGTGGTGGCGCAGCGTGTTGCCCGGCAGGATGGGGCTGGCGTGTGCCTTGACCACGATGAAGTCGCCCTCCACCTCCAGCGTGAACCATTTGGCGGCGGGCACCGCGCCCTCGGGCGCGTCCTGCAGCAGCAGTTGCGCGGTGGCGTGCACGCCCTCCAGCCGGGGCGCGAGCGCGCCGACCTGGGCATACAGCGTGGACAGGCGCCGCGCCTCGTCGGGCTTGTCGCGGATCTCGGCGCGCAGGGCCTTGGCGATGGCGCGCAGCGCGTTCAGAAAGCCCTCGGCGTGGTGCGCCATCTGGCCCAGCGGCTCCACCAGCGCCTCGGGCAGCACGCCGCCGGCCACGCGGGCGCGCGTGGGCATGCCGGGCGCCTGCGGGCGGGCGCGGCCGCCCCAGGCCGGCCTGGGGGCGCGCAGTTGCTCGCCGTACACGTCCATCACCAGGCGGGCCACGTCCTGCAGCGCGGCGCGCAGGCGCGCGGAATGGTTGGGGATGTCGGCGATCTCCTCCACCTCGACCAGCGCGCCAATGCGCAGCGCACGGCTGGCCAGGCGGTCGATCCAGGTCAGGCGGGACAGGTCGGCCTCGCAGGCGAACTGGTCGAGCGCGGTCGCGGGCAGGTGGTGCGCCTCGTCCAGCACCAGCAGGCAGTTGTCCAGCTCGGGCAGCAGCCGCGCGCCCAGCGAGGACAGCAGCAGGTCGTGGTTGGCCACGATGACCTGCGCGGCCACCAGCGCCTTGCGCCGGTCGTAGTAGGTGCACTGGCTGAAGGCCGGGCAGTGCTTGCCGGTGCAGGAGCTGGCCTCGGCCGCCACGGGGCTCCACACCTCGGACTCGGGCGGCACCTCCAGGCTGTCGCGGTCGCCGTCCCAGGCGCCGCGCGCCAGCACGTCGGCCATGGTGGCATAGAACTTCATGCGCGCCTCGGTCTCCTGGCGCGGGCGGGCGGGGCGGTTGGCGGCCTCTTCCTCGGCGAAGAGGTCTTCCTCCTCCGGCGAATGGGCCTCGCCCGTGCCGGCGAGCCGCTCCAGCTTGAGCTTGCACACGTAGCGCCCGCGGCCCTTGGCCAGGGCGAACTTGAAGGGCTGCTCCATGCGCGCGGCCAGGGCCGGCAGGTCCTTGTTGACGAGCTGCTCCTGCAGCGCCACCGTGGCCGTGGAGATCAGCACCCGCGTGCCGCGCGAGATCGCCATGGCGATGGCCGGCACGCTGTAGGCCAGCGATTTGCCGACCCCCGTGCCCGCCTGCACGACCGCGATGGAGCGCGTGGGCGGCGGCGCCTCGCCGTCGGGCCCCTCCTCCACCTTGCCCAGCTGCGCCACACTGAAGGTGTGCGCCACCTGCTCGGCCATGCGCCGCTGGCCGGCGCGGCTGCGAAACCCCTCGGTGGCGCCCACCACCGCATCGAAAGACTGCAGGGCCTGCGCGGCCCATTCCTGTTGAGACATACAGTAGTGTGGCATGCCCGGGCCGGCCCCGGAAACGATTCGGGTTCTCGGCAGGGCACGGCGCGCGGTCCCTAAACTCCCGGGACTCCCCCTTCTTTCCCCGCCCCCAATCGACCGAAACCGACCGAAACGAGACTCCCATGGCAGAACACCTGGCCTCCATCACCTGGCAGCGCGGCAGCGACGCCTTCCTGGACCGGCGCTACCACCGCGCCCACCAATGGCAGTTCGACGGCGGGGCCACCGTGGCCGCGTCGTCCTCGCCGCACGTCGTGCCCCTGCCGTACTCCGACGCGGCCGCGGTGGACCCCGAAGAGGCCTTCGTCGCCGCGCTGTCGAGCTGCCACATGCTGTGGTTCCTGGACCTGGCCTGCCGCGACGGCTGGCGCGTGGACCACTACCGCGACGACGCCGTGGGCACCATGGCGCCGGACGACCAGGGCCGCCCCGTGGTCGCCCACGTGCAGCTGCGCCCCGTCACCCGGTTCGACCCGGCCCACGCGCCCAGCCAGGAGGCGCTGGAGGCGTTGCACCACCGGGCGCATGCAGCGTGCTTTCTCGCCAACTCGGTCCGCACCCGCATCGACTGCGCGCCCGTGCTGGAAACGGCGCCCGCAGCCTGAGGGGCGTCGATCCGCCGTCGATGGCGCTCGGACCCGCACCACCGCAGCGGTCGGCCGGGCGCCACCGCACCACTCGGTTGCTATTAAATAAATAGCAACATGCCCTAGTATTTATTGCGCTGGCGGCCTAAAAGGCTCCAAATCTCTCCGGCCTTCGCCGGCTGTGCGCACCCGCCTACAGACGCCGCCGGAGGGCTTTCCTAGCATCGAGGCCACGCCTTTTCGGCACAGCCACACGACAGGAGCCCCGCCATGTCCACCCCCCGCGATCCCCTTCCCGACGCCCCCGTGCCCGAGCGCAAGGAGCGCCGCGTCGACACCACGCAGGCCCACCCCGCGGCCGATGCCGACAACCACAACCCCGACGGCCCCGAGCCCCGCCTGCCGCACGAGCGCGACCAGGCGGTGGAGATGACCGGCGGCGAGCCGTCCGAAGACATGCAGCAAGCGTACAAAGACGTTGCACGCGGCCTGCAGGACACGGACCGCGGCAAGCCGGCGCACGAGGCGTACCAAAAGCAAAAACGCTGAGCGGGCCCCCGGCGCAAACGCCCTTCGGCCCCGCCCTGCATTCTTCCCGCCTCACTCCAGCATTTCCACCCGCAGCCGCACCGGCGCCTGCACGCACAGGTCCGGCACCTCGCGCAGTCGCTCCAGCACCGCCTGCACCCGCGCATCGGCGGCCTCGTGCGTGAGCACCAGCACGTGATCGATGGCCGCATCACCCTCCGCGGCCGGACCTGCGTGCATCTGCTGCGCCTGCACCGACACCCCGTCGCGAGCCAGGTGCTCCGACACCACGGCCATCGCATCGGCCCGCCCGGCCGCGACCGGCACGCGCAGGTAGTGCCGCGTGCGCACGGCGCCGATGGGCTTGACGGCCAGGTCCTGCCGCGCATGGGGGTGGAACGCCAGGTGCGGCACGCGGTTCGCGGCCGTGCCGTCGGCCGCCAGGCGCGCCACGTCCACCAGGTCGGCCACCACGGCCGAAGCGGTGGGCTCGGACCCGGCGCCTGCGCCGTAGTACATCGTCACGCCGCAGGCATCGCCCTTGACCAGCACCGCGTTCATCGACCCGTCCACCTGCGCCAGCAGATGCCGCGCAGGGACCAGCGCGGGGTGCACGCGCAGTTCCACGCCCGGGTCTTCACCCTCGCCCTCCTCCAGATCCCGCCGCGCCATGCCCAGCAGCTTGATGCGAAAGCCCAGCGCCTCGGCGCACGCCACGTCGATGGCCTGCAGCCCGCGGATGCCCTCCACATGCGCCCGCTCGAAGCGCACCGGCATGCCGAACGCGTTGGCCGCCAGCAGCGTGGCCTTGTGCGCGGCGTCCACGCCGTCCACGTCGAACGACGGGTCGGCCTCGGCATAGCCCAGCGCCTGCGCCTGGCCGAGCGCCGCCGCGAAGTCCAGCCCCTCGTCGCGCATCTTGGTCAGGATGAAATTGGTGGTGCCGTTGATGATGCCGGCCACCCACTCGATGCGGTTGGCCGTGAGGCCCTCGCGCAGCGCCTTGACGATGGGGATGCTCACCGCCACCGCGCCTTCGTAGGCTACCGCCACGCCCCGCTGCTGCGCGGCCGCGAAGATCTCGTTGCCGTGCACCGCCAGCAGCGCCTTGTTGGCCGTCACCACGTGCTTGCCGTGCGCGATGGCCGCCAGCACCCACTCGCGCGCCGGGCCGGTGCCGCCAGCGGCCTCCACCACCACGTCCACGCCGGGATGGGTCGCCACGCGCAGCGGGTCGTCCGTCAGCTCCACGCCCTCGGCGCCGTCCAGCACGGCCGCAGCCCGCGCCACGTTGCGCGCCGCCACGGCCACGATCTCGATGCCCCGGCCCGCACGCCCCGCAATGGCAGCCTGGTTGCGGCGCAGCACCCGCCAGGTGCCGGAGCCCACCGTGCCGATGCCGATCATGCCCACGCGCAGCGGACGCGGCGTGGCAATGGGCGCGCGGGCTTCGCCAGGGACGCCGGACAAGGGGCTCAGGTGGGGGTCGTTGAACATGCTCACTCTCTCCAGAAACGGGCCACAAAACGGCCAACAAAAAACCCAGCTGCCAGGCTGGGTTCGTTCGGGGAGGGAATGACACCAGGTGGCCGCCGGGACGGCCACCCTGCACCAAGGCTAGGTTGCCGCGGTGGTAATGGTGGTAATCATTCGTGCGTTCATCCGGGCCCGCGCGGTGGCGGGCGGCACCGCGGCGCGACCCAGGCGGGCAACGCGAGCAACGGTGGGGGCGGAAAAACGGCACGACATGGGCGGCAAGTGTACAGGACGCGATTGGCGCCCACGAATGCTATTCAATCAATAGCAATACGCCCTAGTGTTTATTGCGGCAGAGGCCTTTTTGGCTTGAGCGCCCAGCGCCTTTGCGCCAGAGCGGCCTTCCCGCGGCGAGGCGCAATGGCCCGGCGCCGCAGGTGCTTTCATCAGGATTGCAGCGTGGCGGTCAGCGTGATCTCGGGCACGCCGGCCAGCGCCTTGGACAGCGGGCAGTTCGCCTTGGCCTCGGCGGCGATCTTCTGGAACTGCGCCTCGTCCACGCCCGGCACCTTGGCCGTCAGCGTGAGGGCGATGCGGTCGATCTTGAAGCCCTCGCCCTCCTTGGCCAGCCGCACCTTGGCGGTGGTGTCGAGGGTCTCGGTCGAGATGCCGGCCTTCTCGCAGGCGAACGCGAAGGCCATCGTGAAGCAGGCCGCGTGCGCCGCGCCCACGATCTCTTCCGGATTGGTGCCCTTGCGGTCGTCGCCGAAGCGGCTGCCGAAGCCATAAGGGTGCTGCTTGAGTGCGCCGGTCTCGGTGCTGATCTGACCCTGGCCGGTCTTGCCAGCGCCTTCCCAATGGACGGATGCGGATTTTTCGGACATGCGGTGCTCCTCGTGCGTTGAAACAAACAAAACGCGATCACAACACGCATGGACTCGCCCGCGGGTGGGCCCAGCGCCCCGACGCCTGACGCGATTTGTCCTACAGGTCAGGAAAGGCGCCCCTCAGCCGATGCGCACCATGCCGATCGCATCGAACGGGCACCGCACCGCACACAGCGCGCACCCCGTGCAGGCCGGCGCATCGTGCAGCACCGACTGCTTGCGCCCCCACGGCTGCGGGCCCGGCACCTGCAGCGACAGCACATGCGGCGGGCACACAGCCACGCACCAGCCGCAGCCGGTGCAGCGGGCGGGATCGATGTGGGGCAAGGCCTTGCGTGGGGCGTTCATCAACAATGAAACCGATGGGCGGTGGAATGGCGTGCGCCGGCAGAAAAGGGTTCGCCGCCGCGTTGTGCCACTCGCAGTCTAAAGCGGCTTGGCTGACCCTTCGAATATCCCAAGGAGCATCCCCTCCCACCCCCACACCGCCCATATCCCGGTCCGCCCAAGAATTCTTTCGTTGACACGCCAAACTACTGTGTAATAACATCGCCGACACACAAACACATTCCGCCATGCCCACCAGTACCCGTTTCGCCGTCGCCGCCCACATCCTCACCGCCCTCGCAGTGAGCGATGGCAAGCCCTTGCGCTCCGAAGACTTGGCCTATTCGGTCAATACCGGCGCAGTGGTGATCCGGGGCTTGCTGTCGCGCTTGAACGATGCGGGCCTGACACGGTCGCAACTCGGTGCAGGGGGCGGTGCACTACTGGCCAAGCCCGCCGAAGCGATCCGGCTGCTCGATGTCTACCAAGCCGTCGAGGACACCGAGTTTTTCTCGATGCATCGCAGTCCACCGTGCGAGAACTGCGCTGTCGGCGGCAACATCGTCGCCGCCTTGCAACCCACCTTGGGTCGGGCGCGAAAAGCGCTGGAAGACGAACTCGCCAACGCAACCATCGCCGACATTGCGGCGGAAGTGGCACGCCTGGGCCATTTCTCGATTCCCCTGGTGTGGTGATTTTTTGACCTTAAATGTCGTAGTGTCGTTGACACATTTTTCAAACTGCCAGATTTTTAGGGCGCTGGCAGTGATTACTTTCAAGTCCCTTTTTTAAACAGGAGAAAATAATGAGCATTGGTATTATCGGTTCGGGCGCCCTGGGTTCCAACGTGGCGCGGCTTCTTGCCAAGCACGGGATTTCCGCCACCCTTTCCAACAGCCGCGGGCCGCAATCGCTGGCATCGCTGGTTCAGGAACTGGGCCCGTCCATCCGGGCCGGCACCGTGGCAGAGGCCGCCAGCGCAGACATCGTCTTTGCCGCCGTGCGCTGGACGGATGCCGAGAAAGTGCTGAGCGCCCTGCCCGCCTGGAATGGCCGCATCGTCATCGACGGCACCAACCCGGTGGAATTCATCGACCCCAACTCGCCCGACGCCAAGGACTCCAGCAATCCCCTGGCTGCCTACGGCATCAAGGCGGTGGATCTGGGCAGCCAGCATTCGAGCGAGATCTTCAAGCAATACGTGCCGGGCGCACGCGTCGTCAAGGCATTCAACCACCTGGATGTGAACGTCCTGCAGCAACCAGAAGTGGCAGGAGGCCGGCGCGTGCTGTTCTACTCCGGCGACGACGCAGCCGCCAAGGCCGAAGTGCGCAAGATCATCGAGACCACCGGCTTCTTCCCCGTGGACCTGGGTTCGCTGGATGTCGGTGGGCCGCTGGCTTCGCTGCCGTTCGGCGCGCTATCGACCCACAACTTCATCAAGGTGTGATGCCGGCGCTTCGACGACCCCCTGCCTTATCGCGCAGGAAGGAGTACGTAGCCCCCTTCGAAGCGGGGTGAGTTCGGGTCCACGCGCACGCAGGTCTTCAACTGCCCCTGGTGGTTGCATTGCGTCACTTGAAGACCTGCGCCCACCTTCCTGAGCCGATCCATGTCGGCCAACAGCGTCTGCCGCTCAGCGCGCAGTTCCTTCAGCTCTCTTTCAGTCGGAGAGAGGTAGGCCATCGCCGCCGCGATCAGGACCACCAAGGCCAGTGCCCCCGTGCAGGCATACGCCAGCATCTTCCACCGCAGCTTTTCTTGCGCCGCCGCGAAGGTCTTCGTCGCCTCGGCCGCCGCTGCATTCGCCTGGGCCCAGGTGGCGGTCATCTTCGCCGCGGCTTTTTCCGCAGCCGGCTCGAGCACCGTTTCGATGGCAGCGCCCACGGTCACAGGCAGCCGCTCACTGGCCCGTTTCAGCGCCTCCGTCGCCTGGTGCGACTGGGCCACGGACACATCGGCTTTTTGCTGCAGCACTGCCGCCTGCTGCATCAGCGACTGCAGCATGTCGGACAGCTGGTGGATGCGCTCCACGCTGCGTTGTGCATCGTTCATCACAGCGACAGGCCTTTCCCTTGGGAGTTGTGCTCCAGGGCGCGCTCCTGCGCGATGCTGGCGCTCCGCTCGTCCGCCTGCTGCCGGTGGATCTGCAGTTCCTGGCGCAGCTCCCGGATGCTTTCGAGCGCGATGTAGTGCAGCGTCCCGTCCTTGCCCACGAAGACCAGCAGCCCCGATGAAGAAGTGCCCGACTTGCCGGAGAAAGCGGCCACCGCGTCCAGATAGCGCTGGATGAGGCCATCGGGAAACTCCTCGGCCTGCGCTTTTCCCACGGTCTCCGCCAGGGATTGCGTGAATCCTTGAAAGTCGAGTTGAGGGCTCTGGCCCCCGGCGAAGTCCAGGTAAGGGCAGACCCGGGTGCGCCAGTCCAACGGCCCCTTGGAAGACTCCACATACCAATGAATGGCGCGGGACACCTGCTGCAGCACCGGCTCGCTTTCAAGCGAGAGCTTGAGGGTGTCGAGCTTGTCCGACTCCTTGTCGCTGGCGTTCGACGCCCGCTTGAACTCGATCAGCCGGACGACGCCTGGATAGCGAAGGAGCACATCCCCCAAGGGACCGTCGAGCGGCGTCTGCTGGAGCAGGTTCACCGCCCCCGGCAACGGCTTGTCCGGAAACCGCCGCCCGATCACGAGCCCCAGGCTGTAGAGGAAATTGCCGATCAGGATGTTTTCGTAAGGATCTTTCATTTCGTCTATCTCCCTGTGTTTTTTGGTGATTGAGTCGAGCTGGACTTTAACGAACGAAACGGGAGCGCCCGACAACGCATTCGAGCAATGCAGGCGTCCTGCTGGAAGTTTCCGATAATGGCTCACCGCGTTGCTCCACCGCTGCGTCGCGAAGGATGGGTTCAAGCCAACAAGCAAATGAGAAGCCATGGACACGAAGAACCGGCGTGAGGGCGACATCTGCGATAAGGGCGTCATAGTCAGCCGCTTCACCGAGCTACGCCTGACCGAAGCGCTGATGCAAGAAGGGACCTGACCATGTCATGGGTGAGCGAAGCCACAGGTGCATGGGGCCTGCTGAGCAAGGGCTGGGATTGGTGGTGTGGCCGGCGTGACCCGGTCCGACGCTCGGCCCAGCGGCTGATCCGCGCCTTTGAGGCGCATGGGGTTGCGCGGCAGCAGATCATCCGTCTGGTGCCCGCCGCCATCGCCCAGGCCCAGCCAGCGCTGAGCATGGCCGATTGCTCGTCGCCCGACCAGCTCAAGTTCAAGCTGTCCCCAGCACTGCTGGGTTGGGCAGCCGATCACCTGAACCTGCGCCACGACTGGCTGGACGGTCGAAAAGATGTACCACCGCATCGGGTGGTGGACCATTACAAGCACCCGGCCCGTTACGGCCCCTGGATGCAGGCCCGCCGGGACACTACGCCCCACGTTCATCGGTTTCTCTGCGTATGGAAGACGCACGGCACACCCGTGGGGCCGGGCGCAGATGGGCCGCTGTGTGTGGTGTACGAGGAAATGTTGGAAGGACTGGACGGCATGGAGTGGTCCCGCTACTGGTTGCTAGCCCAAGACTGGCACATGGGCCATGCCACCTGTGTGGAAAACCTGGCTGCCCTGGTGCATGTGGCGCAGCAGGCAGGTGTACTGGTGGTGGGCAAGGAGCTACCCAAGCGTGATCTGGTGCGCCTGCAAGAGGGCCGCGCGCTGGTGCCGGAACTGCTGCAGCGCACGCGGGGCGGATGGTATCCCACCGACTTGGTAGATCCGCCACCGCAGAACGATTCGTCCTGGCGCCAAGCCATGTGGCAGGGCGCCCAAGGGTGGTTGGCTCAGCCCGGGCCCAACTCGGCCCGGGGAGAGGGTCAGGCGGGCCAGTAGAGCTTGCGCAAGGGCACCAGGCGCTGGGTCTGGCTGTCGGTCTGTTCGTAGTGTTCCAGCAGGGCCTTGACCAGATCGTCCAGATCCATCAGGGCGATGGGAATGCGGCCGCGTTCGGCTTCGTAGCGGGCATCTTTGGTGAAGCCGCCGGTGCTGACATACAAGCCTTTGTCACGCTCGTGCGGTCCGCCCAAGAAGCTGCGAATTTGCGGCGATCCTATGGCGTCTTTGTGGTGCTTGACCTCCACCACGATGCGCGGGTCTTCAAAGCCCAGCCCATCGCGTGAAGCCACGATGTCCTTGCCCCGGTCCGAGCCGCTGGGTGACACGCGCGTCTTGTAGCCCATGGCGCGCAGCAGGCCGGCCACCAGCTCTTGCATCTCGGCCCAGTCCAGCGCGCTGACGCGGTCCTTGATGAATTCCAATGCCTGGTTCTGGATGTCTTTGTACTGGCTGCCCACTTCGTCCGTGGTCACATCCAGGGGCACGGCGGAACTGGCCAGGGTGCCAGCGGGCTGTGCCACCAGCTTTTCCAGTTCCTGCCCCACCTCCAGCGGTATCTGGAACAAGGTGGAAATGGAACCCAGACTGGCCCGTGCCGCCACCGAGAGACCATCCCGGGCGATGGTGCCGCGCCATTGCACAGGCCTGCGGTTGGGATGGTCACCCTGGGCCGTGCCTGCATGCGCATAGTCGCCCGCCACCGTGCCCAGCAGGTAGATGCGCTCGCTGGGGTTGTAGGTGACCACGTTGTCGCCCACCTTCATCTCGCGCACGAAACGGAAGGTCTGGCCTGCATAGCTGCTCAGGGTGCCGGTCGACAAGTTTGGGTAAGCGGCCGCAGCGGCCTTCTGGAAGTCGGCGCGGTGGCGTAAGGCGTTCAGGTCACCCATCTCGTGCCAGCCGATGGTGACGAGGCTCTGGCTCTGAAAGTCCTCGAAGCGAAAGCCGCCCTCACCGGCTCGCACCATCCAATAGATCGCTGTGGTCTTGTTCATTGCACGGTTTCTTCCTATTGGCCATCGCCACCGCTTGTTCTTTCAGACGAATCCTTCTTGGCGAAACGATGCGCCGTTCCATCCAGCGCATCGAGTTCATGCGGTAACGAAGGCAGCCACCCGTCTCCATGCTGCGAGCGCTCCAATAAGCCATGGTTGGTGTGCCATGGCAATGTGGATGCTGGATGGAATGGACCTTCCAGCGAATGACCGGCTTCCAATGCGATGGCGACAGGCATGCATCGCCAGATGCATGGAGGTCAAACGTCGATATTCCCCGCCCGCAACGCATTCGTCTCGATGAAGTCCCGCCGCGGCTCCACCTCGTCGCCCATCAGCATGGTGAACACCCGGTCCGCCTCGATCGCGTCGTCGATCTGCACGCGCAGCAGGCGGCGCACTTCGGGGTCCATGGTGGTTTCCCAGAGCTGTTCGGGGTTCATTTCGCCCAGGCCCTTGTAGCGCTGGCGGCTGGTGGTGCGTTCGGCCTCGGAGATGAGCCAGGCCATGGCCTGGCGGAAGTCGGCCACTTTTTCTTCCTTCTGCTTCTCGCCTTCGCCGCGCAGGGCCTTGGCGCCCTCGCCGACCAGGCCGCGGAAGGTGCTGGCGGCTTCGGCCAGGGCGGCGTAATCGGCGCCGTGCACGAAGTCCTGGGTGATCAGGCTGCTCTTCACGTTGCCGTGGTGGCGGCGGCTGATGCGCAGGATGGGCTTGTCGGTGCGCACGTCGAACTCGCCGGCCACTTCGGCGGGGATGCCGTTGGTGGTCAGCTCGCGCAGCTTGGCCTGCAGCTGCACGGCGCTGGCCTCGGCGTCGGCCACGGTGTCCAGGTTCAGGCTCACGCCGTCGGCAATGGCGCGCAGGGCCTCCTTGTCCATGAAGGCGGACAGGCGGTGGATGACGGCCTCGGCCAGCTGGTGCTTTTGCGCCAGGGCGGTGAGGGTGTCGCCGGCCAGGGTCTGCGGGTTGGCGCCGCCGGTGGTCACGCTGGCGTCCTTGAGCGCGATGCGCAGCAGGAAGGTGTCGAGCGCGGGGGCATCCTTCAGGTACAGCTCTTCCTTGCCGGCCTTGACCTTGTACAGCGGCGGCTGGGCGATGTAGATGTGGCCGCGCTCGACCAGCTCGGGCATCTGACGGTAGAAGAAGGTCAGCAGCAGGGTGCGGATGTGGGCGCCGTCCACGTCGGCGTCGGTCATGATGATGATGCGGTGGTAGCGCAGCTTGGCGGCGTCGAAGTCGTCCACGCCGCTCTTGCCGGATTCGACCGCGGCCTTGCCGATACCGGTGCCCAGGGCGGTGATGAGCGTGACGATTTCATTGCTGGTCAGCAGCTTTTCGTAGCGCGCCTTTTCCACGTTCAGGATCTTGCCGCGCAGCGGCAAAATGGCCTGGAACTTGCGGTCGCGGCCCTGCTTGGCGGAGCCGCCGGCGGAGTCGCCCTCGACGATGTAGATCTCGCACAGCGCGGGGTCTTTTTCCTGGCAGTCGGCCAGCTTGCCGGGCAGGCCCATGCCGTCCAGCACGCCCTTGCGGCGCGTCATTTCGCGGGCCTTGCGGGCGGCCTCGCGGGCGCGGGCGGCTTCGATGATCTTGCCGCACAGGATCTTGGCGTCGTTGGGGCGCTCTTCCAGGTAGTCGGTCAGCGTCTTGGCGACGATGTCCTCCACCGGCGCGCGCACCTCGCTCGACACCAGCTTGTCCTTGGTCTGGCTGCTGAACTTGGGCTCGGGCACCTTCACGCTCAGCACGCAACAGAGCCCTTCGCGCATGTCGTCGCCACTCACTTCGACCTTGGCCTTCTTGGCCAGCTCGTGCGCGTCGATGTACTTGCCGATGACGCGGGTCATGGCGGCGCGCAGGCCGGTCAGGTGGGTGCCGCCGTCGCGCTGCGGGATGTTGTTGGTGAAGCACAGCACCTGCTCGCTGTAGCCGTCGTTCCACTGCATGGCCACCTCGACGCCGATCTCGGTGCCGGGAATGCCGCCGTAGGTTTCGGCCGGGCGCGCGCCCGTGGCGTAGAAGGCGGTGGGGTGCAGCACCTTCTTGGTGGCGTTGATGAAGCCGACGAAGCCCTTCACGCCACCGGTGCCGGAGAAGTCGTCTTCCTTGCCGGTGCGCTCATCCTTCAAGCGGATGCGCACGCCGTTGTTCAGGAACGAGAGCTCGCGCAGGCGCTTGGCCAGGATCTCGTAATGGAAGTCGCTGTTCTCTTTGAAGATCTCGGTGTCGGGCAGGAAGTGCACCTCGGTGCCGCGCTTGTCGGTGTCGCCGATGACCTTCATGGGCGAGACTTCGACGCCGTTCACGGTCTCGATGATGCGGTTCTGCACGAAGCCCTGGCTGAACTCGAGCACGTGGACCTTGCCTTCGCGGCGCACGGTCAGGCGCAGCATCTTGCTCAGCGCGTTCACGCAGCTGACACCCACGCCGTGCAGGCCGCCCGAGACCTTGTAGCTGTTCTGGTTGAACTTGCCGCCCGCGTGCAGTTCGGTCAGCGCGATCTCGGAGGCCGAGCGTTTGGGCTCGTGCTTGTCGTCCATCTTCACGCCGGTGGGAATGCCGCGGCCGTTGTCGGTCACGCTGATGGAGTTGTCCGAGTGGATGGTGACGACGATGTCGTCGCAGTGCCCGGCCAACGCCTCGTCGATGGAGTTGTCCACCACTTCGAAGACGAGGTGGTGCAGGCCCGTGCCGTCGGACGTGTCGCCGATGTACATGCCGGGGCGCTTGCGCACGGCCTCCAGGCCTTCCAGGATCTGGATCGCGCCTTCGCCGTAGCCTTCGCTGGCGCCCGCCTGCTGGGTGTCGATCTTGGTGAAGGGCGGCGCTTCGCCCGCGCCGTCGGTGGAAGGCTCGGGCAGGGTGTTCTCAGCGGTCATGGATGGCCTTGGGGTCCGTGGAAACCGGTGGGTTTCCTGAATGTTCAATAAGAGTCAAATCGGCCTCCAGCGCATACCCTTCTAGGGCATGAAGCTACAAAAAACATAGCATTCGCCACAGCACTGGAAGACGGGTGCGTCAGATGCGCATGGGCATGACGACGTACTTGAAGGTCTCGTTCTCGGGGATGGTCAGCAGCGCCGAGCTGTTGCCGTCCGACAGCTCCACCTTCACCATGTCCTGGCCCATGTTGGCCAGGGCGTCGATGAGGTAGGTCACGTTGAAGCCGATCTCGATGGTGTCGCCGCCGTAGTCGATGTCGAGTTCGTCCACGGCCTCTTCCTGCTCGGCGTTGTTGGACGCCACGCGCAGGGTGCCGGGCTCCAGGTTCAGGCGCACGCCCTTGAACTTGTCGCTGGTCATGATGGCGGTGCGCTGCAGGCTGGCCAGCAGCGGCGCGCGGCCCAGGGTCACGCTGTTCTTGTGGTTCTTGGGGATCACGCGGTTGTAGTCGGGGAACTTGCCCTCGACCAGCTTCGTGACGAACTCCATGCCGCCGAACGTGAACTTGGCCTGGTTGTTGGCGAACTGCATCTCGATGTGCGGCTGGTTCTCGCCGCCGGCATCCGACAGCAGGCGCTGCAGCTCCAGCACGGTCTTGCGCGGCAGGATGACTTCCTGCTTGGGCACTTCGACGTCGAGCGTGGCGCTGGCGAAGGCCAGACGGTGGCCGTCGGTGGCGACCAGGCTCAGTTGCTGGCCTTCGGCGACGAACAAAATGCCGTTCAGGTAGTAGCGGATGTCCTGCACCGCCATGGCGAAGGACACCTGGCCCAGCAGGTCCTTGAGCACCTTCTGCGGCACGCTGAAGGCGGGGCCGAAGGCGGCGGATTCCTGCACCAGGGGAAAGTCCTCGGCCGGCAGCGACTGCAGCGTGAAGCGGCTCTTGCCGCCCTTGAGGATCAGCTTGGCCTGGCTCGACTCCAGGCTCACGGTCTGGTCGCCGGGCATGGTCTTCAAGATGTCGATCAGCTTGCGCGCGCCCACCGTGGTGGTGAAGTCGCCCGTGTCGCCACCCAGCTCGGCGGTGGTGCGGATCTGGATCTCCAGGTCGCTCGTGGTCAGCTGCAGCGCGTTGCCTGTCTTGCGGATCAGCACGTTCGCCAGAATGGGCAGGGTGTGCCGGCGCTCGACGATGCCGGACACCGATTGCAGAACCGCGAGAACCTTGTCTTGTGTTGCCTTCAGGACAATCATGTCGTCAACCTTTGGTGGTTTTGGGAAACGTGCCAGGACGGCGGCATGGGCCATGCCCCCTCATGCCGTCCAGCACGCCATTTTGCCTGTGAACCGGGCGCGCTCCGTGGGGGTGCGAGGCCACTTCGGCATCAACCCTTGAGCGTCTGCTCCAGCACGTGCAGCTGCTGGTTCAGTTCGGTGAGCTGCTGGCGCTCGCCGGCGATCTTGCGCACCGCGTGCAGCACCGTGGTGTGGTCGCGCCCGCCGAACAGCTCGCCGATCTCGGGCAGGCTCTTTTGCGTGAGTTCCTTGGCCAGGTACATCGCGATCTGGCGAGGCCGCGCGATGCTGGCCGGGCGCTTCTTGCTGTACATGTCGGCGACCTTGATCTTGTAGTAGTCGGCCACCGTCTTCTGGATGTTTTCCACCGAGATCTGCCGGTTCTGGATCGACAGCAGGTCGCGCAGCGCCTCGCGCGCCAGCTGGATGGAAACTTCCTTCTGGTTGAAGCGCGAATACGCGAGGATCTTGCGCAGCGCGCCTTCCAGTTCGCGCACGTTGCTGCGCACGTTCTTGGCGACGAAGAAAGCGACTTCCTCGGGCATGTCGGCGCTTTCGGCGCGGGCCTTGTTGATCAGGATGGCCACGCGCATTTCCAGCTCGGGCGGCTCGATGGTCACCGTGAGGCCCGAGTCGAAGCGCGAGACGAGCCGCTCGTGGATGTTGGCCAGGCCCTTCGGGTACGTGTCCGAGGTCATCACGATGTGGCTCTTCTTGGCCAGCAGTGCCTCGAACGCGTTGAAGAATTCCTCCTGCGTGCGGTCCTTGTTGGCGAAGAACTGCACGTCATCGATCAGCAGCAGATCCAGGGAGTGGTAATGCTCCTTGAACTCGTCGAACGTGCGCCGCTGGTATGCCTTAACCACATCCGACACGAACTGCTCAGCATGGATGTAGAGAACTTTCGCGTCGGGCTTGTCGGCCAGCAGCTTGTTGCCCACTGCATGCACCAGATGGGTCTTGCCCAGGCCGACGCCGCCATAGATGAAAAGCGGGTTGTACAGGTGGCCGGGCGAGCCCGCCACGTGCATGGCCGCCGAGCGCGCCATGCGGTTGGCCGTGCCCTCGACCAGCGTCTCGAACGTGAGGGCGGCGTTCAGGCGCGAGCGGAACGCGCCGGCCACCGGCTCGTCGCTGGGCGCTGCGGCGGGCGTGGGCTCGGACGACACCACCTGGCCCGAAGGCGTGGAGCGGATATAAGTGCGGGCAACGGTTTCACGCTGAGCAAGCGCTAACTCAAGCGATACTGGCTGGCCATAGAGGCCTTCCAACAAAGCAGCGATTCGGCCCGCGTACTGCGCGCGAATCCAGTCGAGCTTGAAGCGGTTGGCCACCAGCAGGGTGACCTTGGAGAAGTCGGGTGCGACCTGCGCCGTGAGCGGCTTGATCCAGGTGTTGAACTGCTGCTCCGGCAGGTCTTGCGCAAGCTGCTCGGCGCAGGCTTGCCACAG